>NZ_JAMBDM010000051.1:0-3650 GCF_025142895.1 Paenibacillus sp. p3-SID867
CCTTCTAGAGAGGGGGAAGATTTACTCTCAACTGGCACTGGCTGAACTGAGATAGATGCTTTCTTCTCGTAAGACGTCGAAACCACGCACCTTAATTTAACTTGAAGTTGAGATTTCCTAAGTTGTTTATGTCATTCAAGAAGTTGACCGCTCGGTAACAATGGCCACCGTAGGGTGGCTTTACTCGGAGGCGTGATGTTGAGGCATATAAATCAACGGTGGTCAGCTTATAGTAAAGATCCGGATTACCTTGTTCTAAGGCATCTCGTTCTTCCTGGCTAGTTGTTGTTTCTGAATCACCTGCATATGTCGGAGGACAAGAACTTTTATTCATTGCCGATTGATCGTGGCAAACACGCCAATTGTAACAATCTCCCGACATATACGTGTCGGAGGGACAAGAACTTGTTCCGATTGCCGTAAAGGACAAGAACATGAGCCGATTACCGATTAGATGAGTATCGACTACGCGGACGAGGTGAGTCTGCTTTCGACCAGACAGTGGGTATGGGGGATGTTCTCCAAAATGGTCGGAGAATGGCTTCAGCGCGGCAAGCATGATCCATGCGTTCGTCCAGTTGCTGTCGGCTGTGACGCTTTCGTTCCGATCGAACGTTTCTTTCAGTTTCTGGAGAATTAGTTCGTTTGTCGTCAGTTTCTTTCCGCTTGGTCTTTCAGCCATTGTTCGACCTCCTCGTCATGCGCTCCGGCCTGCGTGAAGAACGTCATCATGTAGTCGTTGTCGTACAGTACTGCGATTTTGTACGCCTGGAGTCCTTCGCCTATGTCGAGCAGTTCGACGTACTCGGGGCAACTACCCAGCAGTCCGCCTCTTTTAGGGCTCAGCCCGACGTTGCCGAGGTCACAGACGTTGTCTCCAGCTTCAAGAACGACAATGTAGCCATCTCTGCCCAAGCGGAATTCGCCCTTAGCTTTGTCTTCAAGTTCGACCCTTAGTTGGTTGAAGTAATCTTGGACAGGATCGAGGAGCTCCAGTTGAATTGCTTTGGCGTGCCGAAGCAATTTTAAATCCTGACACGTAACGATGATACGCAAAATAAATACCTCCTCAAGATACAGAAATAGCCCCGTAGATCAGGTGCTCATGGAATTAATATATGGTTGAAATCCTGTCGCTTTCGGTGTTGCATTTTACCCTCACACAGTATAGAATGAATTGATGAAAAATTACTGGAAGGGGTGGGAATATGAGGAGGAAACGGAAGGCTTATGATAAGTCGATTGTTACAATTTCATATTCTCGTTCCATTAAGACACTAAAGCATTCGTTGCTTTAGTGTTTTTTATTTGCGCGGAGGTGTTAATTTGACAAGGTACAAAAGAGTTCTTATTAAACTAAGTGGTGGAGCAGTGGCCGGAAACACGGAATTTGGTTTTGAGCCCGAAAGGTTAGACCATATTGCTAATGAAATTATGTCAGTTGTAAATCTAGGTGTTGAGGTATCATTAGTTATAGGTGGAGGGAATATTTTTCGCGGCAATATGGCGGAAAGCTGGGGAATAGAAAGAGCAGAAGCTGACAACATCGGGACGCTTGCTACTGTTATTAATAGCTTGATGCTTCGAGGAGTTCTTAAAGCCAAAACAGACAAAGAAGTTCGTGTAATGACAGCAATACCTATTACATCAGTTGCAGAACCATACATCAGACTAAGAGCAGTTCACCATCTGGAAAAGGGCTACATAGTAATTTTTGCTGGAGGAAACGGGCAACCCTACGTTACTACGGATTACCCTTCCGTTCAAAGGGCAATCGAAGTTAATTGTGAAGCATTGTTAGTAGCAAAACAAGGGGTGAACGGTGTTCTCAATGCAGACCCTAAGTTCGACAAAGAAGCAAGGAAGTTCAGGTCACTTCACTACAACGATGTTTTAAAATATAACTTGAAGGTAATGGATCAATCAGCTTTCATCTTAGCTAGAGACTACAATCTGCCAATGCATGTGTTTAATTTTGACAAGCCGGGCTCAATGAAAGAAATTTGCGAGGGGAAAGTTAATGGCACAATAATTAGTGGTGAGTCAATTTTGGAATTGGAATGAGTTGAAGATTATGAGGGAGCATAACAGCGCTTCCTCATTTTCGTAATACTTGCCGTTACAGATAGCGCGGAGAACCGTATCATAAGTAGTGGTAAAGCGGAGAATTGAGCTCTTGGTGAGTTTAAATGGGAAGAATAGCTAAATAGTGAGCGAAATTTACGGGCCAGAGAACTGTATTGCAAATTTCTGGACAAAGTCAGATGATCAGCAAATTGTTGCACATGTTCGCTACATAGATTGTGTATAAAATATCGAGTTTTTGTTTATATAGTAAAACAAAAAAGAAAGGACTGTACTTAATGAAAAGAAATGAAACCATTGCTCAAAAACGAACTGTAAGAGGATCCCTAAAATCCTGAAGAAAACCCTTTGTCCTCCGACAATCGTGGTAAAAGTGTCGAGGGACAAGAACATAGTCCCATTGGAAGTCGCTATTTTAGCGGCTTTTTTGTGTTATCGGTACAAGTTCTTGTCCCGAGCCAAGGACAAGAACTTGTACCGATTGCCGAAAAGGACAAGAACATGTTCCGATTACCGATTAGATAAATATTTAAGTATTGATCTAATTTATTAAGCTACCGGCAGGGGTAGTTCATTAATTTCGCGAATACTCTACATATGGAGTTATTTACGAAGTTCGTAGATAAGACGTTATAAGAAATCTCCGCAAATCCAAACGTAAACTGGAGGAAATATATGAAAGACACGCGTTCAACTTATAATATCCAAAACACTGCTCTAGGTTTTGAAGAGGAAGTAGAGCGATTAAGAGTACAAGCAATGATGAGTTGGAAAAAAGAATTTCGAACGTTAGAATGGTATGGATTAAAAAATGGTATGTGCGTATTAGAAGTTGGGAGTGGTCCTGGATATGTAACCAAGCAATTAGTTAATAGTTTACCAGACAGTCATATTACCTCTCTAGAAATAGATCATACATTACAAGATCAAGCTAAAGCATTACTTAGAGATGTTCCATCTGAACGTATTAATTTTGTGCAATCATCGATTTACAATACTGGTCTACCAGATAATTCCTTTGATTTTGTAGTTGCAAGATTAATTTTTCTCCACTTACATAATCCACTAGAAGCATCACAAGAGATTTACCGAGTGCTAAAGCCAAATGGGAGATTAGTAATCATTGATATTGATGATGGGGTTTTTGGTACGATTAATCCAGAAATACCATTGTTACATAATATCTTAAAGAAAATCTCGGATTATGTAGCACTAAAAGGTGGGAATCGATTGATAGGTAGAAGTTTACCGCGTCTCTTATTAAAAAGTGGATACATAGAAATTGATATTGATTCAGTAATTCAGCATAGTGATGTGCATGGAATTGATGGATTTAAAAGACAACTTAATATTAATCGATTTGTACAATTCTATAAAAAAGGCGTGATTACTTTAGAAGAATTTGAACAAATGAAGCAAGCATATGAAATGTTCAGTAATTCTTCTGAAGCGTTTGCGATGATGAATTATATTGTAGCATGTGGTAGAAAACCTCTGTCTATCTAATATGTAAACCATAAATATCCTTTAACGGTACATGTTCTTGTTGGAGGACAAGAACATGG
>NZ_JAMBDM010000052.1:0-2479 GCF_025142895.1 Paenibacillus sp. p3-SID867
GCGAAACATCTCGGGCTACCCTGCCCATACTCCACAATTTCCCCATTTTCTTTGGAGCTGTAGTCCATGGGTAATCCCCCCATAACATACCAATACGGGTTTGCCGGCTGAGTACCAATAAAACACCTCCAGACAATCGTTCATTTCATTATGATTTCTATATCGACAAGAGAGGAAATAGAACAATGATCAGTAATACGATCTTAGAGCTTCTTAATCAGTATAGTTATCTGATTTTTTATTTTGCCTTCTCCCTGGGGCCGTTCGGAATTCCAATCCCGAATGAGATCACGTTTATCAGCGGTGCCATTTTGAGCCACACAGGTGTTATCAATTCATGGATCACTTACTTCTGTATTTTATCAGGACTATTAACGGCCATTACCAGTGCTTATTATGTAGGAAAGTTATTTGGGCTAAAAATAAAACACAGATTTCAACATAACAAACACTTTATCAAGGCTGAACTGATTCTGAATAAACACGGCAATTGGGCGATGTGTATTGGTTTGTTCATTCCAATCGTGCGATATGTTATCCCCTTGGTCATTGGACTAAGCGGCGTACATTTCAGTAAATTTGCTCTTATTTCATTTGGACGATTACGTATTTTACAGCTGGCACCTACTTTGGGTATCCCATTCTATCCATGCTTCATCGGTAGCTGCTTGATGTCTGGCTCCTGACTGCGTTCGATGTCCATAATGCCAATGCTGTATACTTCTTGATTTCGATCCTTCTGGTTGTAAACTGCCTTGTTGACGCCGCCGTTCAGGGCCGCGCTCGTGTTATATAGGTGTGCAACTGCATGCACCCCCGCCTGATAATCGGGATGACCCGGATTGAAATCCGATTTGTCCATCCAGTTGAGGAAGGGCAGCCCACCATCCGAGTACAGGAGGTCTGGTTGATATAGGTCAATAACCTCCTTAACGATGTCGTACCAGCGCTGATGCCACCACTTGTTCTGCGAGTACCACGGATCGAGGCCGTACATCGACTTGCTTGGGTCATGGTGCTCGCGATTCGGCAGGTACAGATCATCGTATTGTGGATCATTGCCGTCATAGGGAACACCTTTATAAGGCCCTTCTTTGTCCTGCCCTTTGTTCGAGTGGAACCAGCTGAACGTGGCACCCAGGTGCTCGGTCAGCCCGAACGGCAGACCGTGCTTCACGGCTGATTGCTTCCAGAGTCCGACGATATCCTTGTGCGGACCCATGTTGACCGAGTTCCACCTGTGGAGCTTGGAGTCGTAGTTAAAAAAGTTATCGTGATGCATAGCCTATGCCACGAAGTATTTGGCGCCCGCCGCCACTTACAGATCCATCAGCTCTTCCGGATCAAACTTCTCAGCTTTCCACAGCTGCATAATGTCCTTGTAACCGAATTTCGACGGGTGCCCGTAGTGTCGGATGTGATATCGGTACTGGTCAGAGCCCTCAAGGTAGATGTTTCGCGCGTACCAGTCGCCGTACATCGGCACCGATTGAGCACCCCAATGCGACCAGATACCGAGCTTGGCGTCGCGGAACCAGTCCGGGCACTCGAAATTCCGGAGCGATTCGAAAGTCGGTTCATATGGTCCTTTGGCAATTTCCATTTTAAGCATGCAAAATAGCCTCCCCGTTTGTCATGCACTCCGCATTCATACGGAGGCAGCACTCTTTGATTCGGAACAATCTTCACATTCATGTATTCATACTGGATGGTTACTTCTTGATTACTCCCTTTTTCAATAGAATGTTCGCATACTGCGCCCTCTCTCCTGTTGCAACAACTGCGTATGCATTCTTCGCACGGTCGTAAAAGTCGAAACGGTCCAGCATTTCGAAGGTGGTATCGCGATAACCCCCAGCGTCCAGGATTCTTCGATATTCCTGCCAAATTGGAGTCTGGATCGTATCACCGGGTACCCGATCCATTAAGGCGACCGGACGTTCTACGTATTGGTCTAACGGAAATAGCTGTAATAGGGCGGAAACCATTTCTGGTATGCCATGACCGTCCGCACGAATTAGTCTAACGGTATGGCTAGCCGCGGGAAAGTTACCGTCTGCGATAACGATTTCATCCCCGTGCCCCATTTCCATTCTTCCCGTGTAGCATTGCGACTGCTCATAAGCGTAAGTTCCCGCGCATGAAAATCAGGATCGTTAATCGTAATATCGCTATTCACGAGTCCGACGTAAACAAGCGAGTCCCCGTACCCTACCAGCCCGAATGCATCCGTCATCGAACGCAGGTTACCTGTCGCGTCGATGACCACGGACGGCAGTTCTCCATCGTTCCATTCAAGCAGGCGCTCCTTCGAGCTTTCTGTCGCAAGAACGGTATGTACTGATTTGGCCCAGGATTTGGCGAAGGCAAGACGGTCTGCATTCACGTCCATCGCGGCCACCTCGGAACCGGAAGCTGCCGCCATCGCCATGACACCAAGTCCGATTGGCCCGGCTCCAATTACGAGTGCACGCACGCC
>NZ_JAMBDM010000053.1:0-1519 GCF_025142895.1 Paenibacillus sp. p3-SID867
ACTTCTAGAGAGGGGGAAGGCTTACTCTCAACTGGCACTGACTGAACTGAGATAGATGTTTTCGCATTAAAAGTCGCTAAATTAGCGACTTTTTCTTTTAAGTCATCAAGTTCTTGTCCAAAGCTGAGGACAAGAACAATAGAACAACGACTTAGCATAGTAACTTAAAACTGATAATTAATGCAGCTCCAGAAGATACATGTCGGGGGACATGAACATGATCCCATAGAATGTCGCTAATATAGCGGCTTTTTTGTTTTATCGGTACAAGTTCTTGTCCCGAGTCGAAGACAAGAACTTGTACCGACTGCCGTAATGGACAAGAACATGAGCCGATTACCGATTAGATAAGTATCTAACTATGTTTCCATGCAATTCATTAAGCTAACGGGCAGGATACCCGGAATAAAAAGGGGTTTGCATTGATGATATAGAACTATTTAAATGACCAATATTTTTGAGGTGAGATTAAGTAGTGATAAACATACAACCTATAGATTTGCGTAGCGTTAAAGACGGGGAGATTATCAACGGACTTATCTACATCACTGATTACACTTCAAAGACAGATGCGGCAAGTAAGGCACCTATATACGGTACTTGTCATTACTACGGTAAGACAATAGGTTTCAAGATTTGGGACGAGTACCTTCAGAACATTTTCAACATCAACAACCTTGTAGGGGCTATTGCCTTGATTAAAGGCAATGTTGATTCCTACAACGATAAAATCGAGTTGACATTAACGGAAATAAACTTCCAGCACGGTGTAACGGATACCAATATCTTTTACAAGCGAGTAGATGTGGAATCGGTCTTCAACAGTTTCGTGCAATTTGTAACAATTAACCTCACTCAGCCCGCTGCAACACTATTATTCGGCATTTTTCAGAAGGAAAATTTGTTCGATCCATTCAAGGTTACTTGGGCGGGTGCGAAGATGCATGACGCTCAGATCGGTGGTTTGATGAACCATACGATGAAGATGCTTCGTCTTGCTAGAACCTTGATCGAAAATGATTCTCGACTAGCTCCGTGGGCTGATTTACTCTACCTGAGCATTATCCTTCACGATATAGGTAAGGTGTTAGAAATTGAAGATGGTGTTTACACAGAGTTGTCCTATATAAGTCACAGGGTTTTTGGTGCTGAGATCACTATGAGAAACAAAGATGAAATCGTGACGACGTTTGGCGAGAAGTTTTATTACGATATTATCTCGGTTCAGTTGGGACATCACGGTGAATTTGCCGATAAGCCAGTAACCATTTGGGCTTACATCGTTCACCTCATTGACATGCTTGAAGCTCACACCACAGGATTCTTAGACAAGTTGGAGAATGGCGACTTTAAGACTAAGAATGGTCAGAAGACGGTGTATGTCAACTCGTCCAATCTCGTCGTATAGAAGGCGTATCTGATGTATCGATAGATAGGTTATCTTCATTTTCCCTTGTTCTACATCTAGGGATAGAAAAAAAATCGACAACTGAATATATGTCGGGGGACAAGAACATGA
>NZ_JAMBDM010000054.1:0-1232 GCF_025142895.1 Paenibacillus sp. p3-SID867
TGGTCATAGCCCCGTCAAGTAGACAATAAAAAAAGAGAAATTTTATTAAGCGGCGACTTTCTCCCGAAACTCAATCGGGGAGAGGTCGCCCAGTTTGTTTTGGAAACGTTCCTTGTTGTAAAACAAAATGTACTCCGTGATTTGGCTCATGGCTTGCTCCAGATTCTGAGGCTTCTCCAAATACAACTTCTCCGTCTTTAAGTGGGAGAAGAACGACTCAATACAAGCATTGTCATAGCAGTTCCCACGCCTGGAATGGCTTCCTGTTAGCTTCTTCTCTTCAAGCAACTTGGCATAGCTTTGTGTTGTATATTGAAACCCTTGGTCCGAATGGAGCAAGGTAGGTCCACATTTCAGTTTCTTCACCGTGTCTGTAACGAGTTTTAAGTCATTTCGTTCGGAGAGTTCCCAGGCCACAATCTCGTTGTTATACAGATCCATCACCACCGAGAGATAAGCAAACTCATGTCCAATCCGGACATACGTAATATCCGTCACCAGCTTCTGCTCAGGAGCCGTAGCCCTAAATTCTCGATTCAAGACATTACGAAACAGGACTGACGGTTTCCGGCCAGCAAAGGGACGCTTCTTGCGAATCACGGAGCGAATATGAAGTTCTCTCATTAAGCGACGCACCTTTTTGTGATTCACCACCAAGCCTTCTTTTCCTAAAGCAGTTCGCATACGTTTGTAACCGAAATAAGGACGAAGCCGATGAATGCCCAAAATGTGTGCTTTCAGATCCGCATCCCGGTCTGCTCGTTTCTCTCTAAGGATAGCGTTCTTTTTCCATTTGTAGTAACCTGCACGTGAAATTTCAGCGATCCTACACAGCCAAACCACGGGAGCCCATTTGCTTATTTCTTGAATGGACTGGCACCGGGCTTCGAAATCCAGCTTCCCTCCCCGTGTAAGTTCGGATTGAGCTTTTTTAGATATTCTACCTGCGCTTTCAGATAAGCATTTTCTTCTTCTGCACTACTAAAATGCTTCTTCGTCCAGCGTCCCCGGTAATCCTCAAAACTCTCTCCGTTCTGGCTTTTACGTACCCATGTGATAATCTGGCT
This sequence comes from Paenibacillus sp. p3-SID867, assembly GCF_025142895.1. Taxonomy (NCBI): domain Bacteria; kingdom Bacillati; phylum Bacillota; class Bacilli; order Caryophanales; family Paenibacillaceae; genus Paenibacillus; species Paenibacillus sp. p3-SID867. The sequence continues at coordinate 1,068 of NZ_JAMBDM010000054.1, forward strand.
CTCACTTTTAATTCCAAACTTCTCCATAATCCGGCTGTACGCCCAACCTTCTTCCACTCGCAAACGAACGGCCTCTTTCTTCGTTTCTTCACTATATCGATTAAAAGTTTGACCTTTCTTCGCTGGCATAACAAAAATCCCCTCCGGTATCCAGTGTTTGAGTTC
>NZ_JAMBDM010000055.1:0-676 GCF_025142895.1 Paenibacillus sp. p3-SID867
ATGCATTGCGTGAAAACATGGTGGTTATCCCGTACGCACAGTCAGAAGCTGAACCTAATCAGCGGGAAAACATGACTTCATTTCTTAAGAGCATAGATATCCTCTGGGCAGATTTATATCCATCCAGTACTTATGCACTTAATCTCCGTGACGAATTAGGCCTAACTTGTCCAGCGATTTTGTTTGCTGGAGGAGCCATGCCCAAAGGTGCAGAGGCAATGTTGTTTCCTTGGCAGCCACTACTACGTCCTTATGATGGGATTCTCTTTAGTTGTAAGGCAGACCAAGATATTTGGAGGCAATTGACAGAATGGAGCGCATTAAAGGAATGGGTTATACCGCTTAGCATAGACGAGCAAATATTTTATCCTCGAAGTGTCGATGAACAGATGGATATACGCAATAAATTCGGCATTCCAGTTCATTCCCCGCTATTAATATTTGTTGGCAGATTAAACATACAGAAGAATGTCCACGCTTTACTAAAAATATTAAGCTCAGTAAGTGAAGAAATCCCTGATGTTCATCTTTGTATAATCGGTGAAGAAGATGATATTGTACTGGGAGAGTTTAAGGTCCGGAATACCAATTATAAGGAGTGGTTGCAACAAAAAGCAGATCAACTTGGTTTAACACAACGTGTACGATTTGTAGGCCCACTTTTCGGTGAAGAACT
>NZ_JAMBDM010000056.1:0-553 GCF_025142895.1 Paenibacillus sp. p3-SID867
AAGAGCTACAGCCTAGCTCACACAAAGTGGATGTGCAAATACCACATTGTATTTACCCCGAAGTATAGACGGAAAGAGATCTATAATCAAGTAAGAAGAGACTTAATAGAAATTTTCAAACGCTTATGTAAGTACAAAGGAGTAGAAATTATAGAAGGCCACATGATGCCCGATCATGTCCATATGTTGGTGGCTATCCCACCGAAAATATCAGTCTCATCATTCATGGGATATCTAAAGGGGAAAAGTTCGTTAATGATCTTCGAGAAGCATGCACAACTAAAATATAAATACGGGAATCGAAAATTTTGGGCAGAAGGATATTATGTGAGTACAGTAGGTTTGAATGAAGCAACAGTAGCGAAGTACATTCGTGAACAAGAGGCACATGATCAAGCCATGGATAAGTTGAGTGTAAAAGAGTACGAAGATCCATTCAGCAGCAACAGGGGCAAAAAGAAATAAACCAGTTTAACTGGTAAGTGAAAGTGACAAATAACAATGAGCCTGAACAGAGTTATGGTCAGGCTAGCGTCTTTAGGCGCAGTTTGGC
>NZ_JAMBDM010000057.1:0-453 GCF_025142895.1 Paenibacillus sp. p3-SID867
TGCTCATGTGTGCCCTGTTCTTCCACACGGCCACCATCCAAAACATAGATAATGTCCGCATTCATAACTGTCGACAACCTATGTGCTATAAAAATCGTTGTTTTACCCTGACGAAGAATATCGAGTTGCTGCAGTACAAGTCGTTCGGTCTCCAAGTCCAGCGCCGAAGTAGCTTCGTCCAGAATGAGAATTTCACTGTCTGCCAATAATGCACGTGCGAGGGCAATACGCTGCCTCTGTCCGCCTGACAGTTGGATACCCCGCTCTCCCACCTTTGTATCATAACCGTGTTGAAGAGACTCAATAAACTCGTGAATTCTCATGCTTCTGCAGATATCCTTCAACTTATCCTCATGAATGTGGCGTCCCAATGTCAAATTATATTGAATCGTATCGGGAAACAGATAAGCTTCTTGAAAAACAATATCAATCCGCTTCATCCAGTCATCCCGT
>NZ_JAMBDM010000058.1:0-384 GCF_025142895.1 Paenibacillus sp. p3-SID867
CGAATCAAACCATCTATCAGATTTTCTCCAACTTCCACTTGTCCACCAGGGTAAACCCAACCACCGTCACGAGTTTTTACTAAAAGTATATTTCCTTGACCATCTTCTACAAATCCACCTGTAGCTACGATATGCGTTGGAAATGGCATATTACGACCTCCTTATACAGTAACGTTTGTATATTTATTCCACAGCCTTCTCGCACTACCCTGCCCGTTAGCTTAATGAAATTGCATGGAAACATAGTTAGATACTTATCTAATCGGTGATCGGCTCATGTTCTTGTCCATTACGGCAATCGGTACAAGTTCTTGTCTTTGACTCGGGACAAGAACTTGTACCGATAAAACAAAAAAGCCGCTATTTTAGCGACTTTCTATGGGA
>NZ_JAMBDM010000059.1:0-364 GCF_025142895.1 Paenibacillus sp. p3-SID867
CGCTTGGCGACGTCCTACTCTCCCGGGACCCTTCGGTCCAAGTACCATCGGCGCTGGAAGGCTTAACGGTCGTGTTCGGTATGGGAACGCGTGGAACCCTTCCGCCATCGCCACCAAACGGTTCAGATGCTTGATCACCTGAAAACTAGATACGAAACGAAATTTGCATTGATTAGAATTCGTAGCATTCACCCGATGTGGTATCGGGGTCCCCGGAAAGTATTCGGCGTTGCTTCAAAGCTTCGCTTCACTTTTTGGGGTGTTTTTTGGATAAGCCCTCGACCGATTAGTATTGGTCAGCTCCATGCATTGCTGCACTTCCACCTCCAACCTATCTACCTCGTCGTCTTCAAGGGGTCTTACT
>NZ_JAMBDM010000006.1:0-403399 GCF_025142895.1 Paenibacillus sp. p3-SID867
TTTCTCGACAGCCTGACACCGTCTTATGACGGTGTTTTTTTTGTGTCCGTGAGGATGAGAACCCCTGATAGGGGTTCGTCGGAGCCTACGCTTCGGGAGGAATACTTCGCAGTCGGCCTGAAAGGCCGCATCCCTTCTGGGTCACAATGGGCATATGAACTCGATAGCAGTTACTAAAACATCCCACACGAAACACAAACTCTAACGGACCGTAGGTTCGTTATTTCTGATAATACGGCCTAATTTAGAATTTAACGGACACCACAGCCGTTATTTCGCTATTTCATAGGCAAATTACCCTCATTTTTCCTAAATAACGGACTTCAGGTCCGTTACCAAACCTGTAAGAGCGTTTTCCCAGCAAATAACGGACCCTGTGTCCGTTAAAACAACGCATACCCGCCACTTACTCTTAGGGTGGCTTCGCAGTCGGCCTGAAGGGCTGTATCCCTTCCGGGACGTAAACAGGCACCGCCCCATGGGGTGGTGCTTTTGTGTCTAAGGGGATATGAACCCCAAAGTCGATCCTAAAACACCCCACACGAAACACAAACTCTAACGGACCGTAGGTTCGTTATTTCTGATAAAACGGTCCAATTTAGAATTTAACGGACACCTCAGCCGTTATTTCGCTATTTCATAGACAAATTGCCCTCATTTTTCCTAAATAACGGACTTCAGGTCCGTTACCAAACCTGTAAGAGCGTTTTCCCCGCAAATAACGGACCCTGTGTCCGTTAAAACAACGCATACCCGCCACTTGCTCAATAAGCTTCTGCGAACAGTCCTGTCCTATCGCCAAGCACTGACCCGCTCCGATTTCTTCACGAAAATGGAAGACAATGCTCTCGCTCGCGCGGTCAGAAGTATTTTCCTTCCTTCGGGGGTGCGAGTATAGACCAGTTCGGCAGGGCCGATATGCTTGCGCCACAGCTGGGCAAACCGTTCCGCGTGTTCTTTGCGGCGACCGATTTCCTCCGGCACGGCATGGTAATCCCGTTTCTTCAGAAACCAGCTTCGCGATTCGCGGTATAGAAGATAACGCGGGTTATCGATCGGGTCCAGCACCTGCTGCAGCGAATCCAAAAAGAGTGTTTTTTCCTGAGTGGTTCCGTCCATCAGCCAACACGTGACGGTTCCCCCCACTTCCTCCGCTTTCAATCGATGAAGGCTTGGCACAGATTCGACCAGCTTCATATCGAACAGGGCCGTATAAACGACGAGACCAACCTCACGGATACTTCGCTCCAGCGACTGATGCCGCGCCAGCATTTTGATGGCTTTATATACCCATGGGCTTGATACGAGTAAGGCAACGGCAACCGGGATTAGTATATTGAACCAGGCCGGCGCGTCCGATTGGAACAAACGCGGAGACGTTAACGTCTCGCTGAAGGAACCCAATCCCAGACCAACGGCGAACAGGAGTACGGCTTTCACCGTATGAGAAAATACGACAGGCCTAGGGATGCTCTCTCGATCCGCCGTCAGTTCTTCCGTCATGGAGCTGTGAAGGGCAATCGCCGAATCCCAACGCCCCTTCAGAAGATGCCGCTGCTTCGCACGCTCCAATGTGTCGCGGTTATAATCGTTAATGCTGTCTGCGGTTTGTCTTTTCCGAAGATCAAGGCCCATGCGCTCCAAGCCCGACTCTATGGTCTGGTGCGAGATCGATAAACCTACGAGAGATCGAAATCTGCGGGCAAGCGAGCCCAAATCTTCGCCGCCGCCGCTCTTGGCTGTATCTATGCAGGCCAGATGCCAGATCGCTCCGGTTTTATCGGGATTCCCGCGCTGCGCCCGAATCGCCCGCCCTCTCATCTGGTTGGACAGCATGAACGAACCGACATATGATGCCATGACCAAGGAATTGATTCCGGGGGCATCCCACCCCTCACCCAGAAGAGCCGCCGTACCAACCAGCACCCGGATTTCTCCCTCCGAAAACACTTCCGTTATGATTGCGACGATAGCCGAGCGATTCGCATCACGAACATCAATCGTTATATAGCGGCTGTCGTGAGCAAGCGGGCGCTCCGATAAGTGAAGACCTCGCCGAACGGCACAAACCCTGGCTAAAGGCACAGCCTTTGCCGGCAGCACAACAAAGGAGCCGGTCAGAATTCCGATAGGCAGCTCATGCTCGCTGTGCGAACTGTTTTTCTCAGCCAGTTGCCTCCTGATTAACTCGAAAATGGGGACAACGCCGAGCCGATGAAGCGGCTTCTCGTCAGCTGCATCCTTCGGCAGGTCCTCCTTACGGATATAATCGGTCAAAATCACCATCCGCAAGTTCTCCCCCAGCATGGAACGCTCGAAATCAAGAATACGGCCGATGCCGTGTAATTTCGAAACGCTCTGGACCAGCATTTTGTCAAATGCCGGCGTAGAACGCATATAAACCCTTCGACGTTCAATCATGCCCATTCGGCTGAGCCTCTTTTGTAAACCCTTTAACTCCGGCAGCTCACGATCCATATGCGGATCCTTATACAGCATGCCACTAAGGAGTTCCTCCAACCACTCTTCCAAAAAATCGGGCGTTTCCTTCTCCTTCATTCCGAGCAGCTTCACCGCTTCCTTCCAGATGGGCTGATTGGCGGCACGCAGATAAAGCACCATGCTGGAGTAATACTCGGGCGAGGATAATATTTCTTCGGTATACGTTTCGGATTGCGTAATCCAAGGATGATTGACAATCAAATCCGCCAGGAACTTATCCCGGATCAGCTCGTCCTTAACCTGGGCTGCCTGCAGCCGAAACTCCCGGAGTTTAGCTGCCTCCTCTTGAGTAGGCGTGGTTAAACTTATGTAATCCTGATGCGGGCACAACTCACCATGACGGACCAGCTCCGGGACGCTAATCTCTTCGTCGATGGGACCGCAAAGCTCGATATACCGCTGCCATTCCCTTGGATTAACATCATATGGCGGTGTGGCAGTAAGGGCAATCTTCGTCGGCTGGCCCAGCATTTCGCACAGCTGCATAGCACTTTGCCACCAAGACATCCGGAGATGATGCGCCTCGTCAAAAATGACTGTATGATAACCCCGTTGCTTCAACAACTCCAAGGTTTCTTGAGCCTCGGTACCGTTCGTGATATCATCCTCGCCAGCGCTATCTATCACCTCCGCCTCAGAAGCTTCCATGACCATTTCGGGATCCCTGTTGTTCTCATCTTCAACCTGATGGGCATGCTCTATCTCCGCCGTGCCTTTCTTCCTCACAGAAGTTTGCTCCCCAGCATTACTAAGCAGGCTATGAAGGGCTTGATAGGTCGTAATCGTTACCAATGCCGGTCGCTTGAGCGAGGTAGAGATCCATTCGGGCTGTTCTTGATCGTCTAGGAATAATTCCACAAACCGGCTCGCCCATTGCTGCTTGATGGTGAGTGTGGGGGCCAGGATGATCGTCGGCCGGTTAATGCGCAGCATGATTTCCAGTCCAAGAACGGTCTTCCCCGAACCCGGCGGCGCCACCAAATGCAGATGCCGATTCTTCAGATGATGCTCCAGCCCGTGAAGCACCCTTTTCTGATAGGAGCGCCACGGATAACGAAACGACAGATTACTCGGAAAAAATTTCATGGATTCCTCCAGTTTAGATGCACCTCTTTCTTCTTCGGTGTGTATAGGAAAAACGTCTATCGACGTAAGTCCACAGAAGACAGACTGCGTGTAAAGGATGTTTTTCTTGATTATCGATTGGGTTCAGCTGCGCTGGAAACTTATAAATTCGATAATGTAAAATAGTGATCCATGACCTACTGTAATTCCATGTGAATAAGCGGAAACGGCTTCCCGGAGCCGTCCAGCTCGGAGCGGCCGATTTGCACGAAGCCGTATTTTTTATAAAAATCATGGGCCATGGGGTTCTGTTCATTCACATCGACTTGCAGCCTCCGCCCCTTGAGCTGTTCGGCATGCCGGATCAGCTTCGTTCCCGTGCCTAAGCCGTGATGGAGGGGATCCACAAACAGCATTTCGATTTTGGCGCCATCCAGCCCCATAAATCCAATCGGTTCCTGTTCGGTATTCAAGCAGACCCAGATTTCTACGGCTCTCAGCGCTCCATTTTGCATCATCTCATAATAAAACCGGATATCTTCCTCCGTCAGGAAATCATGCGTTTGGGATACGGCACGAAGCCATATTTCCACCAGCCGATCATGATACTCTTCTGTATAAGGCGCTATATGTAACACCACTTCATCCAGTCCCTTCCAAATCATTCGATCTCATCGATATTCATGATAATGTGTAAATTGCTCTATACTATTATAGTGGAATTCGGTACATTAATCAGAGACTTTATCTTTGTCAGGAAGGAGAGAACAACATGCCGTTATGGCTTATATATGCATTGCTGTCGGCGGTCACGGCGGCTCTTGTCGCCATTTTCGGAAAAATAGGCCTGCAAAACATCGATGCCAATTCGGCAACGGCGATCCGCTCTGTCATTATGGCCCTGTTTCTGCTGGGAGTCGTGGGGGTTCAGGGCAAATTCTCGGAACTCGGTGACATTCTGGTTCAGAAGAAAGCCTTAAGCTTCATTGTGCTCAGCGGCATTGCTGGGGCATTGTCCTGGCTGTTTTATTTTCTTGCGCTAAAATACGGCAAAGTATCGCAGGTAGGACCTATCGATAAATTGAGCGTTGTCATCGCGGTCATTCTGGCTTTTGTGTTTCTTGGAGAAAAGATATCCTGGATTAACGCAGCCGGCGTTGCACTCATTGCCGTTGGCGCTCTTCTGGTTGCCGTTAAGTAAGGTTCTACTTAAAACCGCTGCTCAGCGGCTTTTTGTTCGTTCATTTATTGTTAAAACCTATCAATATTATCACATTTATATATTTCTAATTATAAGATAAACATGTCACAATGAGGATAATTCATGGGTGAGGGAGTTGTTGTTATGTCAGAGCAAGTATGGAAAGCGCACGATTATGATCGGCAGTTATCGTTTGTCTCGGCTTATGGAAAAGACGTAGTAGAGCTTCTTGCGCCCCAACCCGGAGAACGGATTCTTGATCTCGGCTGTGGAACCGGTGATTTGGCAAATGAAATATCTGCTTCGGGTGCACATGTAACCGGCATGGATGATTCGGCCGAGATGATTGAGCGCGCCAAAAGCAAATACCCCGGGCTTACGTTTCTGACCGGAGACGGCGAGAACTTCGACACCGAATCACCGTATGATGCCGTCTTCTCCAATGCCGCCCTGCATTGGATGAGGGATGCTTGTGGTGTGGTACGCTCCGTCTATGGCGCACTCAAGCCCGGTGGCCGATTCGTAGCGGAGTTTGGAGGCAAGGGGAATATCGACGGAATTTACCAAGCTTTGAAAACGGTATTCGCCGACCATTATGGAATGGATGCCGACACCCGAAATCCGTGGTATTTTCCCAGCTTGGGCCAATATACGACCTTGCTTGAATCCCATGGGTTCCGGGTGCATATCGCCCATCACTTCGACCGTCCCACGAAGCTGCCTGAGGGCAAGGATGGCGTGAAGTATTGGCTGCTACATTTTGGCGATCGTTTCTTTGCTGGATTCTCGGCTCAAGAGAAGGACGAAGCCATTGCCCGTATCAGCCAAGCTGCACAGGCGACGCTCTGGCGTGAGGATGCATTTTATGCAGATTACAAACGCCTGCGAGTCTTTGCAGAGAAGGTTTCAGAATTTTAGGGTTGATTTTCTAAATAGAATGGTTAATAATATGAAAAACTTGAACATGTGATTTTCGTTGATTGGGAGAGTAACTGCACTTGACTTTAGTCCAAGCGAGCCGGGAGGGTGGAAACCGGTACAAAGTCGGCGGTGAAACGGACCCAGGAGATGGTCTTCCGAAATGAAATATCGTAGGAAGCCCCGGCTTACACCGTTATCGTATCAAGGTGGTTAAACCCTCTGTGGTTTAACAACAAGAGTGGTACCGCGAGCACAAGTCCTCGTCTCTTTAGGAGATGAGGGCTTTTTTTGATTTTTCTGACGTGTTTTGTTTATTTTTCAAAGGGGGATTTAACGTGTTAAGTCATTTGATTACTTCGAGCCTTCAGCAAGCTGTAAACCAGGTGTGTGAAGATATGGGCGTCCAACTGCCCGATTCTACTCCAATCCAGATTGAGCAGCCTGCCAGCATGGAGCATGGGGACTATGCCACCAACATTGCGATGCAGCTTGCGAAGCTGCTTCGTAAAGCTCCGCTGCATATTGCCGAGCTGATTCAAGCCGAGCTTGAGCAGGATACGACCTATAAACAGCTTGTCTATGCCACGGAGATTGTTGCCCCAGGTTTTATGAATCTGCGTATCGATTGGGAATATTGGGCTGGTCATCACTTTGAATTACCTCCGGCAACGAACGAGAAGATTGTCATTGAGCATACTTCCATCAATCCGAACAAGTCCGCCCATATCGGCCATCTAAGAAACTCCTGTATCGGTGATACGCTGGTCAGGCTGATGAGGAAGCTTGGTTACGAGGTGGAGGTTCATAATTATATCGACGACCTTGGCAATCAACTAGCAGATACGGTCGTCGGGATGCTCCACACGCCGCTGTCAAAGGAACATGCCCGGTTCGGCGATTACTGCTGGGACGTGTATTCAAGTACCAATAAGGCCTACGAAAGGGAGCCCGGGCTGGTCCAGCATCGGACCGAGGTTCTGCACGCACTGGAAGAGGGTAACCAGAATCTGTCCTGGATCGGACTGCTCGTTGCCGAGAGAATTGTCAAAGAGCATCTTGAAGAAATGAAGCAGTTCGGCATTGACTATGATCTGCTTGTGTGGGAGAGCAGCATTGTCAGAGAGGGGTTCTGGGCGTCCGCTTTCGAGCTGTTGAAGAACACGCCGCTCTTCCATCAAGAAACCGAGGGCAAACTTGCAGGCTGCTGGGTGCTCAAGCAAACAGGAACGGAAACCGTGGACGGTCCGGAGTCAGACCACAGCATGGATAAAGTGCTCGTGCGCTCCAATGGCATCCTGACATACACCGCCAAAGACATCGCCTATCACTTGTGGAAATACGGTGTGCTCTCCAACGATTTTGTATATAAAAAATTCACACACGAGGTTTGGACGACGAGCACTCATGGCGAGCAGCTCTCTTTCGGCAAAGCAGACATGGTCATCAACGTCATTGATTACAGGCAGCAGTACCCGCAGGCGATGGTGAAGCAGGCGCTGGAAAGCTTGGGATTCCATAAAGAGGCCGACAAGCTCCGTCATGTCAGCTACGGCGTCGTTTCGTTAAGCCCTTCCGCCGCTTCGGATCTCGGCATCGATACTTCCGACGGGAAAGCATCCTACGCGATGTCCGGACGTCAGGGGATCGGAATTAAAATCACCGAGCTTATCCATCAAGTTGCCAAGGTCATCGAAGACACCCGTTCCGATAAAAACGGTTTGTCCAGTCATACGATCGCAGCCGCCTCCATCCGTTACTATCTGCTTCGTTTTGCACTGCAAACCGAAGTGGTCTTCGATCTGAAGCAGGCCACTGAAATATCAGGAAATACGGGGGTATACCTGCTCTACTCCTACGCGCGTGCACTCAGCGTGCTCAATAAAGCGCAAGAAGCGGGTGTTTCGCCGTCGGTGCCTGCCCGGTTCCCAGCCATGGAAAAAGCGGAGCATGCGCTCCTTCGCCATATCAGCACCTGGCATGATACCCTGTACGCCGCCGGCCGGGATCTATCTCCAAGCGCCATCTGCAACTTTACTTATGAGCTGTGCTCCTTGTTCAACAATTTTTATTCGGCATGCCCAATTCTGAAATCGGCGGATGAAGTGCTCCGGTTCCGCGTATGGCTCACTTCCTTATTTAAAAACACTCTTGGAGAAGCACTGGATGTACTGGGACTGCCCACGCCAAGCCGGATGTAAATCTCCCTCTAACGAGATTAACGAATGACGCTGCACTAAAAAAGCCACCGTACGATTCATGTTGAATACGTACGGTGGCTATCATATATTACTGCAATCCTCTGACGGTCAGTCTGACCTGGACGGCATCTGTTGCAGGCTCTTCTTGCAGGGTCCAGTTGACGGCCAGCGCTTCCTTCAAGCGAGCGACCTGCTCCTCCTGGAGCTTCAGCCCCTCAATAATGCCTTCACCTACACTAAAATCAGATTCTGAGCTGATGTGGAAGGCTTCCTCCAGCCAGATCTTCAACCCGTTGCGGGTATTAAACGTCATTTTGTACCCCTCGGTAACGGCCTTCTCTAAATCTTCCCCATGTTCTTTTGCATAAGAGAACAATTCCTCATAGTGAAAATGACCATTGTTCGCGACTTGGAATCTCTCGACCTCACCCGAGCGCACAGCCTCCAGCAGCTCGGAGGTAGTTAGCCCCGATTTTTTGGCATGCTCCAATAAAATGGCGGTATTCTGTGAGATTTTCGTAAGCTGCATGCTCGACGCCTCCTCAATATGTATCGTAAAATACTTTTTTCTTCTATTATAAGACGAAACCGCTAGGATGTCAGACACTTCTCAAAACATAAGCTATATTCGCTCCCGATGTATTCACCGAACGGTTCAATCTGGGCATACCCCAGCTTCTTATAAAAATGAACGGATTCCTCCTGCGGCTCGCCTGTTTCCAGGCGCGAAAAACGATAACCCCGATTCTTCGCTTGCTCTTCCAGATAGAGCAGAATCCGAGAGGCTATTCCTCACCCTCACGGGACATTCTCGTCCCAGTCGGGGTACGGCCCTTCAGGCCGACTGCAATGTAATCCTTACGAAGCATAAGCTCCGACGAACCCTATTTGGGGTTCTCGTCCCAGTCGGGGTACGGCCTTCCAGGCCGACTGCGATGTAATCCTAACGAAGCTTATGCGCAGGCGTAACCCCATTGGGGGTTCATCACCCTCACGGGACGTTCTCGTCCCAGTCGGGGTACGGCCCTTCAGGCCGACTGCGATGTAATCCTAACGAAGCTTATGCGCAGGCGTAACCCCTTTTTGGGGTTCTCATCCTCACGGGACATTCTCGTCCCAGTCGGGATACGGCCCTTCAGGCCGACTGCGAAGTAATCCTAACGAAGCTTATCCTCCGACGAACCCCTTTGGGGTTCATCACCCTTCTGGAATACGCAAAGAAGCTGCCAATCATGGCAGCTTCTCTTTTTACGTCCCAGAAGGGATTCGAACCCCTGACCGACGGCTTAGAAGGCCGTTGCTCTATCCAGCTGAGCTACTGGGACAAATATGTATGAAAATCTTTTAAACAGTAACGAAGTATATTATATCGCATCTTTTGTATTTTTCAAAGAACTTTTTTCAAAATGGTCCGGAACAGAATCAGGAGCGGGCTTACTGGGTAATATGAATATCATGAAAATGACTCCAGGAGCGTGATATCATGAGACAGCTTTTATCCTCTTTATCGTATTTCAGCATCTTCTTTGCCCCCTTCATCCTTCCTGTCATCGTCTGGATTTTCTCCCCGGACGCCTATGTAGCCAAGCACGCCCGTCGCGCCCTGTTCTCGCACCTGTTCCCCATTATCGCTGCGATCCCTTTAATCTACATGGCCGTAACCGCAGGGTCCTTCGGTTCCGTCATTGGATACCTGATCCTGTTCGGCATCATCTACTTCGGGGCTTTTGTTTATAATGTGATCATGGGCATTCAAGTCCTGAGGGAGTACGCTTACTGATCATATTTAAAAAGGACCATGCGCTTAATTGCATGGTCCTTCTTGTGTTAATTCGTTGTGTTATACGTTTAACCGCATGGTCCTTCTTGTGTTATTTCGTTGTAATCAGCACCATTTTTTCATTGCCGTCCCACTTCACTTCACAGCCCAGCGCGGATGCCACGAAACGCAGCGGCACCATCGTGGTGCCTTTTACCATCCGCGGCGCCGAATCCAGTGCTACATTTTTTCCGTTAACGACCGCTTGCTTGGAGCCCATCTTCAGCTTGATCTGGGTAGATCCTTTGCTGGAAGATACGCTTTGCGTCTTTTGATCCCATTTGACCGAGGCATCGAGGGATTCGAAGATCGGACGCATTGGGACAAGAACGCTTCCCCCTACCATGACCGGTGACTGTGCATAGGATTGGAGTTGGCCGTTGATTTTGATGCGAATCGGCGCTTCTCCGATTTGTTTGCCGGACTGATCATAATATTTAAGCTTTACGCTTTTTACTCGTGTATCGTAATCAATGCGCAGGGTCGTCGTTTCATTGGCCGTCATGAACATGGAATCCGTATCCGTCCCCAAAGAGCGTCCCTTTGCATCATACGCCGTTGATTTCACGGTAATTCGTTGGGACACATCCCCGTTCTCCACACCGATCGTAACAACAAGCTTATTATTGATCGTCGTTCTGCCCTCGGCTATGATTTTCGGAGTCTGACTATTTCCTGTGAGGAACACCTTGAGATCGCTGACCGCTTTGCCAGCTTCCAGCTCAGCCTGGAAAGTCGCGATTTCGTTAGATGAAAGGTATCCCGAGGTTGTATTGACTTCCAAAACCTTGCCGCTACCGTTGCTGCCGACAACAATGACTCCGGCTTGCCCGCCTTTATTCCGGTTCTGAATCGAGCCGGTCACGACAAGCTTTCCGTTCTCCAGGCGGCTGCCCGTTTGAAGCAGCTTCACGGCATCTTCAACCGGATCGATAACGGATACCTTTACGCTTTTGATCAGTTTGGCTGCCTTCAGCTGTACGATGAACGTACCGACATCACTGCCGCCAAAGTAGCTGTCCGCCGATGTCACTTCAACCGCTTTACCGGAAGCATCATAACCTACCGCGAGCATGCCCACGTTGTGCCCGACCGTAGAATTCTGCACGACACCCGACACGTTAATCACGCCGTTATTCGTATAGTAACCTGAAGCCAGCAGCTGTGCCTGATCGCCGGCCGGTCCTGCAGGAATGACTTCCACCCGCTTAACGCTGCTGCCGCTATCCAGATCCACCTCATTTGTACCGATTTCATCACTCATCATATATTCGGAATCACCGACAACCTCAAGCGCTTTACCGTTTTCATCATAACCCACGACATAGAATCCCGCTTCCGCACCGGTTCCTCCGTTGCGAATATCCGCTGTCACGCGCATCTTGCCGTTCACCAGCTCATGCGTGGACTCTAGAACCGTTACGCTCTGCACGGTATCCGCGTATACCGGCACTTGGACAGAGCCCAATGTAATCGACAATGCCAGGATTCCCGCTCCCCACAGCTTAACCATATGTTTATTCCATCTACCCAATTTCAATCTCCCCTTGTCTAATATGTTAGAAGTGACGCTAATCCAACATTATAGGGAGGATTCTTCAGTAATCATATAGAGGAAAAGCCCTATTTGCATCTCTTTCATAATCAAGAGTCCCGCATGGTCCATACTCCCTACTGAAGCGAAATCGGAATCGACAAGAATCCTATCTTTTATCGACATCTTTTGCAGAACTGCGTAAAACTCCTTTGTCCTATATAGGAATATCATCATTGTTATAGCCACGGGAAGAACATATACGCTTCGGGGTGATTCCCATTGTGATACATCATAATAAAAAGCTTGGTGAACGCACCAAGCTTTATTTTTTGGCCTTTTTTCTTACCGGCTGCGGCTCATCGTACACGATCCGAAAATCCACGATGTTCCCGTATGCATCCGATTCGATATGACAGCAGCCCGTCAGCAGCTCTTTCATCATCTCTCTCCCGCGCTGTACTCTTGATTTAGCGCCGGAGTAGGATATTCCCAAATGCTCGCTTAATTCCTTTTGCGACATCCCTCTATATTCGGTCAATTCAAGAGCTTCCCGATATTTATCAGGCAAGCATGGCAGCACGGACTGAAAACAGGCAATCACTTCCTGATCATAATCAATCTCTGCATATTCATCGACAACAGACAGCTGTTCCGGCAGCTCTTCACCTGAACGAGTCTTCCGGTAATGATCCACGATGCTGTTGCGAGCTATTTGAAATATCCAGGAGCCCCGTTTCTCCTCATCCTTTAAATCTGAGATATGGATGTGGACCTTCATAAATACATTCTGTACAATATCATCCACATCAGCGCGCTCACGAATCCTAGTCATGACAAACCTTTTAACAGGCTCATGGTACTCCGTCCAAATGGCGACTGCATCCATCTGAAAGCTCACCCCCGGCATTTTCCAAAAATAATTCGATTGATTTTTGCGTCCATTCCAACTGACCAGCGTCTCCCTTAGTGTAAACCAAATCATAGGAGGCTGGAAAGAGATGAAATACAATTTACTCGGTAATACAGGTGTGCTGGTATCAGAGATCGGGCTCGGCACGATGACGTTTGGCGGAGGAGCGAAGTGGGGAATGTTCGGCACGCTGGATGATAAGGAAGCAGGATATCTTGTAGATCAGGCCTTGGATGCGGGTGTCAATTTCTTTGATACAGCCAATGCCTACGCCGAAGGCCGCTCTGAAGAGATTCTTGGTAAAACACTGAAATCCAAGCGACATCAAGCGCTGATTGCTACGAAGGTTCGTGCGCGCACGGGTCCGGGCCCCAACGATATTGGACTGTCGCGGCTGCACATCATTCGTCAGGTGGAAGAAAGCCTTAAACGCCTGGACACCGATTATATCGATCTATATCAAATTCATAACCCGGATCAATTAACCGATTGGGAGGAAACACTCCGTGCACTGGATGACCTTGTCCGAAGCGGAAAAGTCCGGTACATTGGCAACTCCAATATGACCGGTTGGGAAATCATGAAAACCCGCGGCATCTCCACTATGCACGGTCTTCATGCATTCAAAAGCAGCCAATCGTATTATTCACTCGCCGCAAGGGATATCGAAAGAGAGATTATCCCTGCCCTAAAGGATCAACATATGGGTTTAATCGTCTGGAGCCCGTTAGCAGGCGGGTTCTTGACCGGAAAATATACGCGTGAACATCGGGGAAGCTCCGAGGACCGCCATGCCAAATTGGCTTTTCCGCCGATTGATACGGAGCGGGTGTACCCGATTCTTGATGTGCTTCAAGATATCGCGCAAGCTCATGAGGCAACTGTCGCCCAAATTGCTCTTGCGTGGCTCCTTCATCAACAAGCGGTCACCACAGTTATCGTCGGTGCTAAGCGTACTGACCAACTGCAAGATAATTTGGGAGCGAGCGGGTTGATTCTGAATGAAGCCGAACTTTCTCGACTGGATGAAGTAAGCCGTCTGCCTGTTGAATATCCGGGATGGCCTTTTATGGAGCTGGACGAGGATATCATTCGAAAGCATGGACAGAACTGAGTTTTTTACAATGGGGAATGCTGGTATGGCGGCATTGCCCTTACGCATACAAAAAGAGATCTGCCGATGAGCATCGGACAGATCTCTTCTTTCTTTTTTATATCTCTAAAAATATTGGGGGCCTTCGCTGAGCCGCTGGTTCAGCTGCTCATATAGCTGGCCTGTAGAAAGCAGCTGCTGCTTGAATGCATCCCGATCTTCCTCCGCGGTGGATTGAACGGTGCTCTCGAACGCTTCGTCCGTGGCATCGACAAATGCATCATGCATGCTGTTGTCGAACCAATCCACCTCCATGCTGGCGTTGCTGCGGACAATTTTCACCAGCTCATAACCTCCCAGCGGGGAAGATGGCGTCAGATAAGCCAGCAATGCACTTTCTCCTTCCGCTGCGGGGTAGACCTCAACCTCAGCGCAAGGAACGCCATTCACTTCCGTAATCCGCCGGATTTTTGCATCTCTGATTGCATACATCATACATTCTCCTTCATCACGATGTGCAGGGACTGCACGATCCGTATAGTTTTCAGTCAGTCGGAGAGCAATCGCAGCTCTTCCATTTGCTGGCGCGTGGCCGGTGTTCCTAATTGGTAGATGGTCCGGTACACCTTGTCCAAGGAGGATTGAAACAGGGCATTGGAGCTTTGTTGCGGCGTATCCGGCCAAGGAAACAAGTACCCCGTCATTTCTTCGTCCTTCTCCTGCATCATGTCCAGCTCAATCCGAACTTGGTCCGCCTCTTCCGGCGTTGCTTCGATCTCCCATTCATAAGCGCTCGCTCCCTGTTCGGTCAACACGGAGCGGCTCTGGACGGAAACGTAGTAGGTCGACTTATTCATGGACGCATCTCTCCTTCTCTTTGATATTCGTCCTCTTTCTTAGTTTTCGTAAAAGGACAGACATTTTATGCCTTCCTTCGGCATATATCTGTATCACTTTGGCGACGTAGGATTAAAAAGATGGGACAGCGTATGACAAAGACAAAGAGAGGATGAACCGTCATGTGCGGAATAACCGGTTTTATACAATGGAGCGGCGATTTGACGCAGGATTCGCAGCTGCTGGTAAAAATGACAGAAAGTTTGGCTCACCGCGGACCTGACGGATCCGGCACCTGGATTTCCAACCCGTGCGCATTCGGTCACCGAAGACTCAGCGTGATCGACCCCGAAAATGGCGCCCAGCCGATGATCATTCATCGGGAAGAGGAAGTCTATGCCATTGTATATAACGGGGAATTATATAATGCTGCGGAGCTTAAAGACGAATTGGTACGACGCGGTCATCGTTTCAATACCAAATGCGACACGGAAGTTTTGTTAGTCTCTTATGTCGAATGGGGTCCCGATTGTCTGGAACGCCTCAATGGCATATTTGCATTCGCGATTTGGGACAGCGTGCGGGAACAAGTATTTTTGGCTAGGGACCGGGTGGGGGTAAAGCCCCTGTTCTACAGTTACATTGACGGAACGCTCGTATTCGGATCGGAACCGAAAGCATTGCTTCAGCATCCGAAGGTGGAGCCTGTGGTCGGGTCCGAGGGGCTTGCGGAAGTGTTTATCATCGGTCCGGCGCGAACCCCAGGACATGGTGTCTACAAGGATATCGCAGAGCTTCGCCCTGGAATGGCGATGATCTTTAACCGGGAAGGATTGCGCAAGTATACCTACTGGAAGCTGGAAAGCAAGCCCCATGAGGATGATGCGGATCAGACGGCAAGCTACTTACGCGATCTTCTGCGGGACACCGTTGAACGTCAGCTGGTATCCGATGTACCGGTCTGCTCCCTGTTATCCGGCGGTCTTGATTCCAGTGCGCTCTCCTCGCTCGCCGTCGATTACTACAAACGGACGGGCCAAGGACAAGTGCACACCTACTCCGTCGATTATGTGGACAACAACAAACATTTTAAATCCCATTCCTTCCAGCCGGGCGCGGATGCGCCATGGATCAAACGGATGCACGAGGAGCTGGGCACGGACCACCATTGGATTGAATTCGACACGCCCGAACTGGTCGAAGCGCTGGATGTCTCCACTCAGAAGCGGGACCTCCCGGGCATGGCGGACGTGGACGCCTCCCTTCTCCTCTTCTGCCGTGAGATTAAAAAAGGCGCGACCGTCGCCATATCCGGTGAAGCCGCTGATGAAATATTCGGCGGTTACCCTTGGTTTCACCGGGAAGAAATGCTGAATTCCGGTACTTTCCCATGGTCTGTCGCCCCGGATATGAGAGCCGGGCTGCTGTCTGACGAGATTCGGGACTGGATCAAACCGCTGGAATACCTCGGAGACCGTTATGCCGATGCGGTAGCCGAAGTGCCGAAGCTGGACGGGGAGACCGGGCAGCAGGCCAAAATGCGGGTCATGTCCTATCTCAATATCACCCGCTTCATGCCAACGCTCCTCGATCGCAAGGACCGGATGAGCATGGGCGTTGGGCTGGAGGTCCGCGTTCCCTATACCGATCATCGCCTGATCGATTATGTGTGGAATATTCCTTGGAGCATCAAAACGACAGGCGACCGTGAAAAAGGCATTCTGCGCAAAGCCCTTGAAGGTGTGCTTCCCGACGATGTCCTGTACCGTAAAAAAAGCCCGTATCCCAAAACTCACAATCCGAACTATCTGGCAGCCGTCAAAGCGCAGGTGCTGTCCATTCTGGACGATCCTTCTTCGCCGCTGCTTCCGCTCATCGATACGGCACGGATCCGGGAATTGGCTTCTTCGCCGGATGCTTCCTCCAATCTCCCTTGGTTCGGTCAATTGATGTCCGGACCGCAGCTGTTCGCCTACCTGGCCCAGGTGCATTTCTGGCTCAAAGAGTATAACGTATCCATACGTTAAGTTCTTATTGTTTACGAAAAATCAAAGAAACCATACCCGCAATAGCCGGTATGGTTTCTTTTTATAGTATTACTATTCAATTATCGTGCCTGCAGGTCCGCTACAAGCTTGCGCAGCGCTTTGCCCCGATGGCTGATCTCCTGCTTCTCCTCTAGGGAAAGCTCGGCCATCGTCTTCTCATGGCTTGGCAGGTAGAACAGCGGATCATATCCAAACCCGCCTTTTCCGGACGGATCCGACGTGATCCAGCCTTCAACACTCCCTTCAGCCTCAAGCTTTTCTCCCGAGACCGGATCATACAGCACCAGCACACAGACAAATCGGGCCGGACTCAGCAAGGGCTGCTCCGTATCCTCACCGAGCCTTAATTGTTCCAGCTCACCGAGCAGCTTCTCGTTGTTGTCCTCATCCGCGCCGTGCTCGCCGGCATACCTGGCGGAATAAACGCCGGGCGCACCATTCAGCGCATCCACGCACAATCCCGAATCATCGGCCAGAACAGGCAATCCCAGTGCGTCGCCAACCGCCTTGGCTTTTTTAAATGCATTGGCTGCGAATGTGGCTCCATCCTCAACGACATCCGGCAGATCAGGGTAATCGTACATGCTCTTGACCTCCGTACCGAAAGCAGCAAAAGCATGCGCAAATTCCTTGACTTTCCCCTGATTGCGGGTAGCTACGATTAGCGTGTCTCCAAGTGTCAATGTCATGGGATTATACTCCAGTACTCGCATTCACGGAACCGATTTTTGCTGCAATCGGGCCAAGCGCCTCTTGCTGACGTTCGATCAGCTCGCGGATTCCCTGTTCCCCGAGCTCCAGGATCTGATCCAGCTCCTCACGAGAGAACGGGCTTTCTTCGCCGGTTCCCTGAACCTCAACGAATTTGCCGCTTCCGGTCATGACCAGATTCATGTCCACCTTCGCTTTGGAATCCTCTTCATAATTCAGATCCAGCAGCGCCTGTCCGCCTGCAATGCCTACGCTAATGGAGGCCAGGTAGTCCGTAATCGGAAATACCGCTAGTTTATGTTGTTCTGCAATTTTATTTACCGCTATGGCTAAAGCTACAAATGCTCCTGTAATGGAGGTGGTCCGCGTTCCGCCATCCGCCTGGATTACATCGCAGTCCAGCGTAATTGTCCGCTCGCCAAGAGCATGCAGATTCACAACAGACCTAAGCGCTCTGCCGATCAATCGCTGAATTTCCATCGTCCGGCCACTGAGTTTACCGCGATTGGCTTCCCGTTGGTTGCGGGATTGTGTTGCGCGCGGCAGCATGGAGTACTCAGCCGTCACCCAGCCCTTTCCTTGTCCTTTCAGAAACGGGGGAACCTTCTCATCCACGGTCGCCGTAATCAGCACCTTGGTGTCTCCCATCTCGATGTACACGGAGCCTTCCGCATATTTATTCACATGGGTCGATAAATTCATCGGTCGAAGCTCATCGCTCTTACGTCCGTTAGATCTCATGTTTTCTGCCTCCTACTTCTTATCGCAATCCTGATTAGCATTCCCTATTCTACCAAAGTGCAGGCACAAAAGCACCTTTTCCGGCGCATATTTCAAAGATGGCCGTGAAGGGTCAGATCGAAATTTCGTTAATGAACTCCGGACGGCTGACAGGCTCGCTGTAATTACGGCTATCCGTTCCAACCACCTCGGAGAGATCGTTCATTCGAATTTTGACCTTCGCATCATCCGAATTCTCGGCTACGGTTAGCACGACGGCCTGCAGCAGCTCGGTTGGAACCTGCTCTCCCTGCTCAAACATGCTGTCCTGAAGTGATACGGTAACAGCGCCGTCCTCTCCTTCTTCGACCGATGCAACGGTGGTATCGTCCGGGATGACCTCGACAAGCCCATCACCGTAATGCGGCCCCCGGATCAGTTCGTTCAAAGCAGCCTTAACCGCATCCTGTCCAGTCGGAACAAGTCTGGTAACAGGTACATAATACTGAATGCCGTCTGGCGTCACTGAAGAGAAATAGACGGTAACCGGCGAAGAGGAAGTGTACAATGCGTCATCCGCCTTTTGAAGGTTGATCCCCATTGCTCGTGAAAGCGGACGGTCCAGCGGCGTGTGATTGACCGGCATTTCCGTTAGTTTGACTCCATCCACCCATACCTGCATCGATTCGATCCCTTCATGTCCCGTCAGCGTCCACGTCAACGCCTCCAAGATTCTTCGTTCATCTGCCGCTTGATATTCCGTAAACGATTTATTGAATTCAACAACGGCCAATTTGCTCTCCGGATCGACCGTCACATTATGGATCTGCGTACCTGCAGGCAATACCGCCTGGAAACCCTGTGGAACATAGCCAGCATAGCGGCCTCCGTTCACAAGCACTTCAAGAGATTCTTTCACGGCGCTTGCACCTTCTACCTTCGGAATACCCAAGGTTACAGGTGCCAGCATTCCCCGCGCATCCGAAAGATAAACCGTTGTCTGCGTGCCAATGTCACCTTGTGCCGCTGTGGATCCGGCCGTGTTCAGCATTTGCTTCTCCACTTGCGCAGGCGGCGGGTCAATCGCCTCCGATTGCTTCCCGGAAAATACGCCGCAGCCGGACAAGACGATCGGAACAGCAAGCAGCCCGGCGGCGGAAAGCCTGCGAAGATTACGTTTACTACGTTTCATGTATTGTTCCTCCCTAACATTTTTTTGTACAGGTTGTACTCCTATGTATACGAGCCCTTTCCAAAAAAATAACTCTCAGTTTTGCCCTTTCTGGACAAAGGGGGGGTGGAAAAAGTACAATCGTCGTATGCATCTTCATCAACCACGAAAATGAGGTGAGTTCCATCATGGCAGAAAACGATTCAAATATTCCATACAGTCTGAACAGCAAGAAGGTAGCGGATGCGACACGGAGCCTGCTGCATAAGCGTGGAATCAAGTTGGAGGAAATCGCGGAACTGGTGATGATCCTTCAGAATAAATACTACCCGAATTTGACCATGGACGAGTGCATGGAGAACGTGGATGCCGTACTCAGCAAACGCGAAGTCCAAAACGCCGTATTAACCGGAATTCAACTAGATATTTTGGCGGAGGAAGGCAATCTCATATCCCCGCTTCAAGAAATGCTGGCCAATGACGAAGGGTTATACGGCGTGGATGAAGTCCTGGCATTTTCCATTGTTAACGTATATGGAAGCATCGGCTTCACCAACTACGGGTATATCGACAAGCTTAAACCCGGCATTCTTGAGCAATTGAATGATAAATCAAGCGGCCGTGTACATACCTTCCTCGACGATATCGTCGGCGCGGTTGCCGCAGCCGCCAGCAGCCGGATCGCCCATCGCAAGCAAGCGGAGCGTGAGATCGAGTTGTACGGCACAACCGAAGAGCTTCCAAAAGAATAAAACGCCTCATAAAAAGAAGATTCGCTCAACATGCGAATCTTCTTTTTTTCTGCCTACCAGCAGGAAACAGCTCACCGGACGGGAGCTATCCAAGCCGAGAGTAGGTAATTTCAAAGAATTATAGACGAATGCAGATAGAAAGCATACCTCTTTACGGGCCGGAACAATGAGTTTCTTCTATAATAAGAAGCCTCCTCTCACCTATGAAAAAACGGGCTGTCCAATCACGTAAATCGGTAAATCTATCTAGTCATTTTTGAAAAGATCCATCATATGATATGATGAAGAACATTCCAATAGAGCACCTATGGAAACCCCGCCAAGCCTATGGCGGGGTCCTTTTTTTTGAAGAATGTGATAGAGATAGATTACCGGTTCGCACCAACCATAACAGGAGAAACATTCCAGATGTCGGATGCATAACGGTGAATCGTGTTATCGCTGGAGAAATGTCCGGAGTGGGCCATATTTATTATCGATTTCTCGGTCCAGGCTCCGGTATTCAAATAAGCACGATCGATCTCCGACTGGGTTGCCACATAACTGGCAAAGTCCGCTAATACAAAAAACTCATCGTTATGATCAAGCAGGGACTGGAGAATCTGACCAAACTCCAACTCGTGACAGCAGAAAGGTCCTGAAGATATTAACTGATTCAGCACACGGGCGATTCTGGGATCCTGCTCATACCGCTCCCTGGATACATAAGCTCCCGTCCTGTAATACTCAAGCACTTCCTCCAGCTTCAATCCGAACAGGAACATATTCTCATGGCCAAGCAGCTCGAACATCTCCACATTAGCCCCATCCAGCGTGCCGATGGTCAAAGCGCCGTTCAACATGAACTTCATGTTTCCCGTGCCGGATGCCTCCTTGCCAGCCGTGGAAATTTGCTCGCTTACATCAGCTGCGGGGATAATCTTCTCCGCCAGAGACACCGAATAGTTCTCCAGGAACAGCACCTGGAGTTTGTCATTGACCTGCGGATCCTTATTCACGACTTCGGCAACGACATTAATGAGTTTGATGATGCTTTTGGCCAGATAATAACCCGGCGCTGCCTTCGCCCCAAAAATGACGGTACGGGGAACGCGATCCGCGCTTGGCTGATCCTTAATCTCGTTATACGCGTGCATCACCCGTAATATATTCAGCAATTGCCGTTTATAGCCGTGCAGCCGCTTCACGTGAACATCGAATATGGAATCGGGATTAATCACAATCCCTTGCTTATTCGCGATGTAATCGGCAAGCCGTTCTTTATTGTTCTGTTTGATCCGCTGAATCCCCTGCTGAAAGGCGGAATCGGTCTTCAGCCCCTTGAGCTGAATTAATTGATGCGGATCCGTGATCCATGAATCGCCGATACCATCGCATATCACTTGACTCAGGCCGGGGTTGCTGTGCATCAACCAGCGCCGGTGGGTAATCCCGTTGGTTTTGTTGCTGAATCGCTCCGGATACAGCTCATAATGCGGTTTCATGACCTGTGTCTTAAGCAGTTCCGTGTGCAGCCCCGCCACGCCGTTTACATGATAGCTGCCCACAATTGCCAGATTGGCCATGCGGATCTGGTCGCTTTCAATGATGGCAAGCTGCGATATGCGCTCATGGTCGCCAGGATAGCGTTCCAGCAGCATGCCGCAGAACCGCTTATTGATCTCTTCGATTATCATGTAAATGCGCGGCAGCAGCTCACGAACCATGCCGGCCGGCCATTTCTCCAAAGCTTCGCTAAGCAGCGTGTGGTTTGTGTAGGAAACGGTCCGGCTCGTGATGTCCCAGGCTTCCTCCCAACCGAAACCCTTATCGTCAATAAGAATCCGCATCAGCTCCGGAATCACCAAGGTCGGATGCGTATCATTGATATGAATGGCCACATGCTCGGGCAGCTCATGATAGGACCGTCCCAGCTTGTCGAACGTCCTGAGAATGCTCTGAACGCCCGCGGAACAGAGAAAGTACTGCTGCTTCAGCCGGAGAAGCTTGCCTTCGTAAGCCGAATCATCCGGGTACAAAAACTCCGATATCGATTCGACCGAACGGTTATATTCCAAAAATTTATAATAGCTGTTGTGATGATGAGCCGAACGGATTCTGGATATATCCGAAGCGGACTCGGCGCTCCACAATCGCAGCGTGTTCACCTGCCCCTCACCGTACCCGATCACCGGAACGTCGTAAGGTACCGCCAGAACCCGCTCATAATCCATCGTGTGAAACACGGTTCGCCCCTCCTGCACATCCACCTCCACGCGGCCCCAAAAGCGCACTTCCACCGCCTTGTCAGCCCGCCGTTCTTCCCAGACGTTGCCCCGCTGAAGCCAGTTGTCCGGCAGCTCGACTTGGTGGCCATCAATAATCTTCTGTTCAAACAATCCGTACTTATACCGGATTCCGCACCCGTGGCCTGCATAGCTTAGTGATGCCAACGAATCGAGAAAACATGCCGCTAGACGTCCGAGCCCCCCGTTGCCGAGTCCTGCATCCGGTTCCTGCTCCTCAATCTCATCCAAATTCCACCCGAGGTCCAAAAGGCCGCTGCGGACCATATCCAGCACACCCAGGTTCAGCAGATTGTTTCCCATTAACCGCCCGATCAAAAATTCTAGCGAGAAATAATATACCTGCTTCTGCCCGGTCTCCCGGTATATCCGATTGGCGGCCGCCCATTCCCGTCCAACATACTCCCGGATCATGCCGCCGAGTGTTTTGTAAACATCCTCAGCTGTCGCTTCCTCAAGTCCCTTCCCCAACCGACTCACCAACTGCTCCGTAAAGACCTGCTTGAATGTTTCCTTGTTGTTAAACAAAAGAAAGTTCCTCCTGACGGATTCGAATTATTTTGTGATCAAATCGAGATGTCCTTGGCGATGACAAAAGGTTTGCGAAAATCCCCTTGAAGCTTATGATCCCGCGAGATCATCACATCTTTATCGAGTATGACGTTCTCCAGCCTCACATTCTCGCCAATGACGCATTTTTGCATGATGATGGAGTTATGGATGCTTGCGCCTCGTTTTACCTGTACTCCGCGAAACAGAATGCTATTCTTTACTTCCCCGTCGATCTGGCAGCCATTGGCCACCAGTGCGTTGCTCACATCGGCCGAATTCAAATATTTAGCGGGAACCTCATACTTGATCTTGGTGTGGACCGCCTGCTTGCGAAACAAGCTGTTATACGTTTTAGGATTCAGCAGGTTCATACTGGTACGATAATAGCTCTCAAGCGAATTGATCACCGCATGATAGCCGAGGTATTCATATCCCGCAATGTTCAGCTTGTGCCGGTTACGCATGATCGCGTCCCGGAAGAAATGGCTGCCCCCATGGGCGATGCAGTGGTCGGCCATCTCCAGAAACCGCGCTTTCTCCATCACAAACACCTCCATGTATACCGCATCATGCTTGTGATCGTAATGAATATCCTTGACCATGCCGTCCTCATCGACATCGAGGCGAACACACGAACGGTGCTCTTCCCGTGGTGCAGTCACTTTTGTATAAACAAGCGTCACGTCGGCGCCCTGCTCCAAATGGTATTCGTATACCTCATTCAAATCGACGGTGCTTATATGCTGGCTGCCGGAATGCACGATATGCTTCGCGGATCCCCGCTCAAAAAAATCGAGATTGTTATAAATATGCCGCAGCTCGCCGGCGGACACATCGGCTTCATCGTTCCAATCCGGCGGAAGTATGAACAGGCCGCCCCGCTTACGATGCATATCCCAAGGCCTGCCTTCGCCCAGATGATCCATCAGGGACCGGTATTTCCTGCGAACAAACAGCGCAATATCCTCGATGCCCGCATGCATCATATTGGACATCACGAAGTCGATCAGGCGGTACCTCCCCGCAAAAGGCACAGCGGCCCCGCACCGGTAATACGTCAATTCACTCAATACATCCCGTTCATGCTCCAAATTAATAATACCCATGAGTTCTCTCATCTGCGAATCCCGTCCTAACCTTGATTATTATGGGACGAAGACGACGATTGAAGCAGCTTCAGGACGTCTTCATCTTGACCGCTTACAAGCACAATCCGGGATGGATCTTCAGGAGGCGGACCAATGACGGCATGATCTTGAATGACCATGTCCTCAGTGATAATCGCCCGGTGTATCCGTACATGGCTGCCGATGCGCACCTTGGGCATAATGACGGAATCGGTAATGACACTGCCTTCCCCTACCTCCACGCCATAAAAGAGGACCGAATGTTCTACCTCGCCGCACACGGTGCAGCCCTCGTTAATCATGCTGTTCCGGACGACGCCGGTTGGAGAAATATACTCTGCCGGCTGATTCGGGTTCCGGGTGTAAATGCGCCACAGCGGATCGTTCAAGTCCAGCTTGGGCTGCTCGCAGAGCATATCCATATTGGCTTCCCAGAGGCTCTCGATGGTGCCGACGTCCTTCCAGTACCCTTCGAACGGATAAGCGTACAGCGTTTTGCCGTCCGTCAGCATGCTCGGCAGAATGTCTTTGCCAAAATCATGGCTCGTATCCGGATGCTCCGCATTCCGCAGTAAATAGGATCGCAGCAGCTTCCAGCGAAACAGATAAACGCCCATGGATGCCGTCGTACTCTTCGGATGTGCAGGCTTCTCCTCGAACTCGAAAATCCGGTAGTTCTCATCCGTATTCACCATGCCGAACCGCTTCGCTTCGTCCAGGCTCACCTCGATGACGGAGATGGTGCAATCGGCATCCTTCTCCTTGTGGTAAGTCAGCATACGGTCATAATCCATCTTATAGATGTGATCTCCCGACAAAATCAAAACGTGCTCGGGATCGTACTGATCAATAAACTTAAGATTCCGATAAATCGCATCCGCCGTCCCGCGGTACCAGGTCGTCCCGTCCTCCCGTTCATGGGGCGGAAGCACGAATACGCCTCCATTCAACCGGTCCATGTCCCAATCGCTTCCTACGCCAATGTAAGAATGCAGAACCAGAGGTTCATACTGGGTTAGCACCCCAACCGTGTCGATTCCCGAATGGGAGCAGTTGCTCAGCGGAAAATCAATGATCCGGTATGTACCCCCAAAATAAACAGCCGGCTTGGCGAGCGTCTTCGTGAGGCCCTTCAGCCGTTTACCTTGACCTCCTGCGAGCAGCATAGCGACCACATCTTTTTTCTTCATGACAGATTCTCCTTTAAGGGGCTTTATGAGATACGAATCCTATAACATGAAAATGGCGGAACCAAGGGAACGCTTCGATACGAATATGGTGGAGTGGATCATGATGACGAGTGATTAAGAAAAAAGCCTTGAGGGAATGCCTTACTTAAACAGCAAGGTACATCAACTATATGCGGGGTAGTGAGAAACTCTGACTCTAATGAGGGAAGGCCCCCCATCTTAGGTATTACCGGCCTTCTCTTCTATAAAAAAGCCGTGGCGCCACTTGCCAAGCATCCTGATCGCAGCGGCTGTTCGGGCAGACTATCCGACTGCATCTGATCAAGAGATGCTCCACAATGTAGCCCTCTAAATCTATTAAACAAAAAACCGCCTATTCTACGCATGATGGAAGTCAACGTACAAGCAGACGGTTTTATTTATGTCTTGATTATATCAGGAATGCGGCTGTTTCCGTACATAAAAATAGCGCATTCCATCCTCGTTTTCAATCTCCTCGGCTTCCCCGCGACGGGCCAACTCGGCGAGATGGGCCAGCGCTTCGCACATGGCGAAGCGCAGCTGGTGGATGCCGAGCTTCTCGCCGAAGAGGGCGGTGCAGACCTCGAAGGCGGTTAGGCGACCGGCAGCGCTCAGCATGCCGGCGATGGTCGCCAGGCGCTCCTCGTGATGGAGGAGGAGCGTGTCGATCCGTTCACGGAAATGCGTGAACGGGTGGCGGTGTCCGGGGTACGCCGTCCGGACATGCAGTTCCCGCAGGCGGCGCAGCCCTGCGAGGAATAGTGCCAGCGGCTCGGCATCGCTGCCGGGCAGCAGGCTCACGTTGGGCGAGATTTGCGGCAGCACGGCATCGCCGCATAGCAGAACGCCGCTGTCTGCATGGAAGAACGACAGTTGTCCCGGAGCATGGCCGGCCGTTTGCACCGGGACCCATATCCGGCTGCCCATCCGGAACGGAAGATCCTCGCTGATAAACGAGATCTCCGGCTGCGGCGTAACTTGGGGGAAGAAGCCGTTCAGATGCTCCGGCAGCAGGGCAAGCTTGGTTTCCGGCATGCCATGCTGCCGGAAGAACGCCGGGAGTTCGTGATCCATCGCGGAATCCGTTCCCCACATGAGCATCGCTTCCCGATGCGCCCGCTCTGACATCCACACCTTGGCGCCCGAACGCTCCTGAAACCACCCGGCAAGCCCATAGTGATCCGGGTGATGATGGGTCAGCACGATCGAAGCGATGTCGCTGAACTCGAACCCAAGCTGCTCCATCGCCGCCAGCCATTCCTGCTCCGAGGAACTCGTTCGCGGCCCCGGATCGATGATGGTCATACCGTCATCACCCCGCAGCACATAGCTGTTCACCCATCTTAAGGGGTTGGACAATGTAATCTTCACCTGACTGAGCTGAT
Source organism: Paenibacillus sp. p3-SID867 (assembly GCF_025142895.1). Classification (NCBI taxonomy): domain Bacteria; kingdom Bacillati; phylum Bacillota; class Bacilli; order Caryophanales; family Paenibacillaceae; genus Paenibacillus; species Paenibacillus sp. p3-SID867. Next base: position 26,046 of record NZ_JAMBDM010000006.1, read on the forward strand.
GTTCTTCTATATGATGAATGTCCGGGCTTGGTCCCTTCTCTTCCTGATTCATCGTAGATGCAACCTCCATCCGCATTATGACTTCAATTCCGACTCCTTCATCATAAGCCTGTATTCGGGATATGTATACAAGGCTGCCCTGCATGTTGGTTAGAGGATTGAAGCGAGCAAGTTACTATGTTTCACTAGAGGACGCTGCGCATACGTATCGTTCCTCCAATCGCTGTTGCCCTCGGATTTTCCTTACTGTATTTATCCATTGTAAAAATCCGAGGGCAAAGGCGAACGCTGCCGCTTTTCCGGAATCGATTCGTCTGCTCCGCTGCTTCGAGCTCGTTCATTATAAAGCCTAGATCGGCTGCATCATTATCGTAATCATGTAAGCCTATGCAACGTCCCCCTTCTAACAAAACAATAAGGCAACCTCAAAAAAAGATTGGGTTGCCTTCCCTCCTACTGACATGCACGTTTTCCACTATATTTTTAAAGCTATTCTAATATCCGATATAGGTTCCATCCGTTACGCGTAAAGTTCTTTCCCTCTCATCTCCAACTTAATGAATCTCGACTCTTATTGGAAGGCTCCATCCAGCTGACGGACTGCCTCCTCGCATGAGCGCTGGATGGCTTCCTCGGCAGGCAGGGTGATCTTGATTCCGTCCTCGCCCATCCATTCGACCTCTCCGTTAGCGGCTCCGCGACCAACGATCAGACGCAGCGGAGCGCCGGCAAGGTCGGCATCCTTGAACTTGACGCCGGCCCGTTCGTCCCGGTCGTCCAACAGCGGCTCCAGACCAGCCTTGTTCAGCTCGATGTAGATATGTTCAGCCAGTTTCATCTGAATCTCATCCTTAACCGCAACCGGGATAATGTGCACCTTGAACGGAGCCACGGACATCGGCCAGACCAACCGCTCATCCGAGATGCACTGCTCGGCGATGGCGGACATGACGCGGGAGACGCCAATACCGTAGCAGCCCATGATCAGCGGTTTCTCCCGTCCGTCGGAATCCAGGTACATGGCGTTCATAGCCTCACTGTACTTCGTACCCAGCTTGAACACATGTCCAAGCTCAATCCCGCGATGAAACTGAAGCGGAGCTCCACAGCGCGGACAAGGTTCACCTTCTGTTACATTCCGGAAATCCCCGGTGTATTCCAGCGAAAAATCATGTCCTGGGCGGACTCCCTTCAGATGGGTATCCCCCTGGTTAGCACCGGTGATCCCCTCTGCCATAGCTGCGACTTCGGAATCGACCAATACCTTCAGGGTTAGACCTACCGGTCCCGCAAACCCGACTGGGGCTCCCGTCGCCTGCATCACCTCTTCGGCGCTCGCTAATTCCGCGAGTTCTGCTTCTAGGTAAGACTTCACCTTTGCCTCGTTTGCTTCGCGGTCTCCCCGGACAAGCACCGCAACCTGTTCTCCGTCCACGTGGTAAATCAGCGTCTTGATCAATTGCTCCGGGCCGACTTGCAGGAAGTCAGTCAGTTCCTGAATGCTCTTCACATTGGGAGTTATTACCCGTTCTATAACTGAGCTTCCGTCGGTCTTTACGGATACTCTTCCTGCAGGCTCAGCTGAAGCCTCAGACTCCGCTCGCTCCAGATTTGCTGCATAACTGCAATCGCTGCAGGAAACAACGGTATCCTCGCCTATATCCGCCAGTGCCATAAACTCATGGGTTTCCCCTTGCCCGCCAATGGCACCCGCATCGGCTTCCACCGCCCGGAACGTCAGACCACAGCGTCTAAAGATTCGTTCATACGTTTCATACATGTTCCGGTAGGACACATCCAGGCCTTCCCAGTTCCGGTCAAAGGAATAGGCATCTTTCATCAGGAATTCCCGCCCCCGCAGCAGACCAAAACGCGGACGCCGCTCATCACGGTATTTGTTCTGAATTTGGTACAGGTTGACTGGCAGCTTCCGGTACGAAGAAATCTCTTGGCGAACGATGGACGTAATCACTTCTTCATGAGTGGGTCCAAGCACGAACTCCCGATTATGGCGGTCATGCAGCCTGATGAGTTCCGAACCGTAAACATCGTACCTGCCCGATTCCTTCCACAGCTCGGCGGGCTGAACAGCGGGCATGAGCATCTCCTGTCCGCCGGAGGCATCCATTTCCTGCCGAATAATAGCTTCGATCTTTCGCAAGACCCGCCATCCCAGCGGCAGATACGAATAAATTCCTGCTGCCGTTTGACGGATATAGCCGCCGCGGAGCATCCATTGATGGCTCAGTGCCTCCGCCTCGGAAGGCACATCACGCATCGTTGTCATCAATAATTGGCTTTGCCGCATCTTCCTCATACTCCTTCTTATATCCATGAATGAACCTGCCTGAGCGCAAAAAGAGCACATTCGCTCCTAGGGACGAATGTGCTCGTGGTACCACCCTGATTCCATCTTGCCGGACACAAAAGACGCTCCATTGAAGATGCTTCATACGGCGGTAACGGGCCAAACCGGCGCCGCTTGTTCACAGCGGGCAACTACAAGGTAGGAAGGACACAGCCTAGCGGGGGAAGCCTTTCAGCCAAGGGCTTCTTTTCTGTCTCGCCGAATCTTGCATCCTCATGTCCTTGATGATCGTTATTCACGGGAAATTCATTTTCCAATACATTACAGCCGGACGGGCGGAATGTCAAGCATGAACGGGTCAGGCGATTCTAATGAGCGATATGGTCCAGCACCTGCCGTAAGATCCCGATGACATGCTCATCTTCATACGTATAAAAATATGTATTTCCTTCCCTCCGGTATTTGACCAGTCTTAAACTTCGCAGATAGCCAAGCTGGTGGGATACCGCCGACTGACTCATGCCAAGCACCTCGGCAATATGGCCGACGGGGCATTCTTCTTGCGAGAGCAAATGAAGAATCCGGATCCGCGTCGGATCCGAAATGGCCTTCAGCAGTCGTGACGCTTCCATGGCCTCGTCTTCGTGCAGCAGCTCATGGTGCTCTTTTTCCATAAACTAATCCCCTCTTCTCCATAATGGCTTGAACGATTTCGCGGGCATCCCGTGAAACTCCTGCCAAGAGTGCGGAGCCCCTGTGCGTCTGCCAAGGCAAACCTGCATAATAGAGCCCCTTTACCGGACTGATACCGCGTGTATGAATAACAGCCTTCTCTTGATCCAGCGCTTGATCCACTTGAAGCCAATCATAGCTGGGAACAAAGCCGGTCGCCCAGATAATATTCTGAACCTTAAGCTCCGTTCCATCCTCGAATCGCATTCCGGAAGCGCCGGCATCAACGGCTCTCTTTTTCAACACCACTTTACCGCACTTGACCGCTTGTTTCAATTCATATCCAAAAATCGGGTCTCCGCGGCGCTTCAGCTTACGCCCCACCCAGGAGGAACCGCCGGCAGATAAAATGCCGAGTTTGTCCAACCACCAGAACATGCCCTTTCCCCCAATGGTCATGGGTAAATACCGCGGCTGCTGTCCGAGGGCCAAATACGTTTCCCGACCACGTGACAGTTCGACCGCAATCTGTGCCCCGCTGTTCCCGCCGCCAACGACAAGAACGCCGCCCTCCTGAAGCTGGGAAGGTCGCCTGTAATCGGATGAGTGCAGCTGGAGAATATCCTCTGGAACCGATGCTGCAAACGTCGGAATTCGAGGCTGCCGGAAGGGCCCGGTAGCGATGATCAGCGCCTTTGCATGATATTCTCCCTGATGGGTGTCGATTATAAAACGGTCTTCTTCCTTCCGGACACACTTCACATCCGTCTCAAACTGAATGGGCAGCCTAAACCGCGCTGCATACGATTTCAGATAGGACGCCATCTCATCTTTATCCGGGAACCCGTCGGGATCCCCCTCTAACCTCATTCCATGCAAGGCACTATGAGTCCTCGGCGTAAACAACCTCAAGGAATCATATCTCGTCTTCCATGTTTCACCTGCCTCCATCCCCCGATCCAACAACAGAAACTTCATCCCTGCCTGCTGCAGCCAATAGCCAGCTGCCAATCCTGCCTGCCCCGCGCCGATAACGATTACGTCCCATATCATATAGGTATCACTCCAATTATATGAATAATTGCTCATATATACATATAACATGGATCTTGTTTCCCCTTCAAGCATAAAATGGTGATTGCATCGTCAAACGCCGCATGAAACTGGAATAAATATCTGATGAATCCAGTTGACAACATACACATTCAGTCATACTATAGGCATAAAGTTGCTTCGAGGAAACAATATATGCTCGGCCCAATTTAGTAGGGAGAGGTTAAACTTTATGGATGAGACAAAATATCGGCAGCATTTGCATCAGGCAGCGCTCGGCGAGCGTTTTCTGATTGAACAGGTGGATATCCGCGGAGAGCATAAACGACGGCTTCTGGACCTCGGATTCGTTCCGGGCTCCGTTATCGAAGTGCTGAAAGCCAGCCCGCTCGGTGACCCCACCTCTTATAGAGTAGCAGGTACCGTCATTGCATTAAGAAAAGAAGAAAGTCAGTTAATCTGGGGTAAGGTGATGTCATCATGAGAACTTTTACCGTCGCGCTGGCTGGCAACCCGAACACGGGAAAAAGCACGCTGTTTAATGCACTCACCGGCCTGAAGCAGCACACCGGCAACTGGTCCGGCAAAACAGTCAGTCTCGCAAGCGGCCATTACGATTACAAAGACACCCGCTTCCAATTTATCGATCTGCCCGGGACATACTCCTTGTTCTCCAACTCGGCCGATGAAGAAGTGGCGCGCGATTATATTATTTTTGAGAAACCGGACGTTACCCTGCTGGTTCTGGATTCTACGGCGCTGGAAAGAAGCCTTAATCTCGCACTGCAAGTGCTGGAAATGACCGACCGGGTCATCGTCTGCCTGAATCTGATGGACGAAGCGAAGAAAAAAGGAATCAAGATTAATACACGCAAGCTGGCGGATCAGCTCGGCGTTCCCGTCATTCCGATTTCGGCCAGAAACAACGAAGGGCTGGATACCCTGTCCGAGCAGCTGCTTCTCATGTGTACAGGGCAGACTCCGACTACGCCGTATCGGATGAAATATAACGAACAGCTGGAATCGCAAATTTCCGGCCTGGAGTCCGAATTACGAGACATTTTCGGTGACGAATATCCAGCCAGATGGCTGGCGATCCGTTTTCTCGATGGAGACCGGAAGCTAATCGCCACGCTGAAAGAACGATTAAAGACTTCGGATAAAGGGGGGATTTCGCTTGGAACAGCTAAAGCGCTTGGAAGCTCTAACAGCCGCCATTCCTGCTGAGCAGGTAGAGGATGTTCGGGAAGACATCGTGGGTGAGTTATTCAAAAAATCCCGCGAGCTGTGCAGCGAAGCCGTCACCGTGACCAACCGGGAGCTTCTGTACCGTTCCGAGCGTCTGGACCGCATCTTCACCTCCAAGCTGTGGGGGTTTCCGATCATGCTGGCCATGCTCGGCGTTATTTTTTACTTAACGATCGCAGGGGCTAACGTGCCTTCTTCCATGTTGGCAAGTTTCTTTGGCTGGATCGAAGGATATCTGACGATAGCCTTTCAGGCCCTTCATGCTCCCGATTGGCTCTATGGCGTGCTGATTCTCGGATTGTTCCGGGGGACCTCCTGGGTTGTCAGTGTCATGCTACCTCCCATGGCCATCTTCTTTCCAGCCTTTGCGCTGCTGGAGAACTATGGCTATTTGCCTCGGGTAGCCTTTAACCTGGACCGCCTGTTCAAAAAAACGGGTGCGCACGGCAAGCAGTCCCTCACCATGGCGATGGGATTCGGCTGCAATGCGGCGGCCATTATGTCAACCCGGATCATCGAGTCGCCTCGCGAGCGAATGCTCGCCATTCTGACCAATAACTTCGTGCCCTGCAACGGTCGCTGGCCGACCCTGATCCTGCTGGCCTCCTTGTTCATGGCTGCAGGTTTCTCGGGAGGAGCCCAGACGCTCGTAACGGCTTCCGTTGTTATGGGCATGGTGCTGATCGGTGTCGTTGTCACGCTCACGGTATCATGGGGTCTATCCAAAACCGCCTTGAAAGGCATTCCTTCCCACTACACGCTGGAGCTGCCTCCATACCGTAAACCGAAGATACTGAATACCATTCTCCGGTCGACTCTGGATAAAACCCTCTATGTACTGCGCAGGGCCATTATCGTAGCGGCGCCTGCTGGCGTCCTCACCTGGGTGCTTGCCAACATCTATATTGGCGATGCCAGCATTCTGATTCATTTCGTTGAATTTCTCGATCCGTTTGCGCGCGCTCTCGGACTCGATGGCTTCATTCTGATGGCCTTTATCATCGGCCTTCCCGCCAATGAAATCGTGCTGCCGATCCTGCTGATGGGATATTTGGCTACGGGGTCCCTGACCGAGGTTACCGATATGTTTGCCCTCAAGCAAATCTTCCTGGACCAAGGCTGGACCTGGCTGACCGCACTGAACATGATGCTGTTCTCGCTGCTTCATTATCCATGCGGAACCACGCTCGTCAACATCTGGAAGGAAACGAAAAGCGCGAAGTGGACGTTCCTGTCCTTTGCCATCCCGACGGCCATCGCCATCGGCGTTACCTTCCTGGTCACTCAGTTGGCCCGGGCACTGGGATGGGTTTAAAGACAGAGGATTGAATCAACATCATTTAAAGCAAAACGAGCCGCTTCAAGAAGTCTCCTTGAAGCGGCTCGTATGTTTTATACCGGAAATGGATGAGTTCTATGAAACTTAACCTTTCACCGAACCAGCAGCGATGCCTTCCACGATACGATCGCTGAGGAACAGGAACATCAGCAGAATTGGCAAAATACTGATCATCAAGGTTGCGCCAATCGCACCCCAATCGGTTGTGTATTGTCCGATAAAGTTCTGCACGCCGACGGTGAGCGTCTTGAACATGTCCGAGCTGATGAACGTATTCACGAAAATAAATTCGTTCCAGTTGTAGATCATGTTAATGATGGCAGTCGTCGCCAGCACCGATCCCGTCATCGGAAGCACGATCCGGAAGAAAACCCGGTGAACCGAGCAGCCGTCCATAACCGCCGCCTCTTCCACTTCCTTCGGCAGCGTGTAATAGAACCCGAGCAGAATCATAATGGTAATCGGCATATTGAAAGCCACGTACGACAATATCAAAGAAACGGGATGATCGGTCAGGCCAACCTTGTTGAAAATGCTGAACAGCGGAATCAAGGTGGAGTGAACCGGAATCATCATGGCAACCATAAATAATCCGAGGACGAAGGAGCTGCCCTTCCACTTCATTCTCGTAATCGCGAAGGTAACGAGACTTCCCAGAATGACCGTGAGCGCAGTGGCGACAACGGTGATCCAAATGCTGTTCAGAAAATAAACGCTGATGTTGCCGGCACTCCATACCTTCTCGTAATTCTCCCAGCGCGGATTCATCGGAAGGGACAGCGGAGGAAGATCGAAGACTTCCTGATTGTTTTTTAATGAGAACAGCAGCAGCCATAAGAGCGGGAACAGCTGGAATACGGCAACGCCGATCAGCACGATATACAGCAGCGCGTAACCCAGCTTGCCTCCCACTCCGTTTCCGGACCGGGCGCGCCCGTCTTGGAGCTGTCCTGTGGCTCCGGATATCATGAAGCATTCCTCCTTATGAATATTGGATCGATTCTTTCGATGCCGTTAATTTCCGTATGACCCACGTTACGATCAGACAGATCACCAGCAGGAAGAACCCGATCGCGCTGCCGTAACCGAAATCATAAGCGCGGAAAGCCGTGTGATACATGTAGGACGCCATCACTTCACTTGCGCCGTTAGGCCCCCCGTCCGTCATAACAAAGATGAGGTCGAAATATTTCAAGGAACCTACCACCGCCAGCACGATCGTCACCTTAATCACTTCCATAATGAGTGGAAGCTTGATCCGGAACGCAATTTGCAGGGAAGTCGCCCCGTCGATCTTGGCTGCTTCCACCAGCGATGCCGGGATATTCTTCAAAGCTGCATAATAGATCAAGATATAGAAACCGGCATACTGCCACAGAATAGGAATAAACAAAGCGAACAAGACAAGCGACGGCTCAGCGAGCCATGCCGGCGGGTTCGTGATCCCAATGGATTCCAGGAAGCTGTTCACAATCCCGTTCGTCGGGTGGTAAATGCGCAGCCACAGCTGCGCGATCGCAACGGAGGACAGCAGCATGGGGATGAGATAGATTTTACGGAACAGGTTGGCGCCCTTGATCTTGGAGGCCAGCACCATCGCAACAGCCAGGTAGATAATCAGGCTTGCAGCCGAGAATACGGCTAACAGCAGGGAGTGCCACGCACTGTCCCAGAACTTGCCGTCCGTAAGCAGAGCCTGGTAGTTATCGAGTCCGATAAAGGTCATCGCACCGATTCCGTTCCATTCGTTCAGTCCATAATAGGCGGTGAGTACGATTGGAATATAGACGACGGCCATAATCACAAGCAGTGCAGGCAGTACATACAGCGCGATGATTTTTTTGTTGGACATCACTTTATCCAAAGTGTCCGACTCCTTTCTTCCTATGGTCTAGAGGAAAGATGTATCCGGCATCGCTGCCCGGATACATCAGGGTCCTGTTTCTTCGTTGTCCTAAAGAGTCTTACTTACCTTTGGAAATCGCTGCATCATGCTCCTCGGAAAATTTCTCCGGTGTTACGGCTTTGCCGAAGAGTGCCTGAATCATGTTCAGATGCGTCTCGGCGGCATTGGCCTCCATTTGTACATCCGCGAACAAGGTAATGCTGCTTGCTTGATTCATTTCATCAAACAGATCGATGTACAGCTGTGGAAGCTCAAGCGTCGAGGTATCCACTTTCGTTGCCGGAATAACGCCTGCGCCTGTGACGGACTGCTCACCCCATTTGGTTACGAAATACTCAACGAACTTCTTGGACTCCTCTTTTACCTTGGAGTTTTCGCCGATGAACAAGCCAACGCCCGGTCCACCAACCCAGCTGTTAATGTCGCCTTTTCCGCCTTCAACCGTCGGGAATTTGAAGAATCCGACGCTGTCGCGGAATTCTTGCGGAATCTCTTCATTGGTCGTGAAGTTTGGCAGTTCCCAGGTTCCCATCATGTACATGGCCGCTTTGCCGTTCAGGAATTCGGATTTCGCTTCCTCGTTGGACAAGCCGTTGAACCCTTTGACAAACGCATTGCCATCTACCAGCGATTGAACTTCGGCGGCTGCCTTTACAAGTGATTCATCCTTGAAGGAACCTGATCCGCTGATTGCACCAGCAAGCGCTTCTTGTCCGCCGATCCGGTCTGCCAGGTACATGTACCAGAGGGATCCGGTCCAGCGATCCTTGTTGCCCAGTGCGATCGGAGCAATCCCGTTATCGGACAGCGTTTTCACGACATTTTTGAATTCTTCGTAGGTTTGCGGAATCGCCAGATTATGCTGCTCGAATATCGCTTTGTTGTAGTATACCGGAGCGATATTGAACTCGAGTGGAAGCGCATACGTTTTGCCGTCAATGGCATAAGCCTCGGTCGTGCCGGCTACGAACTTGCCATTAAGCTGACCGCCCAGCAAATCATCTACCGGTGCAAACAGTTTGCCTTCGACATAAGGCTTCAGGAATCCGGCTGCCCAGGTTACCCCTACGTCCGGAAGCTCGTTTGATGCGGAAAGCACTTTCAATTTGTTTTTGTATTGTTCATTATCCAGAACTTCCTGTTTGATCGTCACGTTTGGATTCTCTTTTTGATATTCTTCGATGATCTGATTCACGATTTTGTTCTGCCCTGCGGAAACGCCCGCTGGCCATAAGTGCATGAAGTTTACCGTAACTTTATCGCCTTCGCTGCCACTGCTTCCGGAATCCCCCGTGCTGCTGTTGCTCGATCCACAACCAGCCGCAACCAGAGCGAGACACAATGTTAGAAGCAGAACCGTCCATTTTTTGTTGAACACGTTTACAACCCCTTTTCTAGTATGCTGTTCGCGTATTGAAACCGCTTTAATCAAATTTTATCAGTGAGGGGATGAATGTATAAGGTCATAATGATTGGGACTAATTCCACTTTTATTGGATTTCCTCTCCGCTATCGGATACGCTGTGGCGGTATTGACTCGGGCTTACCTCCTCAAGGTCACGGAACACTTTCACGAAATATTTCGCCGTTTGGTATCCCACTTTCTCCGCAATTTCCGCGACAGGCAGCGATGTGCCCGCCAGCAGCTCCTTGGCCCGCTGTACCCTGCGACGCGTTAAATATTCGCTGAAGGTGAGTCCGGTTTGCTCTTTGAATAACACGCTGAAATAACTGGAATTCAGGTGAAGCACTTCTGCTACTTCCTTAAGCGATACCGATTCCTGAAGGTGCTGATCCACGTACTTCAGCGCTTCCTGCACCTGAATGCTGTAGCCCTTATCCAGCTGCGCCGCCTCGAGGAGCTTGGGATCCACCAGTTTCTCCATCCGCTCAATCCGATCAATTTTTTCCTGGCGTTCCAGGGCCGACTCGACCGCAGTTACCAGCTTCCGCTTATCCAGCGGCTTTAGGAGATAATCCACGACGCCGTATTGCAGCGCTTTACGGGCATAATCAAATTCCGAATAACCGGATATGACGATAATGACCGGCGGATGCTCTAGTTCATGCAATCTCTCAATGAGCTCAAGTCCCCCGATTTCCGGCATGCGGATGTCCGTCACCACCAGATGAGCCACCTGATCCTGCAGCCACTCCAGCGCCTCTACGCCGCTTGAAGCCGTCACGATTCTGCAGCGACCCGACGACCATGCCTCCAGCGTCTTCCTTACCCCTTCCCTCGTTCTCGGCTCATCATCCACGATCAGTATCGTTTTCATGCTGTTCCCCCTCCCCACCATTAGCCTGAAAATCATTCGGAATTTGAAATGAGATCGTCGTTCCCTGACCCACCACGCTGTGAATACGCAGGCCGGCTTGCCCGGAAGCATAATACAACCGGATTCGTTGCTCTACATTGGCAATGCCAACACCGCTTTTTTTAGAAGATTCCGCGTATCCCTTTTCCATGGAGGAATACAGAGAGGCCACCGTCTCCTCGTCCATTCCCGGGCCGTCATCGCTAACCGAAATGACCGTAAATCCCGGGTGATCCGAGGCCTTCGCCCGTACAATAACGGTGCCCGGACCCAATCGCTGCTCAACTCCGTGGAGAATCGCATTTTCCACGATCGGCTGAATCAGCAGCTTCGGAATCGGCACGTTTTTGCTGGCTTCATCCGCCTCGATTTTCCAGGATAACCGGTCCAGCATCCGCATTTTCATAATCATCAAATAACGCTCGGCATGATCCAGCTCGTCCCGGACCGATACCCACTCATCCTCGTCTTTGCGGTTAATGACGTAACGGAATAAGCCGGACATCGCGACCACGATTTGGGCCAGCTCTTCTTCCCCTTGATCATCCAGCGCCCAGTAAAACGCTTCCAATGTGTTAAAAAGAAAGTGCGGATTGATCTGAGCCTGCAGCGCTTTAAGTTCTGTCCGGCTCTGAATGATCTCCTTCTGATACACAACCTCGATTAATTCGTTCAGCGAATCCACCATCTGGTTGTACGAATTGTTAAGCTCGTTGATCTCCATCGTCTTCGAGGTGACGGCAATGGGCCTCAGCGTTCCCAGTCTCACGCCGCGCATGGCTTTGATCAGATTCAAAATCGGCCGGATGATCATCGTGGTCAGTATAAAGCTTAAGAACAGAAACAGCAGCGCACCCACGCCCCCGGATACGATGATCGCGGTCCGCAGCACTGATATCCCCTCCGTCGTATAGTCGACAGGCGTCAGGATGACCAGGTTCCAGCCCGTGGCCTCAGACTGTTTCTGTACGGCAATGTAGTCCTCATGGCCGACCGTAACCGTCTCCCCTTCGCGGTGCAAAACCTCCTTCGCATCCACCACGGTGGCAAAATCCGACGAGATTTCATTCCCCGCCTGATCAAACAATCCCATCGTTTCACGCGAATCGCTGCCCATGCCGCCTGCAGAGTCCGCCAGTGCAAAATAGTCCTTCTCCAGCTTCACGAGCAAGTACCCGCCGTGGGCAAAGGAATGGTCAATCAGCCGAATTCTCCGTACCGCTACCACCACATCCGAATCCCGGGGATCCTGACCGAACCATACCAGCTTCCCCATGCCCTGGTCTGCTGCAGCAATCCAATCGCCCCTGACCCGGCTGGTCAGACTTCCTTCATCCAGCGGAAACAGCCGCCGATAATCCTTCGTATATAATTCCAGCGACCGGATGCCCGTAGCATAGGCTTCATATTTACGAACCTCCTGTTGAAGAGACTGCCGTTCACCGAATGTTATCGGCTTGCCTGCGGTCTCCTGCGCCAGAAAGCGCTGAACCGTTGCGTTCGTCGAGACTTGGGCCGTCAGCGTATCCACCTGCTTGAGCAGCGCATCCAGCTTCCCCGTGGCCTGAACGGCCGTCTGCTGAATATGCTTCTCCGCACTGTTACGCAGCAAAGCCGAAACCTGATCATATACAAACACCCCGACCAATGCCAATACGATCACCATCACCAGCATAAATCCAAGGAAGATTTGATTCCGCAGTGTATTCAGCCTGCCAAACCTGTTCAAGTTCTGCACTCCCTTTCGATTTGGAACTGTAATTCACTATACACAATCTTGTTGAAGTTAGGGAGTCCTCGCCCTTCCGCAAAGGTCCAAGGCATATGTACTTTATTACTCAAAAAAGAGGAAATGCGAAAGGTTAGTTTCCCCTTGCACTTCCTCTCATATACAGCCAAGCATACTATACCGGATATAATTCCTGATGCCGCTCAAGCTCTCTTTTGCAATCGGTGCACAGCCCTCTTACGGCGCCGGCGTCATCAGCATAAAAGATTAATTGTCGCTTGCGCCGGCATTTACTGCATGCTTGTCCGTGCTGACCGCTGTGGGTTCGCGTTGTTGTGTTCAGATGGATAACATTACGCTCCCTTCCGCTTCTTTTCTTGCGTCTGAACCATACAACTGCAAGAAGGACTAGAACGGCTCCAGTCATCATCCCGATCATCCATCCCATGTTTATTTCACCTCCGACATGTGCAGGCTATTTGTACAAAATAGCTAAAAAACGATTAGCAGATTTACACTCCATGATCACGTATAAACGACGTTACTACATTAATACATTTGCGAACATTTTAACATATCTTGTATTTGTCATGGCGGTTCCTGCCCATTTCCAATCACAGAATATAACCGAATTTCCGCAATGAAAACACAAAAAAGCCTTCTCACTCCCGTTGCTACGGGAAGGAAGGCTTTCGCTGTGCTTTCGTTCATGCAACCGGCATGGTGTCAGATCTTCAACTCACCGAGTTTTATCAACTCAACGACAGCTTGCGAACGGCCCTTGACGTTTAATTTCTGCATGACATTGGAGATGTGGTTACGCACCGTCTTTTCGCTAATAAACAACTGCCCGGCGATATCGCGAGTCGTTTTGTCCTGCACTAGCAATTCAAACACTTCGCGTTCACGGTGGGTTAACAAGAACTTGCTGTTATGGTCGGTCCCCTTCAATGGTGTCACCCCTCCTTGCCCGGGTATGTGTGGTCTAACAAGGGTAAGGGATACAGTCAACTCATCTTATGTAAGATGAGGGGGGAAGGTGCGAAAGAGGCGAACAATTTGGGCGATTGGCCCGTATTGGCGATTTTTGTCCTTGCTTCCTCTCGAGGGTTGGTCTATGATGATGGTGTAAAAATAATTTTCTTTATTTTTTCATATTTATAAAAATTATTTTCAGAATTGGAATCCCATTCGTTATGCCCAGGCAATAAGCTCACCGGGAACCTTGAAGGAGGCTTGTGATGACACCAATCTTGCATATTATTTCTGTCGAAAAGGAAAGTCTGCCCCGTCAGGAACGACGGCTCGCAGAGTTTATTTTGACAGCTCCATCCGAGATTGTGCATATGGGCATTAAAGATCTTGCAGAGCAGTGTGAGGTCAGCGCTGCCACCGTAACCCGTTTTTGTAAGAACTTTCAGTGTAAAGGGTATCCTGATTTTAAGCTCAAGCTCGCCGCCGAGATCGCTCATGCCGAAATGGCCTCACGCACGGGAAATACGCGCTATCAGGATATCGTTGCCGGCAACGCGCTTGCCGGCATCGTCGAGGCGATTGAATCCAATCATCTGACTTCGATACGGGATACGACAGAGCTGCTCGATCTGGGTCAGCTGGAGCGAGCCGTGGATGCCCTATGCCGCGCGAAGCGCATTGATCTGTACGGAGTGGCTACCTCTTCCATTGTGGCACAGGACTTCTACCAGAAGCTGATCCGGATCGGCAAAAACTGCACGGCTTTCGCAGATTCGCATATGCAAATCACATCAGCCTCTACCCTGACTTCAAGCGATGTTGCCGTTGCTGTTTCATACTCCGGCGAAACACCGGAGACCATCGATGCGTTGACTTGTGCCAAAGACGCCGGCGCCTTCACGATCAGCATCACGTCGTACCGAAGCAGCGCCATCTCCGCTCTGGCAGACATCACACTGTATTCATCTTCATTAGAGGAAGGAATGCGCCGGGGAGACATGGCTTCGCGTATCGCTCAGCTTCACATTATTGACATCCTGTTCATGGGTATGGCCAGTCGGGACTTCTCTACGTATGTTCCCCGTCTGGAGCAATCATATCTTAATGTTCAAAACTATCGCAAAAGCCGAGGAGGACAATAACCAATGAATATTTACACATTCCGCGATGAAGAACAATTTGTGCAAACAGGCGCTAACCTGATCTCCAGCCTGATTCACACCAATCCGCGCGCTAAGCTGGGACTGGCTACAGGAAGCACACCGGTCGGGCTCTATGCCAAACTGATTGAAATGAATCGTCAGGGCCTGGTCAGCTTCGCCCAGACCACAACATATAATCTGGACGAATATGTAGGCCTTCCCGAGAACCATCCCGAGAGCTACCGCACTTTCATGAATGAGAAGTTCTTCAATCATGTGGACATCCAGATCGAACGGACCCATGTGCCGAACGGAAATGCTGCCGATCCGGAATCAGAATGCCTGAATTACGATAAAATGCTGGAAGAATTCGGCCCGGTTGATCTCCAGCTTCTCGGCCTTGGACATAACGGACACATCGGTTTTAACGAACCTGGCGAAGCCTTGAGTGGGGGTACGCATGTGGTTGAGCTGCAAGAGAAAACACGCAACGCCAATGCAAGATTCTTCCCTACCCTGGATGATGTGCCAACCCATGCGATTACGATGGGCGTTGCCACGATCTTGAAAGCCCGGCAAATTCTTCTCCTCGTCCGTGGTGAGGATAAAGCGGAAATTGTTCACCGTGCATTGAAAGGACCGATTACCACAGAATGTCCGGCATCGCTGCTTCAATGTCATCCGAACGTGGTTGTCCTTTTGGATCAAGGTGCAGGGAGACTG
Source organism: Paenibacillus sp. p3-SID867 (assembly GCF_025142895.1). Classification (NCBI taxonomy): domain Bacteria; kingdom Bacillati; phylum Bacillota; class Bacilli; order Caryophanales; family Paenibacillaceae; genus Paenibacillus; species Paenibacillus sp. p3-SID867. Next base: position 41,459 of record NZ_JAMBDM010000006.1, read on the forward strand.
CTGGTATGAGCGGCGAACGAAAAGAATCTGTCCAATTGCTGTATGGTCAAGTCCTGACGCCAAACGGCATCTGCGAAGACGGCGTGCTGGCGATTCAAGGTGAGAGCATCTCCTACGCCGGTGATGCTTCCGGGCTCCCTGCCGATCTGAAGCTGGCCGCAGCGGAAGTGATCCATCAACCGGATGGGTACATTATTCCCGGTTTTATTGATATCCACGTACATGGGGGTAACGGTGAAGATTTCATGGATGCCTCCAAGGATGTCCTGGATAAAATCACGTCGTTCCACAGCTCCCAGGGAACAACGGCCATGCTTGCTACCACGATGACGGCCCCTAAGGCAGCCATCGACCATGTGCTGCAAGAAGTTAACGACTACCAGAGCCAAGGCATGCCTTACACAAGACTGGTGGGCGTACATCTGGAAGGCCCTTTTATCAGCCCGAAATGGCCCGGCGCACAAAATCCGGAGCATATCGTCCACGCTAATATCGATTGGCTGGAAGAGTGGGTATCCACTTACCCTGGCCTGGTCCGCCAGGTGACGCTCGCACCCGAGCGCGAGGGAGCACTAGAGGCTATCTCTTGGCTGAACACCCACGGAATCGTAGCCGCCTTGGGGCATACAGATGCCACCTATGAGGAAGTCGAAGCCGCCGTTGAAGCAGGTCTTAGCCATGGCGTGCATACGTTCAATGCGATGACAGGATTGCACCACCGCAAGCCTGGCGTGGTGGGCGCGATGCTCAGTGATGATCGCTTAAGCTGCGAGATTATCGCTGACGGTATCCATGTCCACCCCGCAGCCATTCGGATTCTGTCCCGCATGAAGCAAGAAGGAAATCTGATTCTGATTACCGACGCGATGTCCGCTACCGGTATGGCTGACGGCGAATATACGATTGGTGACCTGCCGGTTGTTGTCGAGAACGGCATCGCCACGCTCAAGAGCAACCGAGACAGCCTGGCTGGCAGTACGCTGACGATGATCAAAGGCTTTCAGCTGTTGGTCCGAGAGGTTGGGTTAAGCATTGAGCAGGCTTCCCGCGTTGGAAGTCTTAATCCCGCCGCAAAGATCGGCATCGCAGATCTTACAGGCTCTCTTGAAGCCGGCAAGCTTGCCGATGTGCTGATGCTTTCAAGTGATCTGGAGCTTCAAGGCGTCTGGATTCAAGGACAACGCAAACATTAATCCTGATTGATTATTACTTATAGCAGACATAGCAAAGGAGCTGCCTTTTTAGGGATGATTTCATTCCTAAAGAGCAGCTCCTTTTGGTATAGAGGTTTTACCGGCTGTTCCGATTACCGCCAAACCAACCGTCATCCGTATCATTCTTCATCAGGTTGCCGCGGGTATCGTTCATGCCGTCACGACCGCCAAGGTTCAGTGGGAACACACGGTTAATCCAGGTGCCGAAATCGCGCGTAAGCGTTCCAACCGTGTTCGCTGCATTACCGTCAGTTCCAAAACGATTGGCATGCTGATAAAAATCCTCATCTGTGGAAACATATACTTGACTGATATGCGGAGCGGTCTTGCGAATTTTGCTCGTAATCTCCTGACGTACATGTTGAGGAACCTCTTCACGATTGTTGCTCATGATACCCATATTATTGTTGTTGTAAGTGCCATAAGGAACGCCATTGATGCCTGTTCCCATATGAGTGTCATTTGTCGTACCGTTCGTTCCGTTAGTACCCATCAGTCCATTCGTGCGTGTTCCGTTTAACGTATTATAATTGCTGCCGCCAAATCCGCCATTGGTTGTCGTTCCGTTTACACCGAAGCCGCGGTTATCGGCATTACGGCCTAAACCTGTTCCAAGACCTGTCGTATTGTCCACAGCACGTCTTGTGTCGTTTGCCATTCCTTGCAGGAGTCCAACGCTGCCTGTACCTGAGGTACCGAAGGTACGGTTTCTGACATTCGTGGTGTTCGTGCCCGTCAGCGTACGGTCAGTGGCACGATTAGCTCCAGTGCTCATACCCGTCACACGACCGTTGATGTTGTTCGTGTTCATGCCATCCCGGGACAGCGATACATACGCATTGCGGTTTGTCACGAATACATGGGCTGTACCTAAACCACTGATATCCGAAACTTTTCTCGACAGCGTTTTGCTGTATTTCAGGTTGGTCAGGTCATGCTGCTGCGTGCTGCGGACGTTCTGGTTGTTCCGTACGGAATTCACACCGATACGGCCATTGTCCACATTGTTCGTGCGTGTCGTGTTGCCGTCGTTGGCGTTACCGCATCCTGCTACTGCAGCCATACTCAGCAGCAATGCCGTGGAGACGGTCAGGTTGAGGGCCTTGGATTTAATCATGATTCATCCTCCATCTCTATAATGAGTGTATTAACATCGTATAGGATGACCTTGCGGCAGAAGTGGTATTCTGAAAGGTTTTAACATGGAAGATTACTGATGATCAAGCCTAATTTTATGGACAAAAAAAACACCGATTAGATCACGAACATCCATCGGCGTTTTATTTCAATTTACTTATGAAGTGGAGGACTGCACCTGTATTCTGGCGTCATCCATAATATCGGCAAGCGATTGCTCCAGGACGTATTGCGGGCTCCATCCCAGCGCTTTGAGGAGCCCGGCCCCTTGCTGCCCCCCGGTCCCCTTATTTAACGAATCCAATGAAAGCGAGGCGGATTCAGGTCCCCAATCGATGGGCACCGCCGTCCCGGTCTCCTTCAGTAAGCGCTCAGCCAGCTCTCCAAGCGTATGCTCTTTCCCTGAATCGATGGGATACGTCATGCCGGAAGAACCGCTCTTCAGAAGTACGCCGTATGCAGCTACCGCATCCCGAACGTCCAGAAAGTCCCTGGATTCGAATCGGGAACTGATACGGAATAGCGGCAGGCCCCTACCCGCTTCACAGCCTGCAATATACCGGGCAAGCAGCGTGCAGAATCCTGTCGATTCTCCAGGGCCAATCAGATTGGACGGCTCAGCAAGGACGATATGCTGGTTAAACATGCTGTGCCAGGCCGCTGCGGACCAACTGGCAAAGGTTTTGCTAAGGCTGTATGGATGAGGAACCGCGGCCGCGCCTTTTGCGGGATCTACGCTTAGTCTGGATCCAACCATCACCATGCGACTGTCCGGACAATGCTGCCGAACAGCCTCAAGCAGATAAATGGTGCCCATAACATTACTCTCCATATATGAAGCAGGATGCTTCCACGACTCCGAAGCTGAATTTTTTCCGGCTAAATGTAAAATATAATCGGGACGGTTAGTTTGAATAAGGTCATTCACCTGTTCACGGTCCTCCAGGTGACACTCGGCGGAAATGACGCCTTGTATCGAATCCAGCGTTTTCTTATTTCGACCGGCAGCAACGACCGTACAGCCCTGCCGGACGAAATAAGCACAAGCATGTAAGCCGGTAAAACCTGTGGCTCCTGTGATCAGCAGTTTTTTGTTTGTTAAGGTTTCTGCTGCCATTCATACATCTCCTTTAACATTTGAGCATAATCCGGGAATGGATAGGTTGCATCGAGTCGCGTGCTGCGCAGCGTCCGATCCTGAACAAACTCATCCGTCGGAACCACAACCACATCGTGTTTCCCCCATATGTCCTTGAACAACAGCAGCAACTCATATTTGCTTACCGGATTCGGGTGTCCGAGATGGATGAGACCTCCCACGTCCTTGTTCATGAAGAATTCGATCGCTTTGGCAAGCTCCAGCGTTGTAACACCGTTCCATAGCACAGCCCGGTAGCCGGAGACCTCGCCTCGCTGCTTCATAAACCAGTTAAACAGGCCGATTCCGCTCTGCCGAATTTCAGGTCCGATGATCGAGGTTCGAATCGTCAAGTGATCCGGGTCTTGGACCTCGCCCAGCGCTTTGGTTAACGCATAGGAAGTCACACCATCGGGAAGATCATCTTCCCGATAGCCTCCCTTGGTCCCCAGAAACACGCAATCCGTGCTGATATGAATAAGTCTGGCCGAAATGCTATTCGCTAAATACCGCAACCGATGAGGTAAAAATCCATTGATATGATACGCGTTTATCTTGTCTTGCTCAGCTCGTTGATTCAAGACGCCTACGGCGTTGATGATGATATCGGGCCCAACCGCCTTCACGATATGCTCTACAGCACTCATATCGGTTACATCGAGCACCAGGCCTTGTGAATCGCTTCTGTCCCGGGTCGTATAAAAGACATGATGCTTGCCGGATAACTGAAAGTACTGTACAAGCATATGTCCCGCCATGCCATTTCCCCCGAGAATGAGCATCTTCATGGCAAGAATCCTCCGCGGCGCAGAATATCCCGTATTTCGACCTTCGTCATCAATTGATGCTCCGAGCTGAAGCTGTTGAAAGACACTTTGGGCAGGTGCTGATACCGTTCCTTCAGATCAGGAATATCTAAAGTCGGTAATATGACCAAATACTCGTCATCGTAAACAACGGTTGTCTGGCTTTCAAAATCACTCATGAGTATTTCATGGATCTTCTCTCCCGGTCGAATTCCGGTTTCAACCACTGTGACGTCGTTTCGCCCGGAAGCCTCTATAAGCACTTCCGCCAAATCCACGATGCGGCAGGTCGGCATCGTCATAACGAAGATTTCGCCGCCTATGCTTTCAATCGACGCCTTGAACAGCAAAGAGATCGCGTCCTTCAAGGTCAGGAAGAAACGGGTCATGTTGTGATCGGTGATGCTGATCTGTCCCTTTTGCCGAATCTGATTCTTGAATACATGAACGACGCTCCCGTTCGTTCCGAGAACATTGCCGCCCCGCACGCAAACGAATTTGGTATGATTACTCAACAGATTAGCATACACAATCAGCTTTTCGCCAATCGCCTTGGTCATGCCGTAAAAGTTGGATGGATTTGCAGCTTTATCCGTTGAAATATATATCACTTTTTTCACTTGGTTTTCAATGGCTGCTTCAATGACATGCTGCGTGCCTACTACATTGGTTTTCAGAGCTTCATAGGGATGTTCTTCACATACAGGTACATGTTTCAGCGCCGCAAGATGAAATACGTAATCAACATCCTGGCAGGCTGTCGTAAGAGCTTCCTTATCGCGGATGTCCCCAATTCGGAAAGTGAGTCTCGGATCTTCAAACTCACGGTCCATGGCCACTTGCGTGGCCTCGCTTCTGGAAAAGACGATGACCTGCTTAGGATTTAGCGGCAGAAGCTGGCTGATCAGTTCATGTCCCCAAGAGCCTGTGCCGCCAGTCACCAAAATCCGTTGATTAGTGAACATTCACTTTCCCTCCAAGCACATATTTTACGACGGTACGCGACACATTGTCCGCCAAGTATCCGTCCGGGCACTTCCAGTCGCGACTCAATTGAGTCATCAATTTGACCGCTCCATGGATCCGGTCGGCGCTCAAGCCGGATACGATGTTACTTCCGCAATCCACAGTCTCCGGTCGCTCCGTCGTCCGCCGAACCGTTACTGTGGGTACGTGCATGATGCAGCATTCCTCTTGTACCGTGCCGCTGTCGGTGATGGCACACAGCGCATCCTTCTCGAGCCTCACAAAATCAAAAAAGCCAAACGGCTCGTGGAATTCAATGAGCGGATGGAGACTAACCTCCTTCGCCCCTTCAAGGCGCGAAGCCGTCCGGGGATGAAGGCTGCATATGAGCCGGTGTCCGAACGTTTCCGCAACCGCGTTTAACCCATTTAAAATTTCCTTTAAATTCTCAGGTCGATCCACATTCTCGGAGCGGTGTATCGTGACCAGAAAATATTGCTGAGGCGACAAGGACAGCTGCTCCATGATCCGGCTTTGATTGACCTGAGTTTCATAATGCTTCATGACTTCATAGATCGGGTTCCCTGTCAGAACGATACGCTGACTCGGCACACCCTCGCGAAGCAGATGATTCTTGCTGTAGCTCGTATAAGGCATATTGATGGAGGATACCGCATCAATGACTTTGCGGTTCTTCTCTTCAGGCACATCAAGATCAAAGCAGCGGTTCCCCGCTTCCATATGCACCACGGGATATCCCAGACGCTCAGCCAGCACAGCGCAAAGCGCGCTGTTTGTATCGCCTAGCAGCAGAACGGTATCGGGCTTCTCCTGCTCCAAGATTTCTTCCATACGGCTGAACATGACCGACAGCTGGCCTCCGAGCGTTGCCTGACGGTCCTGAAGGACGTAATCCGGACTGCGGAGCCCCATCTCCGAGAAGAACACCCCGCTTAAGGTATTCGTGAAATTTTGCCCTGTATGCACGAGCACATGCCTCGTTGCATACTGGTCTAATAGAGGAATGATCAAGCTTAATCGGATAATTTCGGGCCTCGTACCCAAGATTGTCATGACTTTCATATCGGATTCTCCCTTGCCAAGTTAATCACAGATCCGAAGGCGATCTTTCCGCAGCACGACCATTCTTCCCGTATTCGTGAGGAGGCAGAGTGGATGCATACTTGCTTTTTAATGTCTCAGCCTGAGGACCGCTCTGCCTTTCCTCTCGTCTTATGCCTTCCGTCGCCTTGCGGACGTTCTGCGTTGTCTAGGCTTTGATGCCCGTCGCCTGGTCGGTTTTCCTTCTGTTCTTCTGGTTCTCGTGCGAGGGATTATTCGGCGCAGTCCGGCTTTTCCGCGTTTCTTCCGGATCCGCTTACGTTGTTTATGCCGTCTCGTCGGAGCAGCCCGGTGCTTCGCCGTTCTTGCCGTCGCCTGGAACCACTCAGGATGCTCATTCATCCACCGGGAAACCATTTCGTTCACTCGTACCTGGTACATCGCAGGACCATAAACAGCCTGTGCTTGCATCCGGTTCTGCATTCCCAAGGAAACTCCCTGATCCGGCTGATCCAGTATGGACCTTACTTTCTCCACCAGAGAGGCCGTACTTCCTGGGTCGGCTAGCAGATGCGGACAGCCGGCAGCTGTCAACACTTCCTGGAGTCCTCCTGAGGCATAGGCAACAACCGGTTTTCCGTACATCAGGCCCTCCAGTGCCGTCAACCCGAATCCCTCCGGTACTACACTCGGTACAACAACAACATCGAGTGCACAGTACACCTGTGTGATATCATCCTGGGTACCGGCGAATATGAATCGGTGCTGAGCTCCGGACCAAGCAATTCGATCGCGGCACAGCCTCTCATAGTCCAGGTCCAGCACGCTGCCAACAATGAGGAAGACCGCGTCCGGATAGGCATCCTTGAGCGAAAGCGCCATGTCGATAAAATGATGGACCCCTTTGCTCTCGATCAGAAACGACGAGATCATTCCAATTACGGGTCTGTTCGATGTGATCCCAAGCTTCTCCCGGTAGGAGGCCCTCCATCCCGGCCATGCTTCCGGCTGAATGTCAGACTCGCTCCAGGATGGAGGAAGAACCGTCATCTTCGACTGCCTCACTTCCGGCGGGAAGCTCTCGGCTACCGATTCGGAAATACTGATGACCCAACTGCTGTACTGATGGATTAACGAAGTGGAGAAATGGGCATACCCGTTATCCGTAATTTTTTCTGTCAGCTGCCACAGCACGGGAATCCCGAGTCGTTTTCCGGCAGCCGCCGGCATAAAATGCACGCAGGTATTGGTAAGGATCACCTGAGGTCCTTCATTTGCTATCCATTTTGTCAAGGCACGGAATACAGGTGTTGTCATTAACTTTTCCGCTTCGTTTATAAGATGGGCACCAGGTGTATAGATACTGTGGAGCAATGGGATTTTGTAGATTTTGACCATAATCCCGGATTGTCTGGCCAGCATGGTCAACCGGCCTTCATTCGGTGCAACCAGAACACAATCGAAGTATGGAGCTAACTGCCCGCAGAAGAACAGAAGCAGCTTTTCCGCTCCCGTAATGCTTGAAGGATTGGATACGTGTGAAAAAATCAACATTTTCGGTTTAAGGGCCATCGGTATCGTCCGCATCTTCAGTAACCGTGATTCTCGCAGTACCGGATGCGATCCACCTCCTTTTCACCCAGTTGGTACAATATATTAGGGAGACAAAGATACCGCAACGACGCTTGTTCCCCCAACATTCATCTATTTCTGAATATCGATCAAGGGAAGATGACCGAGAACATCGTGTTCAGCCGATGTGCATAGGTATGCTCCTGAAACGTTCTCTCCAGCGCACGATGGGCGATATCTTTACGCAGTTGGTCATTCGTAAGGTAATACTCAATCTTCTCCAGCAGTTCACCAGGCGATCGGTATGTCTCAATCTCCACACCCGGCGTGTAAAAGCGTGCCAGATCCGCGCGCTCATCACAGAGTTGAAGCGTACCGCAGGCACTGATCTCAAACGTACGAGGGTTTGGGGAAGCCGCAGGAATATGACCTCTATTTTGATTAATGTCGTCGTCATCTACCGCACGGTGCAGATTGATGATAATCTTGGCACTGTTGTATACGTCTGCCGTTTCCGCGGGGCCCATCCACTTGTTGACCTCGATTCGGTTGTTATATCGCCCATACCCAGGGAACCGTTCCCACCAATTTCCGTTAATAAATGTACGGTGCGCCATCAGTTGATCCATAATGGGCTCAAAGAACTGAATCCGCTTCGGGTAGGCTGTACCGACAAAACTGATATCGCGGGTTGCCGCTCCAGGTTTGACGATCGGACGATAATGGCCGGGAAATGCAGCGAATGGCAAATAATGAACCTGAGCGCAGCCCAAGTTCTGATAATGAGCCACACAGTTAAACTCCAGCGTAAACACATAATCATAGTGATGAACCCAGCCTATGGTCATATCGGTATAATACGGATCGTCGGTCATCCATACGGCTGTCCGAATCCCCATGGCCCGAACGGCATCCATCTGTTCCACAGGAAGATACATGCCGTCCAGCACCAGCACCAGATCCGGCCTGGTGCGGCTTGCTTCCGCTGCTACATCCTGCTTCGCATCCGTCAGCGAAAGCTGACGTACCATGCCATGCAGCGTGCCAATAATCGCCTCGTCAATCGGCGAATAGGGAAATCCTTTTCCCGAGCTGACAAACAAGACATGGATATCCCGCACAGGCGGGGTGTATACAATCCGGTTGACGATGCCTTGTGATTTCCCCCGGAAGTACCCTTCATCGTATCCCGCTTGAAGACCGGCATTCCTGCCTTGCCCGTATGCATCGGATACGGCGGACCGACGTGGTCCTGTAACTAAACTTCTAGCCATCCGCTTCGCTCCTCCCTGATATTTGCTTGAACGAAAAACAAAGTCCGTCTTATCGATTGGCTTCGATCAAAGTCAGAAGTTCCGGCAGTCGGTGAACATACGTATGTCTTGTCATCGTTGTCTGAAGCGCCCGCTGCGCTATACTTCTGCGCTGATCCTCTTGAGAGAGATAATAGGAAATCTTATGTTTCAATTCCGGAACGGAGCCAAAGGTTTCGATGTCGATTCCTGGCGTATAATACTGGCTCAGATCCTCACGGATATCCGTGATCTGCAGCGTACCGCAAGCATTGATCTCAAAGGTGCGCGGGTTGATCGAACGTCCCGGATAATTCAGGCTGTTGCGGTTATCGTCACCGCTTTGTGTGGGCCGGTGCAGGTTGATCACAATTTTGGCGCCGTTGTAGAATTTCACGGTTTCAGCAGGCGGAATGAAGCCGCTGTACACAAACGGAGAGAGTTCTTTATAACGGGCAAGTCGTTCCCAGTAGCCTCCGATAATACGAACCTGCTTCCCTTTCAAGAACGGTGCTAATTCATCAAACAGTGCAGCACGGTTGCGGAACGCGTTACCGATGAAACAAATGTCAGAACGATATGCCGGCCCTGCCATCGTAGGGGTGAATAGTTCCGGATGAACGCCAAGCGGAAGATAATGCACTTCCTTCACCCCAACGCTTTGATACAATGAAACACAGCTCAGCTCATGCGTGAACACAACATCAAAATGCTGTGCCAATCCCGGTGTCTCCTCCGTAAAATAAGGGTCATCGACAAACCAAATGGCCGTCCGGAAGCCGAGGTTCCGGAGCTGATTCATGGAATGGCGAAACTCCTCCGGAAATACGTGCAAGCCGTTCATCACCAGAATGATATCCGGCTTTTGCTGCAGCGCTACCTCCACCACTTGTTCCGGCGTCACCACGATACATTCCCGAACGATTCGGCCAAGTCCCTTGACTACCCCTTCATCAATGGACTCAAATCCTTGAGGGACATACAGAATTTTCAGATTGAAATATGGCGAGGGCTCGACTGGAATACGTTCCATCAGCGCACGGCACCCCCCCAAACGGTAACCTTCACTGTAACCTGCCTGGTAGCCCTCCTTCTGACCTGTAAGAAACGATAAGCTCACCATCTTCACCCTGTCTCTTATGGGATTTACAAAGGTTCATATAACTATATGCCAAGAGGACGAATGCATCATGGACGATTGTCCCTTGAACCGGGAATTTGGCGTATGCCCTTACGTATCGCCCCCTTGGAAACGGCAAGTGAAAATAAAAAAAGAGCGGTCCTTCACGGATTCGAAACCTTCCGTGAGAGCCGCCCTGTCCGCCTTCATACAGGTGCAGGAGGGATTTGCCCGTCTTCATAACCCTTCGCAAATCCCGATTTAAATCCTTCGTCATATGCCTGACTATAACCTTGGTTATACGCCTGGGATGAGGCGGGATAGAAAACGCGCCCTCCTCTTCGTAAACGATAGCGGCCTCGAATCCCTCGGCGTTTACGCAAACTCAAGTTTCCGCCACGACGCCGTCTTGCACCTTTAACAATCTTTAAGCGTCTTACTGCCAAGGACAATCTCTTGCTGCCGGCACGGCGTGCACGTCCGCTCTTTCGCAAGCCCTTTATTTTTACTTTCATCCTGTCATTAACCTCCCAAGTGCGTGGTTTGTTCCTGGTTTGCTGTACCGTGACTTGCAATCCTTCCGGCTGCAAGCCATGGGGAAGAAGGAGACCCCCGTTTCGTTCGGTTCCGCGGTATGCCTGTCAGCATCTCCGTCATAACTGACTGGTAACCGGTTAATAGCCGGATATTCTCAGCAAGCCTTTTCGCTGTCAAGTCGGAATGGGCCGAGACTTCGGCGATATTCTCCAAAATGCCGGCCAATGCCTCCTGGCTTCTGGCGATAGATGATATCATGGCTACCCTTGCTTCATGTTCCCGGTGGGTGCGTGTAATCATCAATCCGAATCTCCAAAATCAAATTCATCAAAACCTCCGCTTGACGCCTGATCATCGGTACCTAAAGCCACACGCAGATTCCGGCAGAGCCCTGATCCGATTCGGGTCAGTCCTTCAATCTGCTCCACGATTTGCTCATGCATCACCAGCGAATCCTTCAATCCGCCGGTAGAGGGATCCTGCGAAAGCACCCACTCGCGAACTTTTTCAGCTTCGACAGCCTTCCCTTCCAGGATCAGAGAGGTCTCGCGCTGAATGGCTACGGCTGCTTCCAGCATTCGCATCAAAGACTCTTCTTTGCTCACCTGCATTCCCGCCTCTGTCATCCGGTAAGATTACCGGGTTATTCTTCCTCTTGGTCTCTCATTTCCTTTAACACGATCTCCAGGCTATCTGCTGCGGTTTGCTGCAGATCCGCCATGGCATTCAAATAAGACACGATGCTGCGATTGATCTGGGTCGTCTGTCCTCCTGATGATTTCGGTCCTTCTGCAAGCTGAAATTCATATTCAGGAAGAGAATGTATAATTTGAGCCATGCGAACAGCAGCATGGCGCTGAGCTTCCAAAATCCGGGCCAGCTGCTGTTGAGAATGCGAAAGATGCGCTATCATATCATCGATTTTGCTCTCCACGTCGGTACTCCCCTTCACTCTTCTATCAGTTCAGCATATGCGGAAAACGGATTCTCCGTGCAACAATCAAATCATATCTTCCCGCTTGCAAATAGCGATGATGCCTCTATCTGTAATCTTTGTTCCGCGGGTATCCGTTCAAGCCATCTGTGCATATGATCTTCCGCGGAAAGGATCTCTTCCGTCCACATTCCGATCTCTGCCGGGAGCGAACGTCTGAACAGCAAACAGCTCAATGGACTGGACGAGGAACTCGGCAGAGCTGACTTCTCCTCATCCACTAATGCAGCTCCTAAATCCGTTGCTGCAGAACTGGCGTAGACCATTTTTACACCAGGTTCACGCTCAAACTCGCACATCAGGACCCCAAGCCAGTTATCCATATGTGGAGGATCGTTGGCCAATATGACGATATACTCGCCAAGTGAAGCAGAAATCGCCTTATTCACAACGCCGGCTAGATGATCTCCGCTATTCCCCTGGATGTGACGCACGACTCCTCTTCGATCATGAATATACCGCCTCGTATTCGCTGTGGCGCCAGCATCGGCAACAAGCACCTCATAGAAATGGGGAGTCATTGTCTCAATATGCTGTATGACTTGAACCGCTGCATCATGCTGAGAATCCGCAGGGATAATAATGCTCGTTCCTTCGAACACGCTGCCCCTGTCCTTCTGCCCAAGCCTTAGCCCGAGAGCATAACCGGCCTCATAACCGGCTCGGTAATGCTCGCCCGATACTCCCCCATCTCGCTGCTCTCCGGTATGGCCTGCAGCCCGAACTGCACGCCGTTTTTTCATGGCAATTCATCCTTCATATGCACAGCCGCCTCCTGCAACGATTCAAAAGTGCCGGCATCGCACCACCACTGCTGCAGGATGTCATACATTAATGTCCCGTTGGCTGCATACAGATTGTTGACATCGGTAATCTCCAATTCCCCTCGTTCTGACGGACTGATTCGGCTGATGATGTCAAATACGCTATGGTCATACATATATATTCCCGTCACCGCATGACGGCTCCGGGGATTTACGGGTTTTTCCTCAATGAAAAGCAATTTCCCGCTGCCATCCTCCGCAAATACAGGTACGCCATACCGATGGGGGCTATCCGTAGGACTAAGCAGTACCATAGCCGTACCGGAAGGCTGCTGTACATAATGCTGAATGAACGGCTTTAAATCATCCTGAAACAGGTTATCCCCCAGCAGAACAACGAATTTTTCACCGTGAGGTATAAATCCTTTCGCCAGCTCCAACGCCTCCGCAATTCCGCCTGCCTGCTCCTGCACCTTATAGGTCAAATTGACACCAAAGCTCCGTCCGTTCTCCAAATATTCGGCGTACAGGCCAACCGATTTGGAGCCGGTAATCAATAAAATGTCATCGATGCCCGCCTGATGCAGCTTGTGGATTCCATATGCAATCATCGGATGCTTTCCTACCGGAAGCAGGTGCTTATTCATATATTTCGTCAGCGGAAGTAGTCGGGTGCCGTTCCCCCCTGCCAGCAATACGCCCTTCATGATGCGTCACCTCTCTCCTCGATGAATTGTAATGGGTCTACATTCCACTTCTCTACAAACCGTCTCCGGTTCCGTTCAATCAACTCCTGGAATCCGCTCGGGAACCGGGTTCGGAAGCTTGCACTCCCTTCATGGTGCACCAGCACATTCCCTGCCACCACCAGCTTGAACCCTGCAAGGCGAGCGCGATAGCAGTAATCATCATCCTCATAGTGTCCGGGCGAGAACATCTCATCCAGGTATCCCACCCGATCCATGACCGTGCGCTTAAACAAATAGCATAACCCCACGATACGATTCACTTCGTGCCACAGCGCCGCATTCGGTACATTCCAGCGTTCTGCCTCCTGGATGTAGCCTGCTCTGTCCGTATAACCTACCTTTACCTGCTGGATACCGCTTGCGTAATTCGTTACAGGCCCCACGACCCCGATCTCCTCCTGGCTGTATAACGCTTCTTGCAATAACGTCAGCCACCGCGGTGAAACAAAAACATCATTGTTCAGCAGCAATAATTGATCTCCCAAGGCCAATCGAAGTCCATGGTTACACGCGATGGGGAAGCCGGTGTTTTCCGGCAGTGAGACAAGCAAAAGCCCTTCCCGTACACAATATTCACCGGTTCCATCCCGCGAGCCATTGTCCACCACAATAATCTCGTAGGGGACATCGGTATATGCCCGGATATGCTCCACACAGGTACGGAGCAGATGCAGTCCGTTATACGTGGGAATAATAATACTCGTTAGTCCGCTCATAGGCTGTTCCTCCGTAAGGCTAATTCCGTCCGTGACACCTGTCCCCATTGAAGGCGCCCGCCAAGGTTTTTCATCGTATATCCCAGGGCTTCGATATGATCGCCAATGATCAGCTTTGCCACTGGATTGTCCTTGCCGCGATTCGTCTTCCTTCGCCGGTTTACGCTCAAAACATCCACGGTCTGCACCGCTTCAATCCGAAGCCCCTGTCTTATGGCCAACGTCTGGGCTCTGGGAGGGACTGAAAGATTTGCATAACCGATACTCTCCAGCGCCTGCCTTGTCATCGCATGGGGAACAGCTGTTAGCGAATTGGCCTCCAGATCGTCACGTCCCAGCATGCGGTTGAGAAATGTTTTGCAGCGGGTAACTTCATCTTGGCGGCCAAATTCCGGCAGCAATGGCATGATATCATTCAATGCCACATCCACTCCGCGATCTGCTGCAACCAGATAGGAACTCAGCTTCTCCGCAGGCACCGGCATATCCCCGTCCATGAACAGAACGATGTCCCCGGTGCTCATCTTCGCTCCCAAGGAACGGGCCACATCATGCCCCAGCCGCTCGGGAATGTGGATCACCGTAACCCCTTCAAATGCACGCGCTGCCGCGTACGTATGATCATGGCTCCCATTCTCGACAACGATGATTTCATGCAATGGAAGCCGCTTTAGCTCTCGCAGCACCATCGGAATGGAACCCGCTTCGTTGCAGGCGGACACGATAACGGAAGCACGCCCGTTCAGAGGCGGCAGCAGCGGTGCCGGAATCGACTGCCTGGACCCTCTGGCGTATCCTCGTCGGAACGCTTCCGCTACCCCCGGCAGGACGTGATAGAGCTGGTGCTGGGGGATTCCGCTGGAAGCCAGCCATTGACCCAAGGCCATGGATGCATCCCTTCTGGAGGCGGCTCCTCGTCTTCTCCCGGACATACCTCCTGCACTCAGTGCGAGCCGTTCCCAACGGCTGCTCCGTGTTAAACGGTATGCCACCACCCGTGAGGAACCTTTCCTTAAACGTCTTCGGCCTTTAGATCCTGATCGACTTATTTTTTTATGAATCCGTCTTTGCACGTGCTCACCTCACCACGCTCCGTCTTCGTCCTCCATCGTGATATCCGCCCCGGATACCACGCTCTGCAATCACGGCTTCCAGTGCTTCCAAATGATCGCCAAGCACCAGCATTTCCAGCGGATCTCCGCCCGGGATTCGACCGGGATTCAAGCGTCCAACCTCCACGCGATAGACCGCTTCTACACGCAGCCCCCGGTTCACCGCAGCCGCTTGCGCTTTCGGCGGAATGGACAGCTCACTTGCACCGATTATCTCCAGCGCCCGACGGCTTAAGGCATGCGGTACAGCTGTCATGGACGCGCCCCGCAAATCAGATCTTCCCAGCATCGTATTTAATGTATATTTCGCAAGAATAACCCGGTGAACCGGCTGCCGATCGATAGGACCGGTATAATCGTTCAAGGCCACATCAACGCCGGATTGAACCGCCTGCACGAAAGGCCTTAACTCACCGGAGGGAATAACCATATCGCTGTCTGTAAAAAGAAGAATTCGTCCTTTAGCTGCTTCTGCGCCCACACTTCGTCCCACATCGTGTCCCAGCGGCTCCGCAAAAGACAACACCTTGGCTCCCATCCGTTCTGCGACAGCTGCGGTCTGATCCTTACACCCGTTCGCAACAACGATTACCTCGGTTTCGGGATGAACCGCCCGCGCTTCTGCTATGACCGCGGAAATCTTACCGGCTTCATTCATAGCGGGAATAATGACAGACACACAAGGATGGGGGTGATTCTCCCGTGGGATCTGTGGCTCCATAGGACGGTAGGTGGTAGGAATAGCGGGTGGCTGCAACGATTCCCTGGAAGGACGCCGAGAAACCGGCCTTCTTCGGGGCCTTAACCGCTGCATTTTGCGCATACTTGCACTCCTCCTCCCTTGTAACGGTCACTTGCTCCTTGGCAATCTATCCTATTGTATGTTTGCTCTTCTTCATCGTAACGGCATATGTACGGTTACGCCCCAACGCTTATCCCCATCCGCTATCTGTACATACAAAAAGGGCGGGGAGTAAACTCCCTGCCCTTTTTTACGATTTTATTGTCCGCCTATTGCTATCCATGATAACCATCCGGCTGCATGCGGATTGCCTGCGGACCTTGTGATGCCGACCATCGCCTGAAGCTCATTCCGTGACCTGACCCCCGCTTGAAACCCGGGGTCGCTGCATGATACCACCATGACATAATTTCCATCGGCATAAGGGGACTGGAGCGAGACAGCAACATCGATGGTGTCCACGCCTTCAGGAAACATGAACGGCATATCGCCAAACTGCTGCATTAATGGCCTGTCAGGCATCCCTTGTACCGGATTAAAGCTCAAATGCGCCAAGTCCACCGAATGGCTTGCAATTTTAGAGGAAGTAATCGATTCAGGGGATAAGTGAATGCTATATACAGAATAGTCTTCAATCGCCTCGCTTCTTACACTGCGATGTCGAAGATGAGCCGCGTCAATCGTATCATCGGCCAATTCATACTCGGCCGTACCGCCACGATCAATGCCCGGTCTGTACGCGGATGTCTTGAGACGGCCAGGATATCGCCGGTACGGTCTCTTCCCTCTTCCCCTGGTGATCCTTCTGGCTTTGTTCACTGTCGACTCTCTCCTCTGCTTCTAATCGTTACTCCATCCTATTCGGCAAGGGGGGCGCCTGCCACTGTTCCATCGGTTATCCTCAGATGGTCTGCATCAAATGAACCCAGCGCTCGGCCGTATGGTCCCATCTGAAGCGCTGCCGCACCGTTTCGCGACCGGCCATTCCGATCTGTCTGCGAAGATTTTCGTCCTGCAGCAGATTGTTAATCTGCTGTGCAAGTCCGGCTGGAAAATCATCGCTTTGCACCAAATATCCCGTCACTCCGTTTTCCACAATTTCCGGAATTCCTCCGGCGCTTGAAGCGATGACCGGCACGCCTGCTGCCATGGCTTCGACATTCACGAGTCCAAACGCCTCTCTGGGTGCAGACGGAACAACCACGATGTCTGCAAGCGAATACCAATCCGCAATAGCCGGATATGGCACAAAGGGGCGAAAGTTTACCCAATGCTGGTAGGGTCTTGCAGCTTTTTTCAATTCCCGCACATAGGCGGTTTCCCGATCCGATCCGTATCCGGCGCTCCCGATAATGAGCAGCAGTACATCCGGATGCTTATCGATGATCTGCGGCAGTGCTTCCAGCAAATGGTGAACGCCTTTATCCGGAATAAGTCGTCCGGCAAACAGGATGATGCGCCGCCCGTTCCATCCGTAATGAGCAAGTCGGGCTTCCCGCAATGCCTTGGCTGCCGGGCTGAAGGGCGGGGTAAAATGCTCCAGACTGACTCCGAGATGATTGATCGTAATTTTATCCGACAGCTCCGGATGCCTTATCGTGATATCTTCCAGCAAAAAACGGCTGTTCACCACGATGCCGTCCATCCACCTGGCGATGTTTTCAAACCGCTGCTCGCTCATATACGGAGGCGATATAAAGGTATTGGAATGGAGATTAAGTACAGTCTTTACATCCGGGAGATGCATCTTCAGACGCTGAGCCAACAGCGGGCGATTGTGTACTTCGATAATATCCGGTCTCCATTTCTGAAGCCTCCGCAGCAGGGAAGGATAATAATTCGCTCCCGATGGCAGGCGGTAACACGGAACGCCGTTGATCGTGTCTTTTGAAGGGAGTCCTTTTCCAAGCACTCCAAATATGCGCACATCCATGGCTCCCTGTGCCAATGGAATGGTCTGCTCCACTACACGCTCGACAGAGCTGCTCCTCCCCGAAGGAATCACAAAGGACCCCGGCGTCACAACGGCCACCTTCCGCAAACCCATAACTCCACACCCTTCTCACAACGTATCTATATGAAAAACCACTACTGATATATCATAGGTACCCATCCCCCTTGATACCAGCAGTGTTTCATTGCCCTAATTCAAAAAAGCGCATCCCTGTCATGTGTATGGCCGGATACCTTAACATATACCGAATCAGGGTCTATTGGTGACTAATCTTTCGATAAAGAATAGGCCAACCACGGGCGACACCCGTCCACCCGGGACAAACTTCCTGCTGCATACGATGTGGTACAAAGACTCCATGATCTGTGGTAACAAGGAGGATGACCATGCATCCGGAATTTGTCGGCATTCTGCTCAACAACAACACGTATCGCAGAATTTCCAGCGGGAGAATCGGCACTGAATCACTGGCTAACTATGAAGAAGCCGCTGCCATGTACGGACTGGTTCCTTGTTTTTTTACCATTCATCATATTTCATTGGATACCGGAAAGGTGACAGGATATATACCCATTCCATCCGGGTACCGCCGTGTCCACATTCCCATTCCACGCGCCATCCATATGCGCGCCATCTACCACAACCGACGTGAACTCAAGCGGATCGACGATCTGATCAAACAAGGAATCTTTGTGTTTAACGGCCGTACGCGCTACGGCAAGGATACGATACACCATATGCTGGAACAGGATCCGGGATTAACGAATGCCTTACCGCATACGGTAAAGGCTACGCCCGTCTCCATTCGATCCATGTTAAGCCAACATGGTGACCTCGTCTTAAAACCATGCAGCGGCAGCATCGGCATCGGCATTATGCGGCTAAAAAGCAGCACCGGGCACAGCCAATTGACGTATTCGCGTTCCTCCCCTTCGGCTAAAGGATGGAGAACAGTAACATTGGCCGAGGGCAAGCTTCATCCGTTAATCTACCAGAGAATCAGACGTGCGCCCTTTCTGGCACAGGAGCGCATTCCGCTGGCAGAATACAGGGGGCGTCCCTTTGACATCAGGGTCACCGTGCAGCGGGGGGGCAGCGGCAGCTGGGAAATCGCGGGCATGTTTGCCAAAACCTCGCCGCCTCAAACCTTTGTCTCCAACATCGCGCAAGGGGGTTCCGCCTATCAGGTACCGGACATTCTAACCCGCTGCATGCCGAATGCCCCTATCGGAGAAACCCTCGAGCGTATTGCGGAATTTTCCCTGCATATCGCCCGCATCCTGTCCCTGTTTATTCCGTATGCTGCCGATTTTGGACTGGACATCGGGATTACCGAAGATGGAAGGCTCTATTTCATTGAGTGCAACGGCTGCGATCAACGGTATGGTTTCCTGGAGGCTGGCATGGGAGAGGCATGGAAGAACTCGTATCGGAATCCAATGGCTTTTGTCCGCCATCTCTACGATAACGATGCCTGGCCCTCGTATTGAGATAAGCCGAATGCGTTGGCGATGACGCTTACGGTTTGATCCCGATACGGGATACACCACCCCTTGTCTGTATCGAAACCTAATTCCATGTAAACCATGTAGCCGTGAATCAACAGAGCTTTTTCATGCAAGCACTGCGAGCACAACCCAAAAACAGCCACCGCCTTTGAGAAATACTCAGGCGTGGCTGTTTTGGTGTTGTTACGGGTAAGGATTAGGGATCATCCTCTTTAACATAAGGAGGTCAGGTGAAAACTTTAATGAGGTACCTGAGATTTAAAATCCCCTTTGCTGGACTGATCGGCATGATAGAATATGACATCCCCATCCATCAGAGAAAACCGCTTACCATACGGATCGTTATACGTACGGCTGTATCCTTCAAGCTGCCATTGATTCATGAGTGGGCCATGAATGTATTGCAAATGGGGTTTGGCCGTGTTGCCCTCCCGGATCGTCTCGATGTTGAAATTGACCACGATATACCCTTTTTTGAGAAAAATCGAGGATTTCTCGTCTAGGCGGTTCGTCCGTCCATAAGCGGCCAGGTCGGTCCCTTTCTTCACCACATACACGTCGGCAGGAAGACTGTATTCACCATACCAGCGCTGTACAGCTGCGTTGGCCCGCTCCGTGTCAACGGAGGCTGGCAATCCGGACTTCGGGCCGATCAGTGTGCGTATTTCGTATGGAAGCAGCATCCAGTCGAGCCGACCTACCCAGGTCTTGCTTTTGCTGATCTTCTCCAAGTACTGCTTCATGTAGGCCGCCGCAGACATTCCCGCCGGGGCTCCGCCGCGGTTGTACAAATACGAAGCCGTATCCTGCAGCTCGTCTTGCGGAACATTGCGCAGCCTGTCATTCAGGATGACATAACGCTTCTCCGTGTCCTGCGGGGAACCGATCCGAATAAACTTCCGGTTTCCGCTGTGGTAATACAGATCAACGGGCTGCCGTCCGCTGCCGTCCCGATGAACAAAATAAAAGCTCGGGGTAATTGAAATGCCGTCTTGTACACCAAACATATTGCCCTTCGTCTTCACATCGAATTTGAAATGGTAGCCTGTCTTTACGGCTGCATTCTTATATCCCTGTGTCGGATGCTTGCCCGGTGCGATGGGCAGTGTGTACGGAAGCGAGTTCCCGCGTGTTCCACCGTCAATATCGCGAAGTCCTGTCCAATAGGACGCGCCGCTTGGTGCCGCATTCCCTTTTTGTTTGCGGAAGACCGTCTCCCAGTTATAATCGGCAATATCCGTGATATGGAAATCATATACGCGCCCGATCACTTCAACCGGTTCTATATCCGTAGCCACATGGTGAACCAAATCCAGGTTCGCGCTGGGCTGAGTCGTGAAGTCGGATGGAGCGTTCTCCGCAATCGTACGGAAATATACCTGATAATCCCCCTCATCCACCCATACCGGTAGGAAAAACTCCGTGTCCAGCTGAGCCGTCGGGATTGTAATCCAGGTGTCTTTTGGATAAAAGGTGCTCCTGTCGCTGCTGAAGACATCGAACGGAAAATACACCTGCTTCGATCTTATATACTTCGCATAGTCTCGGTCCCCGTATCCCTGGATGTTCCGATGCTGACCCGAGGTAGGGATGCGTACCGTAAACGGCCGATCCAAGATGAATGCAGAGCGGTTCCGGTTCGGGGTCGTCTTCTGATTGTGGGCCTGATCATCCGTCACCGAGGAATAATTGACTACCGGCGTATGGACGGTGACGGTGTTGATGGCGTGAATCGGAAATTCCTTGTTGCTTCCACCATTAATATTCCCTGGTAATAAACCATATTGAATTGTACCTGCGCTTGTTGTATTTGCCCTGTTAACCTTATCGCTACTAATCATATTATTGGGCTTGTACAGCACATTGTCACTAATATGTGTGGGAGCGGGGATACTGCCCGGTGTAGGCCCTTTTTCCGGTGTTCGATTCGAATTCAGAATGGTAGATCCGTTAAAAATCAGAGAGTCATTCGTGACCTCGACTTTTTCTACAGCATTCTCAGCTACACTCTGTAGATTCTCACTTGGTGGGGAAGGTTTTATCTTATATGAGTTTCCTCCGTATGAGCCTGCTGGAGCTATAATGGGATCAGGTGGGGATGGAGGATAAAACGCTCCAGATGCACTGGCTGTAAACTGAGGTGGCTGGTACGCTTGAGGATAAATTGTAATTTGCTCACCTGGTAATGCGTAATTCCTTAGAATCCCCTGATCGATCTTATAAACTTCGAGGTTATCAATCACCCAATAAGAATATGGCCGTTCCACCGTGTATCGTTCTGTGACCTTCTCTTCGGCTTGTTGTGGATCAGGTACCGTTGTAGGATTACCGCTTGGATCATTTGGTCCTGGTTTCCCTGGGTCCCAATATAAGGTCCATGTTTTTTCTACATTCACTTTAAAGGAACATACACCTGTCATGTTTACAAATGTATTCTGATACAGGTAATTACGAGCCAAGATATTGCCATATAAACTTTCAGACGTCGGTATTCCTTGCAAAACATCAAAACGTTCACTTCCACGCAGGTCAGCGAGAATCTTCGCTGTGACCACCGGATCCATGTAACGACCATTCATTTTCGTCCCTGGTGATGGTCTCGTGCAAGAGGCCTCAGGTGGGTCAGGGTTAGGAGGCGGTTTATCGGTCTCATAGTAAAAAAACAGATAATATGTCGGAAATGAGCCATCATAAGTAAAACGGCTAGGGTCACCAGGTGTTATTGATCCACCACTCGGGGCTGAGACAGTGCTTTTCTTGTGTCCAACATATTTATAATCTGCATTCCCAGGAGTATGAGTAAAAGAGTATGGACTGTTCTTCTCTAATAATTCTTCACGATCTGTAAAGCCCGGTGTACCGTTCAGCGAACGCCCTGTAGTTGTGTAATGTTTTATAATGGCGTTACCTACTTCGGGTTCTAGTTCGATTGTGAAAAGGATAGGGAAGTAATAACGAAGTCCCATAACGTTTTCATTCTGCTCTTGTTTTGTGGTCACAACTGGGTCCAGTGCATCTAAGTCTCCAATCACTTCAATATTAAAAGTAACCGCATCGGTACCATATCCATGAACAAAACCATCAATTCTTGGCGTGTATCTGTTACTCACACTTCGGTATCGATCATCCCAAGTCTCTTGCTGGTACCGCGAACGAAAATAAAGATCTCTGCCATCCGGATCTGACATACTTACATCAAACCATTCAACTGAAACACTCTTGATTTTCCGGTTAGGGATATCAAAACTATAAGTGTATGGCATCTTTTTATTGCGCTGTCCTTTATACCCTTCAGGAGTCCAAGTTACTCCATCAGAGTATCTCCAAATTTCATAACTGAATAATCCAACAAAGTAATGAATATTTCGATTACTAGGTTTTGGAGAGGTAGGCAATGCTGCATAGGCACTTTGAATTATTATAGAATTTAATATCAATACCACTAGCAACCCGAATAATACTTTTTTTATTTTCATGGATTGCACCCTTACTTAAATGGATTCTGAAGTAATATCAATGAATCAGTACCGATATCAAATCCAATGTACAGGGCTTTATTCAACTTAAATGACTTATAGTTCTTATCCCCGTCTCTTAAATCGTCCCCTTCACTCGTTGTTTGATAGGTTATTGTTACAGACTTATCTTTATTAATTAAGTAATTAGTATTGCCTCTACTACGGACTTGATCTCCAAGATAAAAGATGTTTGCCCGGAAGTTAGAATAGCGAATCCTTAATGATTGATACTCTCCAAATTTAACCGGCCACACATCGTATATGATACGATCACCAATTTCTAGTGGAAGATCATTCAAGGTAAAGACTTGGACACTTGATTTATTGTCGATATAGAATTTCTTTGTAGAAAACAAATCTATGAACCTTTTACTCATCGGTAGTTTTTCTATACCTGCTTCATCAATTGTTGGAACTTCCTTTGAACCTATCCAAACCCAATTACCAACCTTATCCCAGTTTACTGGTACACCAAGATTTTCACTTACAAATCTTAATGGAACATAAGTGCGCCCTTTAACAGCTTTAGCAGCTGTATCCATAGTGACATTTTTACCGTTTACAATGGCCTCTTTACTCCCTAAGGTAAGGGCAATCGATTTTCCATCTTTCATGTAAGTAACAGTTTTACCACGAAAGCCGATTTCTGCCTTTAAAGCTTCACCAATACCTCTGAGTGGCACTTGCACCCGGCCATTTTCAAAGACAGGATCTCCGCCTTGAAACTTCACCTTTCTTCCGTCCACCAAAACTGCTAATTTAGGACCCCCAACGGCACTATCTGCCTCAGCAGGAATAGGATCGCATAACCCGAGCCATGTCATACTAATCAAAGCTATAACCAATAGCTTTACATTCCATTTACTTACCTTGTTAGTTACCTCTTTCTTCATGAATATCCTCCTATACAAGTTGTGGAATAAACCTATGCTATTGCTCCATATCTCCTTCCTACGCCCTTGCTTAGGGACATCAACCGCCGTCTCTCACAATTACACATCCATGACATTTTTGGATGAATGAGAGAAATTATAGTTATATTATCATATAATCATCTATTTTGGTATAATATTCCTATCCTGATTCTAATTTACTACTCTATTCACATCTCCACATGAGATAATTAATTTCCCATAAATTTATAAAAACCTCGACGATAGTCACATGAAGATGTGTCCTTCGTTCGAGGTTTAATTGTTACACGTAGTGGAACGGTTATAGAACGGTAGAGGATTCATCCCGGTCCCCGGCCTGAATTTCAGCTTTTTCCGCGCTTTGCTTATATACAGCAGCCAATACCTTCTCATAAGCGCTTTCAAATTCATCGGGCAGCATCGGCTTGATTTGCTCCAATATGGTCAATAGCTTAAATAACGCCTGTACCTCCTCTTCCGATAAACCAAGCGGGTACATTGCAAAATGCCCGATAAATGTGTAACCTCGGCCTCGGCCTTGGTGAGTGATGGGAATATGCATGGCGCTGAGGGCATCCATATCCCGATAAATGGTTCTTTCGCTGGTTCCACAACGTTCGGCAAGCTCTCGAGCCAGTATACCTGGTCTTGCTTGTACAAGGGTAATGATTCTCATTAGTCGGATCAGTCGGTCTGTCATATGGCATTCTCCCTATCTTTCTAGTAAATTAGACATACATTTATTGACTGCTAAATAGTACATTCGACCCTGAAATCATTTTTCCTTTTTTATATACAGATTCTTCGTTCCCAGTTATTCTTTAAGTCTAAAGTCCCTTTTTCTATTCGCATTTTCAGAAGATAATTGCCGATATGTATCCAGATATAATCCAATTAGTTGATATAGGGTCTCTGCCTCCCTCAAATAATCCGCATCCCGAAATCGGATTGCGTATAAAAGCATCTCATCTGCCTGTCTACGAATCATTTCTTCTCCTCGAGCCAGCTTCCCCCGTTCCAGCTCTCTTCTTGCTTGCTCCAGAATGGAAGCATTCTGGTATAACTTCAGCACCTTCTCAACGCGATCATCTGCCCTCCGGTATTTCAATGCCGTATGATTACTGAATTGAAGCGGAATCGTTCGAGACGGCTGCAAGACGACCTGCTGCTTCTGAACATCCATATAGGTCCATAGAGCGGTAATTATGGGATACACCCCCGATTGCCTGGCTCCGACACTTAGCTCAAGAACCAGCTGTTTGGTTCTCCCTTCCGACAAAGAACCTAAAGACAATGAAATGTTGCGATCATTCAATATCTCGCCATGGCATCCATACATATGTCCTACTTGAACGTTTTCCCCTAATTGAAGGTGTAATTGGACATCTTCAGCCATGGGCTGATTAAAGCCGCCATGAGACTTCTTTTTTTGCTTTAACACACCAGCCCTCCACTCGATCAGCAGAAAGACCTGACTAGTGCCCCCAGCGAATACATGGCTGTGGCTCCATGTAAAATCCGAAAACAAGCCAGACTGCAATACATCCACCTCTTTCCTCTTCTTCTAATAATGTACCAATACAGATGGACATCTTACTGTCACGGAACATATGTTCCTATTATGAATTCGACAAAAAAAGACCACAGCCCTAGCAGCTGCGGTCTTTTGGATATGCTGATTTTTGTCAGATGTCGGACACGGAAGTCTTTTACTGCCTCGTAATTGACTTATTCCTACAATAAAACGGTCTGTACAATGGCAAATAATAATACATAAATGCCTATAGCAATCCCTAAAAACTTTATCCATTGGCTGGATCCGATGCGGTACAATTCGATAATGGCTGCGCTGTTCGCCGCCAGTCCGGTCATTAAAGCAAATATAAGGATGAGGAATGCCAGCTTTAACGACATGAAGCTGATCAATCCGCTTACGATAAGCGCCGCTCCGAAGGGCAGCTGAAAAGAACCGATCTTCGCAATGAATTCCTTCAAGTCAAGCTTCTGCTTCGTAAGCATATTGCCCGTAAACCAGAAGGAACCCAATAAAATGACGGTTGAGAACAGCCCCAGTAAAAGCGCCCGGCTCCCCATGCCGAAATCACTTAACAGGGCCGACATCACACCCAATCCGGAATAGAACACCTGCTTTATACCACACTCATACGCAAAAGAATGAAGTTCCATTCGCAATTAAACGCAAAAAAACCGGAGACGTTCTCCGGTTTTAATGGCTGTTGATTTCACTATACAGGGTCTATTAACCTATTTCTGCTGCCGAAACGGGTTTATCTCCAGTATGTCTTGATGTACGTTGAATGGGAGCGTACGTTACTTTATCAATTAATAATCCGTTACCCACGGGTTTTCCATTCACTGTAATCATAATTTTCTTCACGTTGTTATCCTTTATCATGATTGTAATCTCCTTTTATCTGTTCGTTCATTTTATGATCATTACTATGGGAAGGCTTGTTGGGCGCTTGCTTACATACATTACCCTTTACTTGAGCTAGTTAAACAACTTGGCCTGCTAATAGATTCACTTCCATCGCAAATGTGGGTAATATATTAATAGAAACCTGTCGGAATCTGATTCGTATTTACTATAAATAATCGAATGGTGGTGGTCCCTCTTGCATAAGCCGACAAAATCCAAGCTAATTCAACTTTCCCTCATATTGCTGGTGGCGGGGATCGCGCTGCCGGCCGGTGGACGGACCGCCAGCGCCAATTACTTTAATAATTTGTACGACAATATCCAGCAGTTCTCCGGACTGCCCGATGAAATAAACCAGCTCAAGAACAACTATAACCAAGCCCTGCAGGAACTTGATAAAGCCAGAATCGCTTCCGAACGGCTGCAGCAGCAAAATCTGACGCTGGCGGAGCAGAACTCCAATCTCGCGGAGCAGAACCAGCAATTAACCCAAATGGTAAGCCAGCTTCAGGAGGCTGAAGCCGCACGAAATCGCGGGGCGGAACGTATAAAGACCGTGGCGATCACCGCCGTGGCATTAGCTGCCGGATACTTTGTCATCATTCGCGTCCTGCGATTCGGCATGCGCCGAACGAATCGTTCTAAATAGGACAAGCTCTTATCCAGATCCCTACCATCCAACCAGGCAAAAGGAGGCGCGGCCATGATTATCCGAATGGAAGATGCAGCCGGCAGCGGAGCGGGACAAGCGGTTACGTTCTCCCTGACTGAAGGGGACACGGCCCATGTCCTCCATCCTGAGCAAATCGTTGCCTATCGGGGGCCCTCCTCCGGACGCAGCGACCGTCTCATGAACGTAAAAGGCATATACCGCAAGAAAAAATGGATTCGTGCCGATATTACAGGGCCCAGTCAGTTTACGGCTGCACTCCCCCCAGGCTTCAATATGCATGAAATTGAGCTGGAAGGCGAACAGGACATGCTCTATGATTTTCGGCATGTTTTCTTTTATACCAAGCATGTTACGATGCAGACACGAATCCTTAAGATCAAGAACATGCTGGTCACGCGGGATGCGATTAAGATGAAGTTTTCCGGAAATGGCAGCATCGGCATTTTGACCCAGGGTCCGGTATGTAAAGTCAAGCTGCATCCTACCGAGCCGTTGTATGTGGACGCCGGGAGCATCATCGCCTATCCGGAAGCGGCCAAGCTGGACCTGACCGTATACGGCAATCATCTGGCCAGCCAGCATATGAACTACCACTGGAAGCTGACCGGTGACGGTTACGTGTTGTTTCAAGCGGGACGCCAGAATCAGCGACTCGTGGACGAATTAAACGATGAAGGCATCATCAAGCGTTTTCTGCGGGAAGCAATTCCCTTTGGCGGAGTGTTTATCAAATAATCGGGCCGTGTTATAATAGAGGGCGTAATCAGACTGCATGCTGGATTCTAACACCCTATGCGGTCACAAGGACAACAGAAGACAATCCATGCGCCTCTCGCGGCGTGTGGGAGAGGTTCGTGAACTCCCTCTATAAAAAACTATCGTGTCTTATTCGGTACTGCACCCTAAGAATAAGGCTTGTTTTTTTACGGATTCAGTTCAATGAACTTCTCTTTCTTCTACAGGTTCAGCCCTTTTGGCTGTTCTTAAAATATGAAGGATGAGAGGTTTTTTTATGCTTAAAAATGAAAAAGCGGTCGTTGTTTTCAGCGGTGGTCAAGACAGCACCACCTGCCTGTTCTGGGCGAAGGAACGCTTCGCCGAAGTGGAAACCGTAACCTTTGATTATGGCCAACGCCATAAGCTTGAAATAGAATGCGCGGCACAGATCGCCAAGGAACAAGGCGTGAAGCAAACCGTGCTTGATATGAGCCTGCTTAATCAGCTGGCACCGAATGCGCTGACGCGCAGCGATATCGAAATTGCCGAAGGCGACGGCTTGCCCACTACGTTTGTGGAGGGACGAAACCTGCTGTTCCTCAGCTTTGCCGCTGTGCTGGCCAAGGGCATCAGTGCCAAACATCTGATCACGGGCGTATGCGAAACGGATTTCAGTGGTTATCCCGATTGCCGGGATAGCTTCATTAAGTCACTCAACGTTACGCTGAATCTGGCCATGGATTACCCGTTCGTCATTCACACGCCGCTCATGTGGCTCGACAAGTCGGAAACCTGGGAGCTAGCCGACCAGATGAATGCACTTGAATACATTCGCGACCATACGTTAACCTGCTATAACGGCATCAAGGGCGATGGCTGCGGGGAATGTCCTGCATGCAAGCTGAGAAAAGCGGGGCTCGATAACTATATGCAGCGCCGTAATCATGTATCCGAAGGGGGCGTCTGATATGAGCCGCGAGCCCGGGGCTTTCCGCATTGTAGAGCATCTGCAGAAGCTTGGCGAGGATATCGATGCCGGAAGCCTGCGTTACCATCGGAAGCGGGTGCTTGTCTCTAAGGAGTTTACCTTTGATGCTGCCCATCATCTGCATTGCTATGAGGGTAAATGCAAGAACCTGCACGGCCACACATACAAAGTGGTCTTTGGTATCAGCGGTACTCCCAATGAAGTGGGCATTACCGTGGATTTCGGGGACATTAAGGACTGCTGGAAAACAGACATTGAACCTTATCTGGATCACCGTTACTTGAACGAGACCCTACCGCCAATGAACACAACAGCGGAAAACATGGTGGTCTGGCTGTTTGAAAAAATGGAAGAATCCCTTCGCAGCAGAGAGTCGCACGAGCAACAAGGCACACGAACCGAATTCGTTCGCCTGTTCGAGACGCCGACCAGCTACGCTGAGGTCAGACGGGAGTGGATGATCGATGAATAATGTGCATGTAAAGCCTGAGAACGATTCAACTGCCTCCTCCCCGGTCATAGCAGTGGACCGTCCGATTCCCGTGATGGAGATTTTCGGTCCTACTGTTCAAGGTGAAGGCATGGTCGTTGGCCGCAAGACCATGTTCGTTCGTACGGCAGGCTGCGACTATCGCTGCTCCTGGTGCGACTCCGCATTTACGTGGGACGGATCGGCCAAGGACACCATTTCGCGCATGAATGCAGACGAAATCTGGCAAGAGCTGTACCGGCTGGGCGGTGAGCGCTTCGATCATGTCACCCTGTCCGGCGGCAATCCCGCGCTTCTCTCGCAGCTCGGCACGCTTGTGGATGAGCTGCACCGACATGGAATTACCGTTGCCGTGGAGACCCAAGGTTCACGCTGGCAGGATTGGCTGAATGACATTGATGAGGTCACCATCTCCCCCAAGCCGCCAAGCTCAGGTATGGATACGGACTGGGGCAAGCTCGATGATATCGTCTCCAAGCTGTCCGCTCGGGCGCCAGGCAGATCCTTCAGCCTCAAGGTTGTCGTATTTGACGATAAAGACCTCAGCTATGCGGAAACGGTCCATGAGCGATACCCGAACGTGCCGTTTTATTTGCAGACCGGTAATCCCGATGTAGGTACAGGTGATACCACTTCGCTGGTCTCCCATCTGCTGGATCGGTACGAGTTGCTTGTCGATGCCGTCATGCAATCCGACCGGTTGAACGATGTGCGTGTCCTGCCGCAATTGCACACGCTCGTTTGGGGCAATAAACGCGGCGTGTGACGTTATAATAAAAAATACGCTGATTGAGCATTTATTCATTTTAATAAAGGAGCTACCTTATATGGCTGGAAGACAAAAAGAAGAAATGGAAGACGTTACCCTGCTCGGCAACCAAGGCACGAAATACACGTTTGAATATGATCCCGGCATATTGGAGAGCTTTGACAACAAGCATCCTTACCGCGACTATTTCGTCAAATTCAACTGTCCCGAATTTACAAGCTTGTGCCCGATCACAGGACAGCCGGACTTTGCGACCATCTACATCAGCTACATTCCGGATATCAAGATGGTGGAGAGCAAGTCCTTGAAGCTGTACCTGTTCAGCTTCCGCAATCATGGGGACTTTCATGAGGACTGCGTCAATATTATCATGAATGACCTCATCAAGCTGATGGATCCGAGATATATCGAGGTATGGGGCAAATTTACCCCGCGGGGCGGCATTTCCATCGATCCATATTGCAATTACGGTCGTCCGGGGACCAAATACGAGGAGATCGCTGCGAACCGTTTGATGAATCATGACCTCTATCCGGAAAAAGTGGACAACCGATAGGTAGCCTTTTTCCTGAATGATGTTCAGTTCTAATTTCATAATTTCATAATGATGATAAAAAGGGTTACCGCCTAAGGTGGGCAACCCTTTTTTTGTCATTTTATCAGGAGGACTAAACGATTACAGGGGATATTCCATATTCTTAAGCCGGTAATTCAGACGCCGCTTCTTGTACAGCATTTTCCCCGCTTCGGCCACATCGCTGATCGTCCCTTTGTTGCTGATCGAACCGAATACAATCCCCGCGATCGGAATCAGCTGAAACAGCTTCTTCATCCCGAAGTTATCGGTATAAGACTGAACGACCTCACGCCAGCCCTGCAGCTGTGAGAATACCTGCTCTGTCATTTGTTCATCATCAAAAGTGGCGAGTTCCTCGAGCACCGCTTTTTTTCCCACGATATCGGCAGATGCAAACTGCAAGCACTTCACGATAAACACCCGCTCCCGGGGATCGTTCGGATCATAACCGTAACAAAGCGCCATCTCCTGCAGCACCTTAAGCGATTGACCGAGCACCATCGGCAGATCGGCCGCTATCGTAAATATCCCCCCGATTCCCGTGGCTGCTCCTTGCGCTGCGGCGAATTTGACTCGTTTTACCGTCAGCGTATCCGCTGCAGTATCCATGACTTGGAGCGGCAGCTTCGCGGCAGATGCCAGCGTAAGCCCGGAAGTCGCCGCTACCTCCTCTTCGTTCTCATCTTCAATGGATTCCTCCGGAGCGGACTTTACGGAAGGGCCGGAAATCGAATTCGGACCGTCCAATCCCGCTGCCTGTGCCAGAACGTTCATAACCGACTTCTCGCGAACCAGATGCTTCCCGCCGCTCTGAATAAATCCGCCTACCTCATTCAAGGCGCTTCCGATTTTCTCTTGAACAGCCTTAGGCGTGAGGCGATCCAGCAGCATGAAAGGAATTCTTCCGAGCTTCTCCCAGAACATGACATCCTTCTGCTCTTTCTCCCATTTCAAAATCTCTTGAAGCTGCGACTCCAGCTGTTGTCGTGATTCCATCTCTGTCATCCTCACTACTCCTATCCAACATTAAAAGTAACTATAAACTATATACGCAGTTCATTGAAGAAAGACGCAATAAATTTCAAATTTAATCTTACAACATCACACGCAAGATTTACAAAAAAGAGATCAACCCAATCGGGTCGATCTCCCTCTTTATTATCGCAATCCGTCAGGCGACGCAAGCATATAGATGTGAAATTATTTACCCAAGAAGGCATTCAGCATCCAGGTATGCTTCTGTACATCGCTGACCATGCCGGTCAACAGATCGGATGTAGCGTCGTCACCTTCTTGATCTGCGGCTTCGATTCCCGCCTTCAGTTCGCCGGCAAGCTGCTCGAAATCCGCAACCAGCTGTCCGACCATCTGCTCGGCCGTGTTTTCATCAGAAACCTCTTTCAGCGTGACCAGTTTCAGATATTGCGCCATACTGGCTGCCGGTTTGCCGCCAATGGCCAGCATCCGCTCTGCCAGCTCATCCACATAACCAGCTGCTGTGTTGTACAGTTCCTCGAATTTCTCGTGCAGCATATAGAACTGAGGACCTTTTACATACCAGTGATAGTGGTGAAGCTTCACGCCAAGCAAACTCCAATTGGCTACCTGCGTGTTCAAAATTTGTTGAAGTTCATTGGTTGTCGTTCCTTGTGTTTGTTGGGTTAAGTTATTCATCTATATCGTCTCCTTTGTTATTGTATTTAGACTTATTCTAAATCCTTGTATTAATCATAACAGATTCTTATCTCTTTTGCAAAGGGAATCGGAAACTTATCAGATGAAGATAGGATGAAGAAATTACCTTCTATTTATACCTATCCTAACTTATTTTTAAGATCAACTGCTATGATAGGCATCATATTTCTCCGGCTGCAAGTAATCTTAAGACAACCCCAGGATCGTTTTCATTTCCTTCCGCTTTTGCTTCGGATTCATGACATATAAAGTATCCCCTGCCTCAATGACCGTACTCCCCTTAGGCGTAATGATCCGCTTCTCCCGAATAATAGCCGTAAAAAGAATATCGTCCGGCAGATTCAGCTGCTGAATCTCCTTGCCGACAATGGGCATCTCCCCATCCACCAGAATATGGTTGACCTCGGAATCCGTTTTTCCAAGAGCCATTAACTCTAATAAAGTCGGTGCTTTGACTTTATCCTTCTCCACCAGCGAAAGCATTTGCGTGAGCGGAGAGATCGTGGTGCCTTGGATCACCGCTGAGGTCAACACAACAAAGAACACGACATTAAAAAACAATTCTCCATGCTTGATTCCCGCCAGAACGGGATATGTAGCCAGGACGATCGGTACGGCCCCGCGAAGGCCCGCCCATGAAATTAATATTTTCTCCCGCATGGCAAATTTGGTAAACAACAGGCTGCTGAACACGCCAATCGGCCTGGCTATAAATATGAGAATCAGGGACAATAACAGTCCTTGCCATACAACCTCCGACAGCTCATTCGGGAAAACAAGCAGCCCGAGCAGCACAAACATGACGATCTGCATCATCCAGGCGAAACCTTGGTTAAATGCCTGAATCGTCTTGCGGTATGTCAGCTCGGTATTGCCGAGCAGCAAAGCCATCACGTACACGGCGAGCAAACCGCTGGCTCCAAGCCAAGCGGCGGCGGCATAAGTCATTACGGCGAATCCCAGTGCCGTTACGGGATATAAGCCCGAGGAATCGAAATTGATACGATTGATCACATATACGGCCAGCATTCCGATAAGAACACCGACAACCAGACCCAGTCCCATCTCCATTACGAACGATAAAATAAGACCGATCAAATTCAGTTCCGGGTATTCGATCCATTCGATAAGGGATACGGTTAGAAATACCGCCATCGGGTCATTGCTTCCGGATTCAGCCTCCAGCGTCATTCGAATCCGTTTCTTCAAATTCGTTCCGCCGAGAACCGAGAACACGGCCGCCGCGTCCGTCGAACCAACAATCGCACCAATTAACAGCCCCTCTTGTAACGAAATATCCAGAATGAATGCAGCGCATATTCCGACGACAACTGTTGTCAGCAAGACACCTATCGTTGCAAGTGAAATGGCCGTCCCCATAACCGGCTTGATTTCTTTGAAATCAGTCTGCATCCCGCCCTGAAACAATATGACAATCAACGCAAATATGCCGACCAGCTGTGTGAGCTCCGCATTATCGTAATAAATGAAGCGGCTGAGAATCATCCCGATGGCAATAAACAGCACCAGGGCGGGCATGCCGAAGCGAGAAGAAAATTTGGTGGTCAATACACCTGTCACTAGCAAGGCGCCGCATAATAAAATCATGGAATCAACAAAACTTGGCAAGCTCATCCCTCCGGTGCGTCAAATTCGTACATTATATTACCCGAAAATCATCGCTTCCTCGCACACAATTAGTACTCCATCGGTCAAAGATTAACGGCGGAGCTGGCAGACAAGAAATTTGCAAACGTTTACTGGAAATTCCACGCCCAATGACTTTATACTGGTAACAAGCGACATACATAGGGGAGGCGTCAATCGAGTGAACATTTCTATTATGAAAAGCGATCAACTACATCAAGCTGTTGAGCTGTCCGACCGTATATTTCTGAAGCAGCCGGAACAGCCTTCTATGGGGGTGTCCTTTCCTCCGATATTCTCGCCGGGAATCAGCCATTCCTACGGTGCATGGGATCAAGACAAACTCGTTTCATTCATGGGATTCGTACCATTTACCATTCAAACTCGCGGTGCCCGATTAAATGTCTACTCCATCGGCTCCGTCTGCACAGATCCGGAATACCGGGGTCAGCGACTCGCAGGCAGTCTCCTGGAACAGTGTATCCGTCATGGCGAAGCTTCGGGGGCATCCTTGATCCTCATTTCCGGCGGAAGATCCCTGTATACCCGGGCAGGCAGCCGTTTGTTCGGCCGTGCACTCCGGTTCCGTCTAGACCCGGCCGTCACTGAGCCCTTACGGGCGGTAACGGGAAAACAAGTGCGCATCCGGGCAATGCAGCCGCAGGATTTATTCCACCTTCAAAGGCTAATGGAACAGCGGGAAGCCGGTTATGTTACCACGGCTTCGGAGCTTAACAAGCTGCTGGGTGCGAGCGCCTACTCCAACGTGATCCGCCTTGAGCAGCAGGTGCTTGTCGCCGAAGAAGACGGCGTGTTGACTGCATTTGCTATCATCGCCGTACCCGGAGCTGTGATGACTCCTTCGAGAGAATCTACCCTTGTAGAATGGGGGGGAAGTCCTGAAGCGGCTGCGCTGGTCATAGCCGAGGCGATCTCTTCCTTCAACCTGTCAGAGCTAACCGTTCCACTGCCATGGCAGGATAACGAGCTGGCAGCGTTAATCCAATCCGCCGGCATCAAGCCTGAATATATTCAGAATGAGGGGACCGTGTATTTGGTTAGCGGCCCGGAACTGCTCCGTCAGTTGGCTCCCGCGCTGCCTGAGGGGTTGATTCAGGCAGATGGCGAGCATGGTCCTTACCGTCTTAGCTTGAACAATGAAGTATTGGAACTGGATGATGAGGGTTTGCTCTCGATCCTGTTTGATCCGGAATCCTCTTATCGGGCTAACGGAAGCATAACCTTTGAACCTGAACCTATCCCTCTCCCGTACACAACAGGTCTTCAATATATTTGACGCAGATACTGAGGGTGCATTTGATCCTTCCCCCTAGCGGGGAGGTCATGTGCACCCTTTTTATTTGCTAGGTTATAGATCTGAATCTATTACCCGACAGTATATACCGCTGCTATACATATCAACGATGGTCGTTCGCCTATTTTTAACTGGATATGTGCCCTTCACCTCCGCTTCTACATAGGATGAAATAACCTATCTGATAGAAAGAGGTGCATGGCTTGAATCATCATCCAAAAAGAGGCCTGCAATCCCAAACAAGCCTGGGTATTCCAGGGCTCTTCCCCGGATATCCGTTCTATCCTTATCCATACTATCCACCTTATTATCCGATCTATCCTTTCCCTCCGTTTTATCCGGGATATCCCGGTCACGGATTTCCTGGACACGGGCATGGACATGGCCCATGGCATCCTGGCGGACCGGGATACGGTCCGGGTCCGTGGCATCCAGGCGGTCCTGGTGGTCCTGGTGGTCCCGGACACGGACACGGTCCTGGCGGCGGTCCCGGTTACGGGCCGAGGGGAACACAGAGACAGCGCAGTAAGCGGTAAACACTCGCTAACGCGCAATAACAACCCGCCCGGTTCATCCCGGGCGGGTTGTTATTGATAATCCATATCTATAAATGAAGTTTACCGTCTCTTCGAGATCTCATCCCGATCCGGACTTATGGCACCGCCATTACCATCACCATAACCTTGATACAGATTAGGGTCCGGAACCGCATCCTCGGTGGCAGCCGCTGCTTCGGAACGTGAATCTACCGGCGCACCGGAACCGCTATAGGTGCCTTCCTCACGGTAATGATGTTCATTTAGGGCGCTATTGCTGCGGAATATATCATATACCCGGCCACCGTTCGTTTCATCTGCATCCACCATGACCAGAATATGGCCTTCATCCACATAGCCCCCATATTCCTCGGCTTGCTCTTCCGGAATTCCGAGTCCAATGAGACCACCTACCAATCCGCCCGCGCCGGCGCCAACGGCTGCTCCCGTAAGGGTTGCCGCGATCGGACCAGCCGCGACGATCGGACCAATGCCTGGAATGGCCAATGCACCTAAGCCGGCCAGCAATCCGGTTACACCGCCTAATACACCGCCTGTGGCCGCACCGGATGCCAAGCCCTCAGGTGCCTTGGTGCCGGTCTCCTCCTGAATATGAGAAGATTCACCGCGATCTTTGGCAATGACAGAGATTTCATCGGCTCTGAAACCTTGCTGCTTTAGTTCCTCAATGGCCCGGGTTGCTTCCTGCTCCGTCCGAAAAGCTCCTACAATTTTCTGAGTCATATGAATTCCTCCTAATGGTCATTTTCGGTTATCGCTG
Organism: Paenibacillus sp. p3-SID867; assembly: GCF_025142895.1. Classification (NCBI taxonomy): domain Bacteria; kingdom Bacillati; phylum Bacillota; class Bacilli; order Caryophanales; family Paenibacillaceae; genus Paenibacillus; species Paenibacillus sp. p3-SID867. The sequence goes on from NZ_JAMBDM010000006.1 coordinate 77,902, forward strand.
TACATTCCTAACTTAAACGCCAGCCGCCCTAATCAAACAAAAAAAACGATATAGCGTCTGCAAAAGGCCTCCCCGCAGATCTCAAAAAACCCATGATTATCCAGTCATATAACTGGTAATATTTAACTCTATGAATATTCATGTTAATATAGCAAGTAAGCACATGTACCTTAAAAATAGAATAGGGTTGGTGATTGCATGAACTGGTTCAAGCCATTCGAGGACGATCTTGCTGCTGCATTCGCAGTCTGCGAAGCAAGGTTATCCGAGCTCCCTGCTCCCTTGAATGAAATCGGTCTTTCCTACTTAAGAAAGTTTGACGTGTTCGAGCAGGACAGTTCCAAAAATTACATTTGTTATCTGCTTCCTTTTTGGATGAAAGAACTGACCGAACTCCCCGCCGATGTATACCGACACCTCTCAGCGGCCAACATTATCGGCATGTTATACTACTTCATTCAAGACGACATAATGGACTCGCCCCATGACAGTCAGTCTTCCACAGATTCGAAACATCATCTCGCACTTGCTAACCTGCTGTATTACGAGTTTCTCACATCCTATCAACCCTATTTTCCAGCAAACTCCGACTTCTGGTCTTATTTCAAAAACTACACGCACGAATGGTCGGAAGGCGTTATCCATGAAACCCAGGATGATTACTTCAAGCACAACCCTATCAAGGTTGCAAAAAAGGCAGCTCCCGTAAAGCTGGGAAGCACGGCAGCATTGCTTTTATCTGATCAAGCAGGCCTCATTCCACGAACGAATGATGTAATGAACCATGTTTTGCTTACCTTGCAGATGATGGACGATTGGACCGATTGGAAGCAGGATCTTGCGGATGGCAGCTACAATTGCCTGCTGTCTCTCATTAAATCGGAATTGGGACGACCGTGCGACACAAATCTGACGATGACCGAAGTTCAAGAAGCCATCTATATCAACAACGCGTTGAAACCCTATGCAGACATTGCTGCAGCGACCCATGCCCATCTCTTATCGGTAGATATAGAAGCCCCCAATCTCATCTCCTTTCATCAAACGATGGTAGACGAGCTTCAAGCCGAAGCGAATCATATCGAAAACAGTAAAGAAACCCTTTCTTTTGGCGGATTAAACTATTACTTGTCTATTCTAAGCAAAAAATAATAGATTTTATATTTGTTCCATGGTATTCTTTAAGAGTAAAAAATAACCAATTTATTTGAAAGGGTGATTCTTATGACGACAGAAGCCATCTTTCAAACACAATTGATTCAAAAAGCTTGGGAGGATCCTAGCTTTAAGGCAAAATTGCTTAGCGATCCGAAATCCGCCATCAAGGAAGTTCTTGGGGTACGGATTCCCGACCACATCGAGATTCGAACGCTTGAAGAGAACCCTAACGAGCTGTATCTGGTCATTCCTCCGAATCCATCAGGCGTGATCAAGTCAGAAGCCAAAGCAAAAGCCATCTGGTAAAGACTACATAACAGCCTGGACATTTCATAAATAGATGTAATCGGCTCAAAGAGTGGGGACGATCGCCGTCAAAGCGCTGCCGCAGCTTAGCGAATTATTCGCCAGCTGCGGGAAGCGTAATGACAGCATCCGTCCCCACTCCTTTTTTACTCGTAAAATAAATGTCTCCATTCATGGCTTCGATAATTCGGAATGTCACCATCAGGCCAAGCCCCGTGCCTTTGGTTTTGTTGGAGAAATAAGGCTCTCCCAGCCGTGCCAACACATCCGGCTCCATCCCTTCGCCATTATCTACAACATGAATAAATACCTGGTCCTGCTGGCGATAGCAGCGGATATGAACCAATCCCTCTTCGCCCAGCGCCTCGATGCTATTCTTAACAATGTTGATAAAAGCCTGCTTAAATTTCGAGGAATTCCCCCGAATCGTAATATCCTCCGGAATATCAACGGTAATCTTGCCTCCTTGGAGGTGGGCAAGCGGACCAAGTATGCCTTCGATATGTTTAAACTCCTCCGCAACCCGAAGCACGGTGTCTTTGCCGAATTCCGGTTTGGCAAAGGTCAAGAAATCCGTAATAATGCCGGATGCACGGTCCAATTCCACCAGAGCCAACTCCAAATATTCGCGTTCCGCGGCTTGGGCTTTTCCGGTGAGAAGCTGCAGGAATCCCCGCGTAACTTGCAGCGGGTTACGAACCTCATGCGCAACCGATGCTGCAAGCTCACTGATGATCTCCATTTTCTCCGATCGCTGTAGTTCATTGTTGAACATCTCAAGCTCCTTGGAGTATTGAAGAATCCGTTCGTGGTTTTTGGCAAAATGCCGTCCCAGAATGACAATCAAGGCAATAATGAAGCTGACAATCCCCCATTTCCAGAGGAAGAGATTGTAGCTGCCACGGGTGAGGAAAAATTGCAGCAGCTCGCTTAAGCCCACAACTGCGAAGATTGCAAAGCCTGCATTAAAAATAACAGCGTCCTTATTACCCTTCACGGCATAATACATGGAGCTTCCGACCAGCAATACAAATTGAACGATCATCACAATACCCATTACATGAACGGAGAAGAAATAATACAGATCGAACCATTGATTCGAACCCCATTGATTAACAATCAGAAACAACCCGCAAAACAGCGAGTAAAATATCTGGAACTTGCGGAGTTTGCGCAGCAAGCCCTTCCAGCCTGGCCCAAAGATGGTTTCAAAAAAGAGACTGAACGAAGGAAGTAAGATAAATAATGAGATGTCATATAAGTGAGTGTAAATATTTCCATATTGATTAAAAATCGTATAAAGAAACGGGGAGTATGTAAACACCAGTATGCCTACAGATAAAATAATGCAAGAAAGGGATAATACAGCGACCAAATATTTTCTGTTCAAAAAAATAGCGCAGATCAACATCACCAATGCGATAAATATAAAGGCACTCCCAAGAATGATGTCCATTAAATTCGACTTGATAAACCGATTAAACATGTCCTGATACTCGCCGACGAGGATTTTCCCTTCAATCGTCACATGATCCCTAGCGGTCTCCAGCCAGATGTGAAGGTCCTTGCCGAGCATGTTCTGATTCAGAGGAAGCAAGATGTAATTAAGCTCATAATTGTACGTTCGGGTAGATTCGTAAATCTTCTCATGGTTCGCATAAACCGCAACCTGTTGTCCGTGGAGCTTATCAATCAAAATGCCAGGGGATGCGGATGCGATCTCGGGAATCTTCATATGAATCCACGCGGATGCCTTGGTATGCGGCTTAAAAGGCTTCGAATCACCGGCCGAAGTTTCCATCCAGTCATTGATATGAACGGGCACGCTCTCCGGTATCCCCCGGGACTCCGACCAGAGGATCCTCCACTCCTTAATCGCTGCACGAACTGCCGTTTCTTCGGTGGCAAAGACAAGCCTGGGGAGCCCCTGGCTTAAAGTAAATACGATGATCAGGAACACAGCGATTCTCCATCCAGACTTCATTGACGCACCTCAAACATTATAATGAGTGAAACTCTTACTGTGTTATTCGATGCAACAAAACCTTCCACCTTCTAATATTCGGAAAAATGATAAAATTTTCTATTATAGACGTAACAAAGAGAGACACCGTTATGGTATCTCTCTTCCATTTATACTTCCGATTCCTGCGTAGCAGATACGGCCGGAAAGCGGATAATAGCCTCGGTCCCGCTGCCCTTCTCACTAACAAAATGAATGGTGCCATGCATCGCTTCGATGATTCGAATGGTAACCATCAACCCAAGCCCCGTCCCTTTGGACTTATTGGAGAAATAAGCCTCGCCAAGTCTCTCAAGATCCGCAGCATCCATTCCGATGCCGTCATCTTTGATGTGAATGACCACTTCTTCTCCCTTGGCATAGGCCCATATGCGAATAACCCCTTCTCCATCCAGTGCTTCGATACTGTTCTTGACGATATTAATCATCGCTTGTTTGAGTTTGGAAGAATTACCCGTCATGAATAATTCCTTTGCGTTATCCAGCTCGATCGAGCCCCCGCTAAGATTGGCAAGCGGCAGCAGGATGCCTTTTACATGCTTCAACTCTTCATACACATTCAGCTTGGTCTCGTTCTCCAATTCAGGCTTGGCAAATGTGAGGAAATCCGTGATGATTCCCGAAGCCCGGTCCAGCTCCTTCAGCGCCAGGCCAAAATACTCCTTCTCCACCTGTTTGGTGTTCTGTGCCAGCAGCTGCATGAAGCCGCGTGTCACTTGCAGTGGATTACGAACCTCGTGTGCTACTGAGGCGGCCAGCTCGCTGATGATCTCCATCTTCTCCGATCGCTGAAGCTCATTATTAAACATCTCCAGTTTCCTGGAATACTGCAGCACTTGCTCATGGCTGCGGACGAATTTACGGCCCAGCATGACAATCAAAGAGACAATCAGTCCGATAATGCCCCACTTCCATAAAAAGAAATGATATTCCCCGTCATGGTAATAAAAAGCCAGCAGATCTCCGAGCGTCGCTAACGCCATCATCCCGAAGCCTACAGAAAAGATATAAGCGTCCTTGTTCCGCTTGGAAGCATACAGAATCGTAGTACCGACCAGCAGCAGCATCTGCAGGATAATCAGAATACCCAGGATCTTCACCGAAACCAAATAGTAGATCTCATAAAATGAATGATGGCTGACCACATGGGCAACTAGAAATATCAGGCATATGACGGAATAGGCTATTTGAAATCTTCGGCAGTAGCGAATGACTCGATAGGGCCCGGGGCCATATATATTCTCAAAATAGTAATACAGCGCCGGCAGCACGGCGAAGAGTGAAATATCAAACACCGAGACCCACACGCTGCCTTGGTCTCCATAGAAAGTGTATAGGAACGGTGAATACGTAGTAAGCATAGCCCCGCTTGCCAGAATAACCACGCTAAGCGACAGCCAGCTGGATACCGTATGCTTCGGAAGGAACAAGCAGCAAAAGAACATGACCATCGCAATAAACAGAAACGAGCTGCCCAATATGAAATCTTCCAGGTCCTTCTTGATAAAGCTTCCACGCAAATGCTCATATTCGCCAAGTATAATATCGCCTTCGATGCCTAACGTCATATCCCTGACGCCGTTCGTCCATATATAAACGGTCTTGCCGGCATCATCCGGATGGACCGGAAGCAGAAGAGAATGATTCGTGTACATATAGTCTCGCTTGGCTTCATACACCTGTTCATTCTCCAAGAAAGCCACAACATCCTGTCCCTTGATGCGGTCAATCATGATGGCAGAATGTTTCCAAGGGAGAGCCGGTAAAGTAAAACGATTCCATGCTGAATATACCCCATCTGACTCGGGGGGTCCCTTCTTGTCTGGTATTCCCGCCAACCAGCTTCTTCCCTGCAGGTTGACCGGCGAAACAACCTCCTGTTGTTCGTTATCCCACATAAACTGCCAATCGGATATCACGATTTGAGAACTCTTTGCGTCCGATTTTCCCGGTGATATGGTCGATATAATCAGCAGCAGCGGTACCACCAGCAGAAGCAGGAATATGGATTTGGGCATATCCTTCATCTAGTCAGCACCTCTAACCGTCTATAGTCAATAAAAGTCCGCATCTTCTCTGTGCAGCTAATTCGACAAACTTCGTGTTCATTTACAATCAATATAACATGAAACGTCTGTTCCGTTTGTAAATTTTTTATTACATACAGGCAAATGAAAAGGGATCGCCCTTAACCCTAAGGTTAAAAGCAATCCCTTACACCTCTAGTGTGTGGAGCTTGAAGCAAGGCCGACTTTATCAACCATCCGCTGACTTTCGTCGTTCAACCCTACGAGCCTGATGTCTTTACCCGCTTCCTTGTACTTATTCAATACCTTGGAAATAGCATTGGTAGCTGACTGATCCCATACATGGGATTTGGAAAAATCAATCACGACCTGCTCAGGGTCCTCATTTACGTCAAACAGGTTTACAAAATACATCATCGTTCCGAAAAATAACGGTCCCCGGATTTCGTATACCTTCGTACCGTTTGGCTGCACATGCGGTACGGCATGGATTTTTGCCATTTTCCAGCCGAAATTCAGCGCGCTTAATATAATTCCGATCATGACCCCGATGGCCAGATTATGCGTGGCCACCACGATGATTACCGTTGCCAGCATGACAATGGCATCACCTAGTGGTACACGATGAAGTGTGCGAAGCGATCCCCATTCAAATGTACCGATGGAAACCATAAACATGACCCCGACAAGCGCTGCCATCGGAATTTGTTTCACGACATCACCGAGCACAATGATGAGAAACAGCAGGAACACACCGGACACCAGCGTTGATAACCGGGTGCGACCGCCTGATTTGACATTAATCACTGTCTGTCCGATCATGGCGCAACCGGCCATGCCGCCGAAGAAACCAGTGATCACGTTGGAAACACCCTGCCCGCGGATTTCACGGTTCTTGTCGCTGCCGGTCTCCGTCATCTCATCCACGAGTGACGCCGTCAGCAGCGATTCCGTCATCCCGACGACAGCAAGAGCCAGAGATATAGGCAATATCGTCATGATCATATCCAAACTGATGGTTACATTCGGAATGTGGAAGAACGGAAGAGCCTGCGTAATGTTGCCCATGTCGCCCACCGTTTGCACAGGAGCTTTGAACCACACCGCGATGATGGTCATCACAATGATGGCAACAAGCGCCGAAGGAACTGCTTTGGTAATCAGCGGCAGCAAGTAGATGATAAGCAGCGTTCCGATGACCATCAAGTACATGGGCCACGACTCGCCCTTGAAATTCGGAAGCTGGGCCAGAAATATGATGATGGCCAGCGAGTTCACGAATCCGGTGATGACCGGCTGGGGAACAAATGTAATAAACCGCCCGAATTTGAGCGCCCCCATCAACAATTGCAAAATACCTGTAAGAATGGTTGCCGCATACAAATACTCGATCCCGTGCATCGCCACGAGCGGCCCCATTAATGACGCCATGGCCCCTGTTGCTGCGGAGATCATGCCGGGACGGCCCCCAAAGAATGAAATACTGACTGCTATCACAAAAGAGGCATAGAGTCCAACCATGGGATCGACGCCAGCCATGATGGAGAATGCGATCGCTTCCGGTATGAGAGCGAACGCTACCGTCAATCCTGACAAAATATCCCTGCGCGAGTTGCCAAAGAAGCCTTGTTTAATCCATTGAAACAAAGTCCTGATCACTTCCTGTTCTATTATAGTGGTTTGACAATCCACTCTCAGGATTGTCCTGGTCCGATAATCACTTTTTCGATTATAACGGGATCATTTCAAAATTTCATTATTCAATTTAAGGAACCTATCCCACGATATCATTCATTTTCTCCCGTTTGTCTTGAATTACGTCCATTTTTCCAATTTAAAAAATATTCATAATACGGCAAATGACAGGGAAAGATAAAACTTGTTTGGTTTATCATAACCTGAAAAGATCCAAGATTCATTCTTGATTCAGCGGGTAAAGTCGAAGTATAGAAACCTATTGGATTTGAACACTTGGAAGGAGATGGACCCTATGCGAGACGAAAATAACCGCAATACGCTGGCAGATTTGACATATTTGGAATTCGAGGCCAAACGGAGAGTCGAGGATACGGACATGATTCCACAAGATGATCTGAGAGACGTCAACACCTACACGGAGCAAAGTTTAAGCAGCGAAGACGCGGACCACATTGCCTACGATCAGAATGAAGCTGCGCCTGCGGATGCGAAACCGGAAGAACGTCTGAACCCGGATCACAGCGCCATCGATGCATGGGAAGCGACCGGTGCCGATCCCGATCAGCGGACCATTGCCGACGAGAGAAGCTTTTCCTCCTCGGGACTGGCCGAAGCAGACCGGATCGAACGGGATCGACCCGTCGATGAAACTTACATTCGCGATGTCGCAGATGATGTAACGGATCGGGAATGGCGAGCCGCCGAAGATGAGCCCCCTTCTCGCCCCGGAGACGAAATTATCGGCCAATACTCCGGCGATACAGAGCGGCGGCTTGCAGCTGACGCTTCATTAACCGGCAGCGGTACTGCGTTTTTAAATCAGGACATTTTTACGAATTACCCGTCCGAAGAAGATGAATACCAGCCGCTGGAGGATGTACCGGATGCGGACGCCATAGCGGCTAACAGCCCGGTGGACCCAGCCGCCCCGCCAACGGAGCAGATGCACGGAACCGATCTACTAAACGGCAGCCATGGTGAGGACGACTAAACCGGCAAGACCCGCCTCCCTAATAGGAAGGCGGGCCTTATACTTGTATGGGTTCGATCCTCTATTTTCCGAATATGATATCCAGCCAGCCGAGAAATGACATCCACAGCAGGATGCCGATCAAGGTACCCCATATGAGTGCTGTTAATATGTTTCCCTTTCTTTCCATGCCTATGCCTCCCATACAACATCTTTTATAGTAAAACAGTATGGGTCGAGCTATCAGTTCTTATACTAGCCACCATTTCAAAGACTAGATTTAATAGGAGGAACAGCCGATGAAGAAGCATCCTGACGAGAACCCGCGTTTAGTGACCGAACGCGACATTGATGAGGATTTTGGCCTGTTTGTCGAGGATTCATATCCGGACAGTATCCCGTTACCCGACAGCATCAAACACGAGAAGCCGGATGGCAGCGAAACGAGCAACCGCGGAAACTCTTCATCTTCCTGATCCTTCACACCGGAAATGTAACCTCTACGTTCACCCATGTCATACCTTCCAACATACACTACACCATACGACCCTGGAAGGATGATGCTGATATGAAAGGATTGCCGATCCGTCCCTGCGGACATAAAATCACGCTGCAGCAGCGGCTGGCCTCTTTAACCGGTCATCTGGTAGAAGTCAACGCACCGAACACCGGTTTGGAACCCGGACGTTTGCAGCGGGTATTCCCGAAAAATTTCATCAAGGTACAGGGCGAGCTCTTTGTGCCGTCCAGTCTCAACTCGGTTCGGGTATTTGATGTCAAGCCGCCGGGCAAAACGGTGCTGGTAGGCGTGCGGACCACCTTCTCTACCCGTGGTGCCTTTAACCGGATCCGTCTGGTCAGAATCGGAGCCGATTTTATTGAATTGCTCGCCAAGGATAAGAACCGTTCCCGGATTCTGCTCCCATTAAACAAAGTGGAAGGCATATTCCCGGTGAAGTAGAGACAGTTAAACGCTTTCCTTTTCCTCAGGCTTCCAGACTTGCGACAAGTCCGGAGGCTTATTTTTTTGATTATGGAGTGCAAGGCAGGACCGACTTTGGCTTCTGTGACATTACGTTACGTCGAAACGTTTTCCTATAGATTATGTATACTCACCTTTTTCGATTTTCAGTACTTGTCCAACCTGTGATAAAATATGATACAGATTAATTACTTAAGGCTTGAGAAGGAATAACAGGAGGAATCAATGATGTTGAAACGCAGAACACGCTGGATGCCCGCCCTATTCGTCATCCTGGCGCTGCTGCTCGTGATGACGGCATGCGGTCAGAATGACAAGGGAGCCGAAAGCGGCGCAGGCGGCGGAACGGGCTCGACGACCGGGGCAACAGCACCCGAAGCGGAAGCCCCGAAGGAAACCGAGGTTAAGCAGAACGTGCCGGACCCGAACGCCAGCCACCCTATCGTTACCATTGAGATGGAGAACGGCAAAACGATAAAGCTTGAGCTTTATCCGGAGGTTGCGCCGAACACGGTGAACAATTTCATCTCCCTGGTGGAACAAGGATTCTACGATGGGACAGGCTTTCACCGCGTCATCCCCGGCTTCATGATTCAGGGAGGCGACCCTGACGGTAACGGAACGGGGGGACCCGGCTATGCTATTCCCGGCGAGTTTACGTCCAACGGCTTTCAGAATGACCTGAAGCATACGACAGGCGTATTATCGATGGCCCGGGCGCAGGATCCAAACTCCGCCGGATCGCAATTCTTCATTATGGTTGCGGATGCACCTTCGCTGGATGCTCAGTACGCATCCTTCGGAAAGGTGATCGAAGGAATGGAAACCGCAGAGGAGATCGTGGGCTTGGAGCGGGATCAGATGGACAAACCGCTTGAGGTTCCCGTCATGAAGAAAGTGACGGTTGATACGCTCGGCAAGGATTATCCGGATCCCGAGAAGCAGGAATAGCATCTCTTCGGACTAGCATTGCCTCGCAAGTTCATGGCATTGGCACACATCCCGGATCACTTGTGAATACAGGCATACCGGCAGGTTTAACGATACAACAACAAGACCCGTACGCTGAATTGAGCGTGCGGGTCTCTTTTTTAAGTTACAGCCTGTTGTCTCTTCTAGGAATGGGCCGGCTTCTCGATGACGTACAAGCAAGTGCTGTCAGGCAGCTTCACCGGCTTCCCATCTTCATCCATGAATTCGATTCGATCAGCCAATGCCTCGGCATATCCTTCCTGCAGATAATGCTGCTCCACGCGGATGATCGCCTCAGGACCTAGCGTCCTGCGTATACATTCCGCATACTGCGTAGGCGTAAAGTAGCCAAACTGCTCTTGCACTTCATGAACGTAAGCTTCAGCGCCCCAAGTATAGGTGTACAGGAACTCCATTGCATCGTTCACGGGCATGCGCACTTCCGCCTCGGCCAGCTGCTCGTATGATATGACCCGCCCTTTGAAATCCGAGGCATATCGGATCAGCCATTCCATACCGTCAGCCTCAAGGAAGCGAATCCTTCTCCATGCATCCTCTGGCTCGGTCATAATCCCGTCACGGATGATGATGCGCCCCCTTGGAGCAAGCACGTCATAGGCACTGAGCAAGGCTGCCTCCACGGTCGCCGTATTAAAGCGTGAACCGTCCGTCTCAATGTACGAATACAACTCATGTAAGATTGAAGAGAAGATAACCGTATCCACACTCCCCGGCTCCACGTAATCCCTGAGGTTCAACGCGTCCCCCTTCATCACTTCCCATGCTTTGTGCTCCAAACGTTTACGTTTCTCCAGCGCTTCAATCACGTTCGAGGAAATGTCGATCCCGACCGGACGCGCTTGCGGCAGCCGTTCCTCGATCAGGTCAAGCAGCACGCCGCCTCCGGGACCGATATCCAGCACCGCCGTTCCCGTAATATAATCCAGAATCACTTTTTTATAATCTCCCGTGCTGTTCATATCGCTCAAATAACTCTCTTCGTTATGAAATCTGTCGTAGGCGTCGCGGCGCAGGCCGAACAGGTCGAACAGAAGCAGGACCGCTTTCTCATAGAGGGGCGATTTCTCCGCTTCGATGCAAAATTCAATTAATTTCTCCGCTGCTTGCGAGAATTCGAAGGTAAAAAATACCGTATCCGGCAGCTCCGGCTTCCGTTCAATCCGGTGGCTCAGATGCGGGTTGGCCATCACCGACCCATGAAGGCAAGACGCCCAATCCGTTTGGCGCAAATATTGTTCAATCATTCTCTTCTTATATACGTTCAGCTTCTTGACGCCTTTGTAATCGTAATACATATCGTTCATCAGCGGCTCAAAGCTTAAGTGGTTCACCGATTCCGGAAGCAGCCGATCCCCTTGCCCCTCCGCAAGCGGCTGATCCGGGTCCCGCTTCTCCGAATGGAGAGCAAGCAGAAGAACTTTCACGAATTCTTCCAACGAGAAATCCTGCAGGGCGGCTTCCACGTACCAGAGCGTCATATCCTGAAATCCATGCAGAACAGCTGACAGATCACACTGCTCACGAATCCCATGAAGCTGCTTATCGAAGTCTTCTCCGCGGGCAATCGAAACGGATCGAAGACGGCGCAGCCGTTCCTCGTAAGTCCACCGATCCGGTACGGTCCCTTCGGCAAGATTCCGAATAAGCTGAGTTATTTCTTCCTGAACGGAATGCCAGAGCTCCTCCGATACGCCGCCGATGATGCAGTGATTCAAGGGGATTAGCAGCCGGATCAACTCATCCGCGGTCAGCCGTCCTTCCTCCGTAAGCTTATGCAGCGGCAGATTCTCCTCAAAAGCGACTTCCCCGCGAATGTGTTGCCCAAGCAGTCCATGGGTAAGTATGAGTGTGTGGACCATCTCCTCATGCGGAGACATGGTTCCGTTGCCGTCCCGGATATGTCTCTCGTATAGCTGGGCAGACCCGATATTATGAAGGAACAAGTTAATACCCGACTGCTGCCAGCGAAGTCGATCCCGCATCGTTCCGCCCTTGGCCGTTTCCGCCCACACCAGTACTTCTTCCAGCAGTTCTTTGATCCAATAGGAAACAGGCAGCGAATCCAGTATCTTCAATGTACGTTCTACATAATCGAGCACGGGGTTGGCATGGGCCAATTGGCCAATGGACGCAATCCGTTCCAGATTCACGATTCGTTCTTCGGCTGATACCAGTTTCATTAACCAAGGATACCTCTTGGCAGCCGCTTCATCCCCCTGCCGAAAAGCGGTTATGATATCCAGCGCGTGCAGCATAGATTGTTCCTCCACTTCCTGAAATAATAATGAACGCGTTACGTTTTTTCGCTGCTACGATTATAACAAATTCCTGTCGATGGAATGCAAGCATTTGGTAGTAGCCGATGCTACAGGGTATACTGGTCAACGAAACCATATTTTTTATTGATGTGAAGGAGTGAGTGTACATGAGCCTGAAAAATAAAACAGCCCTCATCACGGGTGCAGGTAAAGGGATTGGACGTGCTCTGGCGATTGCTCTTGCCAAGGAAGGCGTGCACGTTGGGCTTGTCGCCCGTACGGCAGCTGATCTGGAGCCGCTGAGCGCCCTGGTTGCTGAACAATATGGTGTCAGAGCCGTTGCTGCAGTTGCCGACGTTTCCGTGCAGAGTGAGGCCGAGGCTGCGTTTGCAGCGGTAAACATGGAGCTCGGCTCGGTAGACATTCTGATTAACAATGCGGGCATTGCCCAGTTCGGCAATCTGCTGGAAATGGAACCTGAAGCCTGGAAACGTATCGTTGACGTAAATCTGATGGGGACTTACTACATGACGCGCGCAGCGCTGCCCGGCATGATCGAGCACAACAAGGGCGATATCATCAACATCTCTTCTACGGCCGGAGAGCGCGGATTCGCCACGGGCTCTGCCTATAACGCTTCTAAATTTGCCGTTATGGGACTGACCGAAGCTGTGCTCCAGGAGGTCCGCAAACACAACATTCGTGTGACCGCACTGACCCCAAGCACCGTGAACACGGATCTTGCCGTCAATGCCGGCCTGAAGATCGGGGACGAGGACCGGATGATGCAGCCAGAAGACGTAGCTGAGCTTGTGCTCGCTGCACTGAAGCTCCCGCAGCGCGTTTTTGTCAAAACCGCCGGGATTTGGACAACCAACCCACAATAATGGCGCGTCGACAGACGCACCTATTGCTACAGCCATTCAAGGGTGTTCCCTGGTCATCGGCCAAGGGAGCACCCTTTTTTGCATACAGCCTGGATATAAAGCGACCGTAACGCGGCCAGCAACAATTGTTCTTTTTTCCATACGGAATCAAGTGTCAACAATCCGTTGTCATGATATAATGACATGGCGTCATACGACAGCCAGATATTTATCTTAAGCTACACTCATGGAAAGAAGATGACAACAGCATGATCGCTGACATTTTACTCGAAGTGGTACTTCCCATTTTTGTCCTGATAGGCTTTGGCATTATTATGCAATATGCCTTTAAACTCGATTTGTACACACTCGCCAAGATCAACTTTTACTACATTACGCCTGCAGCGGTATTTATGAGTATGTACGAATCCAAAATGTCACCGCAGCTCCTGGGCATGGTGGCCTTATTCTATGCGCTCTATATCGGCGTGCTCTACGTGATCAGCATGCTGGTTGCCAAGCAGCGCAAATTCAATCGGGGGATGAGAGCTGCTTTTACCAACAGCCTTCTGCTCGATAATTCGGGAAACTACGGCCTTCCGATCAATGATCTGGCCTTCAAGGGAGATCCTATGGCCGGCTCGGTACAAGCGCTCATCATGTCTTTTCAGAGCCTCCTTACGTTCACGTACGGAGTTATTTCCATTCAGGGAGCCAAGACGGAAGGATTATACAAACAGGCCATCATCGGATTTCTGAAAATGCCCGTTCCTTATGCCCTCGTCATCGGAATCGTGCTGCATGCCCTGGCGTTGCCGCTCCCGGTCTTTATCTCGCAGCCGTTGATGTATGCGGACCAATCCATGGTCGCGATCGCCCTGCTGACACTTGGCGCACAGATCATTAAATATCCGCTCCGCCTGCGCCGGCTCGATGTTTACCTCAGCGTTCTGCTGCGTCTGCTGGTCGCGCCAGCCATCGGCATTCTGATCGTGCTGCTGCTCGGCTTAAAGGGTATCCCGGCTCAAGCCCTCATCATTGCTTCAGGCATGCCGGTTGGCGTAAATTCATCGATCTTGGCGGAAGAATATCAGAATGAGCCTGATTTTGCTGCACAAACTGTCCTTATATCGACCATACTAAACGTAATTACAATTACCGGCTTAATTACATTAGCCAAATTTGTAGCTTAACGCTAACTCATCTCTGCTAGGAGGAATTTACATATGAATTTTGATCTTGCAATAGACCGAACCTGTACCGACTGCCAGAAGTGGGACAATGTTCCCACCATCTTCGGCGTGCCGGATGCGCTTCCGATGTGGGTGGCTGACATGGACTTTGCCGCGCCTCCCGCCGTTGTAAAGGCGCTCCATCAACGGGTGGAGCATGGCGTATTCGGATATACGTTCCCTTCCGACTCTTACCGTGAAGCGATATGCGACTGGATGAAGAAACGCCACAGCTGGAGTATTCAGCAGGAGTGGATTCAATTCTGTCCGGGTGTCGTTCCGGCACTCAGCCTGATCGTGGATGCGTTCACCGAGCCGGGCGATCAAGTCGTCATCCAGACGCCGGTCTATCCGCCATTCTATAGCGTCGTTCAGGACCATGGTCGTGAGCTGGTGCATAATCCGCTGCTTCGAAGCGAGGACGGCGATTACTCGATGGATTTCGAAGACTTGGAGAAGAGCTTTTCTACAGGCAAAGTCAAAATGCTCATTCTGTGCAGTCCGCACAACCCGGTGGGCCGGGTGTGGAGCAGAACAGAATTAGAGCGACTGGCTTCTCTCTGCCAGCAATACGATGTGCTTGTCGTATCCGATGAAATCCATGCGGATCTGGTGTTTGAATCCGGGGCGCATACGCCATTCGCTGCTCTGTCCGAGGATGCCGCCGAGCGTTCCATCATCTGCACCGCGCCAAGCAAGACGTTTAATATCGCCGGTCTGAACACGGCGAACATCATCATTTCGAATGCGCAGCTGCGCAGCAAGTTCCGCAAAATACTGAACCGTTACGCCATCGGCTCCATTACACCGATGGGCGCCGCCGCCACCGAGGCCGCTTACCGTGAGGGTGGACCATGGCTGGATGAACTCCTGGTTTATATCCGCGGGAACATGGAGCTGGTTGCGAATTACGCACAGGAGCATCTGCCCGAGCTGAAGGTGGTTATACCGGAGGCTACTTACCTGCTGTGGATTGATTTCCGTGGAATGGGCATGTCCCACGAGGACTTAAATCGCTTCCTGGTTCAAGAGGCAAAGCTTGGATTAAACAGCGGGGCGGCCTTCGGGAAGGAAGGCGAAGGTTTTATGCGCATGAACCTGGCCTGCACGCGTGCCACCGTTCAGGAGGCGTTGTCTCGTCTGCATAAAGCTGTCGAGGAATGGCGGAAAGCCTAAGGACATAAACTCAATCACAAAAGGAGCCGCGCTATACGCGCAGCTCCTTTTTATTGCTTGCAAAATTTCGAACCCTGCCTAAACCTGTTATCCTGTTTCGCCCTCCGATCGAGCAGTCTTACATCATGCTTCCGCTGTCGTCTGTACCAGAAGTCAGCCCCTCAATTGTCACGGCTCCATCTGATAACCTGCGTCCAGCATCGAACCATCCAGCTGATGAAGCTGCTGGCTGACTTGGTCCATCTGCTGGAACAGCTGACGATGTTGATAAGCTTCGGCGTACTCGCTCTGCTGCGTTGTCTCGTCCATTTGCTCGAATGCCGTTTTGTTCTCGCCCAGCACCTGGCGGTACTGCTCCGCTATAGCTGTTCGGATATCCTGCACTGCGTTCATCATCCCATGCAAGACCATTCGGCAATTCACCAGTTCCTGCCGGACGGCAGAAGAAGTTTCAGGCGTAACCCCAGCTTGAGCGCTTTGAAGCTCGGCTTGGAACTGGCTGAGCTGACTTGCGATCATCCCGACTTCGTTCATTCCCCCGTTTTGCGCTGCAGTGGTCAATTGACCCGACAACTGGTTGAGTCTCATCGACATATTTTGAATATGATTCATTGCAATTCCCCCTTTTCCGGATAGCGTCCATGTTTAAGGATAGGATGCGATAAACCATGGATTGCTATTCATGTCGATATCTGGTCAGGGGGTCCCGTCTGTTGGAATACGGGACGGGATGCCGATATAATAGAGTAAGCCATCATATGAAAGTAGGTAGATTATAGAGTCCTCATGATCAAACGCAAAAAAACGACACTTTTCCTAATTGCTGCCTTATTACTCGCCATATTTTATATGCAGCTGCAAACCTCCATACCGGGATTCATCAACGATCTCGAGTTTGATTTTAACAGTAAAGAAACACCTGAAGTCACCCAGCTCCACCCGTATGTATTACAGCAAAAGAATGAGCTTGTCCGTCTCACGAAGAAAAAAGGGATCACGATCATCATAACGGACGGTTACCGCAGCCATGAAGAGCAGACCCGCATCTACAATCAGGGCCGCAGCACCGAGGGCGACATCGTGACGAATGCCAAGGCCGGAGAATCCCTCCACAACTATGGACTTGCGATTGATTTTGCGCTAAGACTAAAGGATGGAAGCGTCATCTGGGATATGGAATATGACGGGAACGGAAACGGCAAGGCTGACTGGATGGAAGTTGTGGAAATTGCCAAAGATTTAGGCTTCCAGTGGGGCGGCGATTGGGCCAACTTCCCGGATTATCCGCATCTGCAGATCGATTTTGGACTGACGATCCGTGATTTGAAACGGGGAAAACTCCCTCTCATGGACGCTTCCGAGTATTCGGAAACAAAGTGAAATCATATTGCTATTTGAAGAACTCGATAGGTAAGGTATCTCCAGATAAGCGCAGCTAGATCCCATATATAGAATATTAACGGACACCATCGACGTTATTTAAGAATTTATGCCGTATTTTCAGAATATAACGGACACGAAAGTCGCTATTCTAATAAAATATAGATTATTTCCGCTTTTAAGCGTATATAAGAGCTCCCCTGTCCGTATGAAGAAAATAGTGACTATTTTAACGAAATAACGTATGCTGAGTCCGTAAGAATTACTACACGTCAAGGTCGACCAGATCCTTCTGGTCGGCCTTTTTTGACGTTGTTCTCTGCAAAGGCGCCTGGATGGATGTTTGATATCCAACCAAATGCTTGACATTCGATTCACCTTTTGGTTATATAGTCATATATATGAGTATATAACCTTAACAGGACATGAAGGCAAGGCGGTGATTCTTATTGAGCGGTACCGTACACCCAGATAATAAGCCCCTGTTCATCCAGATCAAGGAGAAGATCGAGGACCAGATCGTGAATGATCTACTGCTTGAAGGTGAACAGGTTCCTTCCACGACGCAGCTATCCCAATTTTACAAAATCAATCACATCACGGTATTAAAAGGCATCAACCTCCTGGTTGATTCCGGACTCATCTATAAAAAGCGAGGTGTCGGCATGTTTGTTGCAGAGGGGGCCAAGGAAATGCTGCTCCAGACCCGAAAGAGTGCATTTGCGGAACATTATGTGGTGCCTATGGTACAGGAAGCAGACAAACTCGGCTTATCCACGGATGAGCTTTTTCAAATCATAACCCAGTTAAAAGGAAGTGACGTCCATGAATCTTGATATTCAGTTTGATCGCCTATCGGTGATATATGGTGACCTCGAAGCCGTCCGCAATGTTTCGTTTCATCTCCCGGCCGGCAAAGTTTATGGTCTCTTGGGGCGGAACGGAGCAGGCAAAACCTCGCTTCTGTCTGTTCTTGCTTCATTTCGTGAACCCTCATCGGGATCGGTTACGATTGGCGGCGAGCAGCCCTTCGAAAATGCCAAAATCATGAGGGAAGTCTCCTTCATCTACGATGTCGACTATAAAGACGAGACCGACAAGGTCAAGGCCGCGATTGAATCCGTTGCCAGGTACCGGCCCCATTTTGATACGGCTTATGCCCTGGAGCTTGCCCGCAAATTCAATTTGCCCCTGGATAAACAGCTGAAGCAGCTCTCCAAAGGCATGCAGTCCGCTTTTAACGTATGCATCGGCCTTGCCAGCCGCTCGCCGGTGACCATATTGGATGAGGTTTATCTCGGCATGGATGCGCCGTCACGCGAAATTTTTTACCGGGAGCTGCTGGAAGACCAGGAGCGCCATCCCCGTACATTCATTCTCTCCACCCACCTGGTTTCGGAGATGGATTATCTGTTCGAAGAAGTCATTATCATTCACAAAGGCCAGTTCGTGCTGCAAGACGATTATGAAAGCCTCACATCCCGAGGCGTTTCCGTTACGGGCCCGGCGGCAAAGGTAGATGAATTCATCCAGGGTATGAAGGTCCTCAACGTGCAGCAGCTCGGTTCTACCAAAGCCGTCATGGTCTATGGAGAATTAAGCGAGGAAGCTCAGCTGGCCGCACATCGGGCGGGGCTTGAGATCGGGCCGATCTCGCTCCAGGACTTGTTTATCCATCTGACGGGGGAGGAATATTCCGCATGAAAAAGACATCATCTGCCGTAACCAGAGTTTCGACGGACATGTTTATTCATCAAGGCAGCTGGGCCTTGGGATTTCTATTTATTGTGCTGCTAATCTATATTGGAGTCGGCATCGGTACCAGCATTGGTGTCAATGTTCGCGCAGGAATCGCAGAGGAGGACTACTTCTCTATCACTTACCGCTCAACCAAAGGATTTATGCTCGTCATCGGCATCATTTCGGCCTACGGCTTTCTGAGCTATTATGTAAGAAACGGGATTACGCGCAGGGATTTCTTTAAAGGAGCCGCATTGGCGGCCGTCTATCTATCATTGGCCTTTCCAGTCGTGGTGGGTCTGGTCCATTGGATCATCGGGATGGTTACCTCCCATGATGCCAGCAGCACCTTGATGCAGAAATTCGATAACAACTGGCTGCTGATACTTGTCTCCTATGGCGTCCAAATTTTTATCTACTATCTGATGGGATGGATGATTGGATCCGGATTTTACCGGTTTGACTGGATTCGCGGCTTGGGGTGGATCGCCTTAGCCCTCGTGTTGATCGCCTTCATGGATGCATTGTGGCAATTCGAGCTGGCTTCCATATGGGAACAGTGGCTGCCGGTCACGACAGACTTTTCCGTTACGCTGCCGGTCTCTCTTGCAGGCTCCCTGATCGTCATCCTGATTGCGCTTATTCTGATTCGGCTGATCACGCGAAGAGTTACGATCAAAATGTAATATGTACGCCAAAATGGCTGATTCACGGATAGCAGCATATCTACTCCGGAGTCAGCCATTTATCATTTTTTACATTGCTTGAATTAAGCAGCGCTGCTCTTCTTTTTATTATAAATATCGAAGGCTACCGCCGCGAGAAGAACCAGACCCTTGATGCCTTGCTGCCAGTCGATGCCAAGACCTACCAGCGACATCCCGTTATTGAGCACGCCCATGACAAGACCGCCGATGATGGCGCCAAAGACCGTACCGATTCCGCCGGTAGCCGATGCGCCGCCAATGAAGCTCGCCGCGATGGCATCCAACTCAAAGTTCGTGCCGGCTCTTGGCGTCGCCGCGTTCAAGCGGGCGGCAAAGATCAACCCGGAGATCGCTGCCATTACGCCCATATTAACGAATACCCAGAACGTGACCTTCTTGGTTTTCACGCCGGACAGCGCCGCCGCCTTCTCGTTGCCGCCGAGCGCATAAATATGACGGCCCATCACGGTTTTGTTCATCACAAAGGAATAGATGATGATCAGCACCAACAGCAGAATCAGAATGTTCGGGAGGCCGGCATAACTGGCCAGCATGAACGTAAAGGCATTGATCACCGCCGCGATAAGGATAAGCTTCAAGAGGAACAAGCCGTTTGGCAGAACTTCGAAGTTGTATTTTTTATGTGATTTTCGCTCGCGAAGCTCATTGATCAGGAAAATAACCGTAAAGACGATACCCGCCAGAATGGCGATCAGATTGGTGCCGGTATTGCCGAAGTCCGGTATAAAGCCGGAGCTCAGCTTCTGGAAGCCTCCCGGAAACGGCGCAATGGATTGGCCCTCCAGCACGATCATGGTTAGACCGCGGAACAAGAGCATGCCCGCCAGAGTTACGATAAAGGCCGGTATTTTCACATAAGCCACCCAGAATCCCTGCCAAGCTCCAATCAGACCGCCGACGATCAAGGATACGATGACGGCAATGACGGGATGCAGCTGCATATCGACCATCATGATCGCTGCAACCGCACCGACGAACGCGGCTACCGAACCGACCGACAAATCAATATGACCCGTAATAATGACAAGCACCATGCCGATGGCTAATACGAGGATGTAGCTGTTCTGGAGAATCAGGTTCGTGATGTTGATCGGCTCCAGCAGAAGTCCGCCCGTAATGATCTGGAAAAATATCATAATGACAACAAGGGCGATAATCATCCCGTACTGGCGGATGTTGTTTTTGAACATTTTTTTGAGTGTCTCCATCTTAAGCCCCTCCATTCTTGGTCATGTATCTCATCAAGGTTTCCTGCGAAGCCTGCTCTCTGCTAACTTCTCCGGTGAGCCGTCCCGCGCTCATGACATAAATCCGGTCGCAGATCCCTATAATCTCCGGCAGCTCCGAGGAAATGACAAGCACGCCCTTGCCCTCATCCGCCAGCTGATTAATGATCGCGTAAATCTCGTATTTGGCCCCAACGTCAATCCCCCGCGTCGGCTCATCCAGAATCAGAATGTCCGGCTCGGCATATATCCATTTACTCAAGACAACCTTCTGCTGGTTCCCCCCGCTGAGGTTTCCCGTCTTCTGGAGAATGTTCGGCGTTTTGATTTTCAGCTTCTTCCGCATATCCTCCGCCACGAGGATTTCTTCCCTTTCATCAATGACCATGTTCTTTGCCAGCTTGGACAGTCCGGTCAGCGAGATGTTGCGTTTAATATCGTCCATGAGGATCAGCCCGTATTCCTTGCGGTCCTCGGTAACGTAAGCAAAGCCGTTTTCTATCGCCTCGGTAATAGATTGATTCCGGATTTCCTTCCCGTCTTTGCGCAATGTTCCTGTAATATTCCTGCCGTATGCCTTACCGAAAACACTCATCGCAAGCTCGGTCCGGCCGGAACCCATCAGCCCGGCAATGCCCACGATTTCCCCCCGGCGGATATTCATATTAACTTTATCAATTACTTTGCGGCTTGCTTGCTGCTCGTGATACACCGTCCAATCCTTAATCTCCAGAATGACTTCCCCGATCTTTGGTGTCCGCTCCGGGTAGCGGTTCGTCAAATCCCGGCCGACCATGCCGCGGATGATCCGGTCCTCGTTCACCTCGCCGCCTCTCATATCGAGCGTTTCGATCGTCTGACCATCGCGCAGAATCGTAATGGAATCCGATACCTTTGACACCTCGTTCAACTTATGGGAGATCAGGATGCAGGAGATTCCCTGCTTCTTGAATTCCAGCATCAGCTCAAGCAGGTTCTCGCTGTCGTCCTCGTTGAGCGCCGCCGTCGGTTCGTCCAGAATAAGCAGCTTCACCTTCTTCGATAAGGCCTTCGCGATTTCGACGAGCTGCTGCTTGCCGACGCCAATGCTGCCGACCTGCGTGTTCGGGTTTTCGCTGAGTCCCACCTTATCCAGCAGCTCTTTAGCTCCGATCATCGTCTCGTTCCAGTTCATGATGCCCTTCTCGGCGCGCTCGTTCCCCAAGTAAATGTTCTCGGCAATCGACAGATACGGGATCAACGCAAGCTCCTGATGGATGATGACGATGCCCAGGTCTTCACTTTGCTTAATATTTTTGAATTGGCAGACGCTGCCTTTGAACAAAATATCTCCCTCATACGAGCCGTGTGGATACACCCCGCTCAGCACTTTCATCAGCGTGGATTTGCCCGCTCCGTTCTCCCCGCACAGGGAGTGGATTTCGCCTTCGCGAACTTTCAGATTCACGTTATCCAGCGCCTTCACCCCGGGAAACGCTTTCGTAATATTCCGCATTTCAAGAATATACTCTGACATCTGGCTTCACCTTCCTATCGTTTCGTGTTCGCTGCCTAAAGACTATTTCAATCCGATTTCTTCCTTGGAATAATAGCCCGTCTCCACAACCTCTTTCTCCACGTTGGAAGCATCAACGGATACGGGAGGGAGCAGATAGGCTGGCACGACCTTGATGCCGTTATCGTACGATTCGGTATCGTTGACCTCGGCCTCTTCTCCCTTCAGCACGCTCTCCGCCATCTTAACCGCTTGTTCGGCGAGCTGGCGTGTGTCCTTGAACACCGTCTGTGTTTGCTCTCCAGCCACGATCGATTTAATGGAAGCTAGCTCGGCATCCTGACCCGTGATGATCGGCAGCGGCTTGGCCGCCGTCCCGTAGCCTACGCCCTTGAGTGAAGAGATGATGCCAATGCTGATCCCGTCGTAGGGCGACAGCACCGCATCCAAATTTTCGCTCGAATAGTTGGCACTGATCAGGTTATCCATCCGCGACTGAGCCAAAGCCCCATCCCAGCGCAGGGTCGCAATCTGGGCCATCGTGGTCTGCTTGCTCCGAACCACAAGCTTGCCTGAATCCATGTAAGGCTTCAGCACGGACATCGCGCCGTCATAGAAGAAGTAAGCATTATTATCGTCCGGCGATCCGCCGAACAGCTCGATATTGTACGGACCCTTCCCTTCCTTCAGGCCAAGCTTCTCTTCAATATAAGATGCTTGCTGAACACCGACCTGGAAATTGTCGAAGGTGGCATAATAACTTAAATGCTCGGTATTTCGAATTAACCGGTCATAAGCGATAACCTTAATTCCCTGATCATGAGCCTTCTTGATCACGTCTGTCAGCGTATTGCCGTCAATGGAAGCAATGACGATAACGTCGACCCCCTTCGTAATCATGTTCTCGATTTGGGAAATCTGGTTTTCAATCACGTCCTCGGCGAATTGAAGATCGGTTTTATATCCCTTTTCCTGAAAAAGCCGCTCCATGTTCTTTCCGTCAGCCACCCAGCGTTCGGATGATTTCGTTGGCATCGCAAGGCCGACGTATCCCTTCTCAGCATCGCCGGTTTGGCTTTCGGCGAGGTTGCAGGCCGTCAGGGCCAAGAGCAGCACCGCGATCAGCAATCCTGGCAATCCTCTCTTCATCGGTAGTTCCCCTTTCCGAAAAATGGAATCGAGAGCGCTTACAACCGAAGGTTCGAAAAGCCTCTCTGTACTAAAAAGGATACATCCCATCAGGTGGAGGGGTCTTTCCACGAAAACAACCTTTTTTATAATTTTCATACTTTTGTTGTTTGGGATTCGTGCGAGTGTGCATGGCTGCTTAACGTTCCGGCTCCGTACACAGCATGTCTCAAGCGGTTACCTGCATAAAAAAAGCCTCTGTTTAGTTGGTTATACCAACAAAACAGAGACTCTCGCCTTCACTCAACCGCTTACTCTTCCTGAACCGTCGCCCCTTTGCGGTACCGGTTCGGCGATACCCCCATCACCTTCTTAAAAGCCGTGCTGAAATAATGCTGGCTGTCATACCCTACCCGCTCCGCGATGTCCAGGATGCTAAGCTCGGTGGAGTTGAGCAGCTGGATTGCTTTCTGAATCCTCGTCTGGGTCATGAGCGTGATAAAAGACGTGCCCAGTTCTTTCTTTAGCGTCCGGCTCAGATAGACGGGCGAAACCTGCAGGGCCTGGGCAAAAGATTCCAGCGTCAGCTCCCGAACGGCATACTGTTCCTGGATGAGCTGACGAGCCCGCCGTACCAGCGGAGAGAGCTGCGCCTCCTTGAACACCCCTTCCCGGCAAGCCTCATAAGCGGCTGCAACCGCGCCGTCCGCTTCCTCCGAAACAGGCTCCAGATGTACATTCACGGCCAGCTTTAAGTACTTCTGGATCAGCTGCTCGGCATCGGCCGCAATATTCGAATCCGCTACTCCCCAGCAGCAGATGCCGATCCATCCGGTGTGATCCCGGAACAAAACGCAGGGCGCGGGATGAAACAGCTCGGCGATTATATTTTCCATCGCGAACAGATACAACTGCCGGTCGCTTTCCTTCATCAAAGGCTGCGGAGCCGTCATCTCCGTCCATCTGGCGATGCCGATCCGGGATGGACGGCAAGGCGGCAGTCCCAGAAATTTCAGCTGCTCGAGCGCCTCCTGCTCATCCAGCAGGCCATGCATCCATTCGAGGCAGAACCGTTCCCGCAGCAGCGGAATGTTCTTCTCGATTTGCTCGGACGCCTTCTTAAGGTAGTTCTCCTGCATTTGATGGTCGTTCAGCTCATCCCGAACGCTGCTGAGCACCTGGATCAGGTGCTCAGCATTCACCGGCTTCAATATATAATCCTTAACCCCGAGCCGGATCGCTTCCTGCGCATAAGCAAATTCGTCATGGCCGGTAATAATGACGAACCGGCATTCGGGACGCTCTTCCTTCATCCGCTTCATGAGCCCGATGCCGTCCAGGAACGGCATATTCATATCGACCAGCATAATGTCAATCGGTTGGCTGAGCGCAAGCTCCAGCGCCTCTTCGCCATCCTCCGCTTCGGCAGCCACTTCCATGCCGAGTGCCTCCCAGTCGACTGCATCCCGAATGCCCTCGCGGATAATTGGCTCATCGTCGGCAATCAAGACTTGATACGCTCTCTTCATAACCTGTCTCTCCCATCATGATCGGAGGACGAAGGAACGGCATGTACCAGCGGGTGCGTAATCACTACCGTGGTTCCCTCGTTCTCTGTACTGTCAATCGTGATTCCGTACTCATCGCCGAACGTTAACTTGATACGTGCCTGCACATTCAGCATGCCGTAGCTTCGGTTTCCGCCCAGCCCTTCTCCCGGGGTCGCCTCCATGGCGGTTACCGGGTCGGCAAGCTGTTTGCGAAGCGCCTCCAGCCGATCAGAAGACATGCCGGCCCCATTATCCTGGACGCTAAGGAGAAGAACATCTCCGTTCACCTGGGCTTTGATGACAATTCGCCCAGGCCCTCTACGGGCCTTAATGCCGTGGTATATCGCGTTTTCCACGATCGGCTGCAGTAAGAGCTTCAGCACATACAATTTCTCAGCCTCTGGCGAAAGCTCCATCTCAACTTGCAGCCTGTCGCGGTAACGCGTTTTTTGTATTTGCAGGTAACTGCTGATATGCGTCCATTCATCGGACATGGGAATGATATCATCCCCTTTGCTGAGCCCAATCCGAAACAGCCGCGACAAGGATTCCACCAGATCCGATACATCATCCGCCCCTTTCTTGCGAGCCATCCAATGAATCGTATCCAGTGTGTTGTACAGAAAATGCGGCTTAATGTGAGCCTGCAGGCTGCGCAGCTCCGCTTCGCGCTTCTGCTTTTCCCGCAGCTCGCTCAGCTTCATCAGCTTGCGAATCTGCAGAAGCATGCGGTTAAAGCTGCGGCCAAGCATACCCACCTCATCCTGCCGGTTTCCCCAGTAACGGGTCGTCAAATCCCCGGATTCGGCTTTTTGCATGAAGGACATGAGCTGCCAGATCGGTCTGGATATTGACTGTGAAAGCGTATAGGATGCCGCAACCCCAAACAAGCACACCACAAACAAGAAACAAATCATATAGAAACGAATCTCCCGGACCTCATACACCGATTCGCTGGTTGGAAATACGCCGATCGTTCGCCAGCCAGTAAAGGAGGAGGTGCCGTATATCAATTGCAGACGCTCCCCGTTCACCTCGCGGATCAAGGCGCCGCTGTCCTCTTCCGGAAACCACGAGGGGGGAATGGACGGAATGATGGAATCCTCCGGAGCATAGATGCTGGAGCCGCCGGCCTCTGCCACCATCAAATATCCGCTCTTTCCAAGCGTGACATCCCGGACCGCTCTTGCGACTGCCCGCAGCTTCAAATCGATCAATACCGCACCGGTTACTTCCCTCGTATCCGGATCCACAATCGAGCGAACGACCGATACCAGTTCCTCGTTGCCGTAATGAACATGGGTGGTGACATTACGCTCTGCCGGATGGCCAAGCACGGTAAAAATCCCTTCATTTAAAACAGCCTCGCGGTACCATTCTTCCTCCGTCAAACTTGCCGGACTGCGTGCGTACATTTCGTTACTGATATACTCTCCCTCGCGATTGACCAGAAGAATAGAGGCGATTTCCGGGTACAGCGTCGTGAAGCCTTGAAGGTACCGCTTAATCTCGTAATTCTCCGCATTGTCCTGCTTGACCGAGGACGTTCGTAGGCCGGAATTACCCGTATCTTCGGTTCCAACGGCTGGCTTGTCCCCTTGAATTTCCCCATTCAGAAATCGTTCCGTGCGCGGGTCAAATCCGATCAAATACGTAATGTTCTGGAGATTCTCCATATCATTGTCCAGGGTCTGATTGACCTTTCCGATCAATTGAATCGTGTTCGAGGTTACCTGCTGATCCACAATGCGGTTAACCGTCCAATTGACGAGGACACCCAGCGCGATTGAGGGCAGGATGCCAACCATGAGGAACAAAATGACCAGCTTGTATCTCAGCGGCAAATCCCCGAACCGCAGCCAACGCGAGATGCCTTCGCGCCAGGATTCCGCTCTGTTTCTATTTTGCATAATAATCATTCACATTCTCTCGGGTCACAATGGAAATCCCGGTGTCCACCCTTGTTGGAAGCGGAGACACGTCATTGCCGAGCGTCGGGGCCGGTACGGTAAGACCATGATGCAGATGAAACAAATACTGCAAGGACCAATAGCCCATATTCCACGTTCCCTGGGCGATCGTTGCCGCGATGGTTCCATCGGAAATCCGGTCCAGCGTCCCTTTATTCGTATCGAATCCGATGATGGTAATCCGGTTTGCTTTATCCGCGCCGATCACGGCATCCGCCACGCCCATTCCGCCGCTGGCCTCCGTTACGAAGATCCCTTTGAGATCCGGGTGCTTGTCCAGCATGTCGGCAGCAGCCTCTTTGGCAACGAGGGTATCCCCTTTGCCTTCCCTGATCTCCACCACGGACATGCCCGGATATCGCTGCTCTAAAGTGTCCCTGAAGCCTTCGGAACGGTCATCATGATTCTGCTGCCCGGGCTGGGTAACAATCCCGATCTCCCCTTCCCGGCCGAGAAGCTGCGCCATTTTGTCTGCGGCCGCAACGCCAGCATTGTAATTGTTGGTTGCCAGGAACGAATAGGCCTTACTGTCAGGCGCATCCGCATCGAACAGCACGACGGGGATCCCGGCTTCCACGGCTTTATTAATCGTCGACGTCAGCGCTTTGGAATCGATGGCCGACAAGGCGATACCGGAAGGCTTTTTGGCAATCACTTGTTCCAGAACAGTGATCTGTTCCTCCACGTCGTATTGTGTAGAGCCGCGATAATCGACAGTTACGCCCAGCGCATCCCCTCCATCCTCGAAACCCTTCAAAATATTTTTCCAGTATTCCATGCCGGATTGAAAAGTCACCATGACATAATTCTCACCCATGCTGCCATGCAGGCCGCCCTCCTCCCAGGCGGAAGAACGCTTGTCCTCCAGCCTGTACATGAAGACATAGGTGAGAAAAGCCAATAGAAGCGCACCATACACCAGCATCATCTTCTTCATGAATAAGTCCCCCGATCCTTGATCCTTCGTTCGCCATCTTCAGCTGCAATCGGTTACATAACGTATAATGAATATACTGCAATTCTTTGAAAAAGATCAAACCCTTGCTAAAATTTGGCTATGGCCGGCAGCAAAAAACAGACCGTCCACAGTTAAAACTAACCATGTTGCAGCCTGTTTCTGATATGTTAATCTTATTTTTGTAGGTTGAATTTCAATGCCTTATGTAGCCCGCTTAGCCGGATAAATGCTGATACCATGCATAAATAAACTCACCACGTGACTCGCAAGATCCTCAGGAGTCCGCTTGCCTGTCAGAAGCTGCTGGGAGGTCAGTCTTTCAATAACACCGACCAGGCACTCCGCGACGATATGCATATCGGAATCACCGTCAAAATACCCGTCCCGCTGCTCAGCCTTCAGATTTTGCTCAATCATGGCTGCCATTTCCGACTTTACGATCACCGCGTCATCCCCAATAAAAAAACCGATTTGCGTCAGATCCGGGTCTTTCCCAAGAAACGCGAACAACCCTGTCAGCACGCTCTGCAAACGGCCGGTCACATGATCCTCATCGATTCCGCTCTCCAATCTGCTGCCCTCGAGCAGGATCTTGAGCTCAGCTCGAAATTTCTCCACCAGCTCCTTGAACACGGCTTCTTTGCTCTCAAAATACAAATAGAATGACGGCTGCGTCAATCCAGCCCGAGAAACGATGGTGCTGATCTTGGTCTGATGGTATCCTGACTTTGCAAATTCATTAGCAGCGACAATCAGTAGTCTAGCCCGGCTTTCTTGTCCGTTCGCACCCTTCTTACGCAAAGCTATCCAACCTCCGAATCTACTCATGATGTATGTAAGTTACCGTCCATTATACTCTATATCGGAAAGTTGCTGCTACAGATAAAGTCCAGTCATAACATGCACGAGACTTTACATCGCCACAAGAACGTTATAACGTAAAAGGATAACGATGTTTATCGTTACAGCCAAGAAGGAGATAAATAACATGCAGAAACATACCCAATCCAACTCGGTGGATATAACCGAGTCACATAACTCGCAAGACCCGTCTTCCACACGCGTGCTTATTGTCACTGCGGTCGATGCTGAAAAAGAAGCCGTGCAACGCGGGCTTAACCATGCTCACGGATTTGATGTCATCGCGGGTGGAGTCGGCCCAGCGGCAACAGCTTCTGCGACTGCCCGCCAGTTGGTTCAGGGCACCTATGATTGGGTTATCAGCGCAGGTATTGCCGGAGGATTTGCCGGTCGTGCTGAAGTTAGTTCCATCGTCATTGCGGACACCATCATTGCCGCTGATCTCGGTTCCGAAACCGAAGACGGCTTCAGCAGCGTCCAGGAGCTCGGCTTCGGAACGGATCGGGTACAGGCAGATCCAGATTCTGCCCGCAAACTCGCGAAGGCCTTACAACATGCTGGTGTTCCCGTAACCCTTGGGCCTGTGCTGACGGTCTCCACCACGACGGGAACAGCCGCAACGGCTGCACGTCTCCTCCATCGGGTACCGGACGCTGCAGCCGAGGCGATGGAGGGCTTCGGCGTGGCCACCGCTGCCGCTGCAGTCGGTGTGCCCGTGCTCGAAATCCGGTCCATTTCCAATCAGGTCGGTCCGCGGGACCGCAGTGCATGGAAGATCAAGGAGGCGCTGCAGGCGCTTGAGACCGCAAGTTCATTACTACCGGAGGTGTTACGATGAAAATCGCTTTTTCCCCTTGCCCCAACGACACATTTGTATTTCATGCCTGGGTTCACGGACGGATTCCAGGCGCCCCCAAGCTGGAAGTATCCTATGCGGATATCGATATCACCAATCACTGGGCGGCCGAAAATCGAGAACATGATATCTTAAAAATATCCTATGCCGCGCTGCCCTGGGTACTGGATGAATATGCCCTTCTGCCCTGCGGAGGAGCACTTGGCCGCGGATGCGGGCCGCTCGTTCTGACAGCGGACAAGCTGACGGATGGTAAAACTCCTGACAGCCCTGCGGATTTGTCCGGCCGGCGGGTAGCCGTTCCAAGCGAGCGCTCCACGGCTTATCTGTTGTTCCGTCTGTGGGCCGCACAGAACGTACCCGGAGGACTTGGCGAAATCGTGGTGATGCCGTTCGATCAGATTATGCCGGCTGTCCGGGATGGAGCGATTGATGCCGGGCTTGTCATTCACGAAGCACGGTTCACCTACTCGTCTTATGGATTGAAGATGATGACGGATCTGGGCAGCTGGTGGGAGTCCGATACCAATCTGCCTATTCCTCTGGGAGCGATTGTGGCCCGCAGGTCGCTGGATCTGGCAAGCATCTCGAACTGGATCCGCTCCTCAGTCGAATATGCCTGGCAACATCCCGAGGAATCTCGGGCCTATGTCCTCCATCACGCTCAGGAAATGGACCCGGATGTCGCCGATGCTCACATCGACCTGTACGTCAATCCATTTACCGCGGAGCTGGGCGAGGACGGCTATGCCGCGATTTCAGCCCTGCTGAACCGCGCAGCCGATGAAGGGCTTGTGCCGAGGATCGATCCTGCGCTGCTGAAGCGTCCGTAATACGGCAGCCTAAACGGTTTCACTGAAAGCTTATATTTTCTGTATTCATAAGAGGAGCACCAAGAACCCGACAACCGGGTCTCCTGGACGTTCCTCTTTTTCATTGTCCCCCATGAATGGTTCTTGTCGTACACTCCTGTTCAGTACTCATTCTCATTCCTCGATATAAAATCATGCAATTGCTGATAAATTCCGATAATCTCATCCATGGGCATTCTCACCAGTCCGCTGGAAGAAGGTGCTACAAACTCACGCACGCCGTCAATGACGGAGTCCGGCTGAATTCCCCAATCCGCCTTGGCTTTGCCGCTGAATTCGGTATACACGCCCTTGCCGACAAAGCAGGCAACCTCCGGTCTGTACTTGGCCAGCTTCTCGCGCAGCGTCTCTCTACCGAGCCTGTACTCTTCGCGGGTTATGTCTTCGGCCCCCCTTGTGGGCCTGGCTACAATATTGGTAAATCCGTACCCTAGCTTAAGCAATTCTCCATCCTCAGCGGCTTCATACAAGCGCGGGGTCAAACCGGATTTATGCAGAATCCTCCAAAAATTGTTGCGAGGGTTCGCATAATGATGACCGACCTCCCCGGACCGCAAACTCGGATTAAAACCGATAAATACAAGAGTCAATCCATAATCCAGATGATCGCTGACTTCATCCATTCTGCTTCCTCCTCTCATCATCTAAATCTGGGTTCCCTTGAGCTTAATGAGAGCTTGATGCGGCAGCGCTGTTGTTGCGTTTGCGTATCTGGTGAATGCCCATCACGACGGCAACAAGCTCCCAGTCACCAAGAACGTCGCTCTCATTCTGCAGCTGATAGGCTCCGGCTTGAAGCCAGCCGCTAATGCGGGAAAAAGAGGCGATGACCCCTCCGGCATCATCCGTTATTTCATACTCATTGGAAAAAGCAGGCGAAGTGATCTCATATACGCCCCGCGATCCCGCATCGTATTCGAATTTTTTCGTAAAAAAGCTCATCCGCATGCGCAGCAGGCCCAGTTCTTCCCCATTGCCGCCAGTAATATTCCATTTGTTCGAGAAGAATCGAAACGACCCGCTGCATACCGGATCTCCAGAAGCGTTATATACGTCCAGCGAGGAGCCGAAAGCGCTCTTCAAATCCAGACTTCCTATGACACTGCCTTCCCTATCCATAATATCTGTTATACCCGAGCTGAAAAAGTTATCCTTAAAATATAAATGCATAGGACTTCTCCCCTTCCTCGATTCCTGCATACCTGTTATTCATACAACGATTTGCAGATTAAATTGTTTCAATTTTTTTGCGGGAAATTCGGGAACCGATCCGATATTTGATTGTCTAATATTCGAGGTGATGTTATTGGAGTACCTTAAATCTATGGTGGCCGTGAATGATGCGAGCACCATGCTGAGTGAATGGATGGAGTCCTTCGGCCAGGACGTATGGAACTATGCATTCTTCCTAACGAAACGCAAAGATGCGGCTGACGATATCAGTCAGGACGTGTTCTTGAGAGCATTTAAGCACTGGAATGATTTTCAGGGCCGAAGCTCTGTCAAAACATGGCTGTTAACCATCACCCGCAATCTTTCCCTGAACTATCTCAAGTCTTCCTATATGACGAGGGTATCTTTAACCGGCTGGATCACTTCCAAGCAGACGGAACCCTCCGCTGAAAAAGAGTTTATGGATGCTGCTGCCGTCTCGCAGATTTGGAAGTACGTGTTGGAACTGCCGCCCAAATACCGGGAGGTGTTGATCCTTGAATCCCATTACCAGCTGCCGCGAAAAGAAATAGCGGAACTGCTCGGCATATCCGAAGGAACAATCAAATCCAGACTGCACCGGGCTCGAGCCCGAATGGAAATGATGTTGAAAGGAGAGGATGTCCAGTGAAGACCGAACAAGAGCTGCAGCCCGATTGGATTCAAGAACTCGCTTCTTCTCCATTTAACGAGCCGATGTTCACCGAAGAGATGAAATCCAGTGTATTAAAAAACGCTGCTAATGGCTCTGTAAGGATGGGCAGAAAAAAACGGAAGTCTCCAACACGTCTGCGTATGATGACCGCAAGTGTGTTCATGCTTCTTCTAATCGTGGCGGCATGGGGATGGCGTGAATCATCCGTGATTCAACAGCTGATACCGATCAAGGATTGGGGAAATGCTGCCGATTGGGCTCCCCGCAGCGTGTACACGGAGGATGGCGTAGATAAACTTCAGGCATTTCCGGGCGGGGATTACGCCGCGGGCTCTCCAGCCGGTGCCTGGTGGAATCTTCTAACCCCCATTCAAGATCTTGAAGGAAAAACGATCCGCATATCCGCCGTACATCGGGATACGGGTATTACCCTTGAAGAGCTTGCTGAGACGAAGATTACCTCCGATATGGCATACAATGACTTTACGCGAGTATCTTCCCGCTTTGCCCTGCCGCTCTCCGGTTTATGGCGTTTCGACGTGATGGTGGATCAGGAGAAGTACGGCGATATCGTGGTCGATGTGCCGGACAGCAGCTGGGAGCCGAGCCCGAGATTTAGATCCGGTAATTATGCCATGACCGGTGTGGAAGGTCGCTTGGGATTTATACATCCAGGTTGGTTTAATGCAAATCAGCCTAATAAATACATGTGGCATTTCTGGGGGCGTGACGAGGAATTAACGGGTGACTTGCACATTACGGCTGTAAAAAGAAACACGTCCGAGATCATCGATGTCTTTAAAGTTGCCGGTTTACGGCCCTCTCCGTTAAACGGCGCCGATGCAGCAATACCTACCTCCATGTCGCTGCCTTCGCCAGGACTATGGCGCATTATGGTCTCCATTGACGGTCAGCTGTTCGACAGCGTCATTGTGGAGGTCGATAAACCTCAGGACTAAGTTTTCACCACCTTAACCTAATTCCGAGCCTGAAGTACATCATAAAACAAGGCTGCCCCGGTCTGTAGGCATCTACAGAATCGGGGCAGCCTTGTTCATGAGGAATATCGCCATTTCATATTCCTCTTATATCATCTGCCAAACAGCATTATTTCGCGTTCAATGCTTCCTTCGGAACTTCGATCTTGCTGATTTCGTTATGCTTCGAGTAGGTGCTCTTCATTTTCATATCCAAGGATACCTTCTGACCTTCGGCTTCCATTGCCATCACCATGTCCAAATCGGTTGTTGCAGGCAGGTAAGATTCCTTTTGTACGCCATAAATAATATGGATGCTCTTGATATCCATTTGTTCCATCATGGCTTCCATCTGCGGATCGTTGCCCGCTTGGCTCATCATGGACTTGGCAAGCTCCTTCAGATTGTCGCCGGAGACATCCGCCGTCAGGACGTATGTGTCTCCGTCCTCCGTAACTTTGAAGTCCTTAGCGAGGGTCTTGAACTGCTCCACCTGCTGCTCCGGACTCGCACTGCTTGGATCCAGGCTATCGCGGATCTCCTGCTCCGATTCCTTCGGAACCTGCATCCATTGACCATCCATGAGCATGTAAATACCGTCTTCCGTTATATACTGCTTCATCTCGACCTTGCCTTCCGGAGAATCCATCACGACGTTCTGCATCATCTCCACCGGCTCGAGCGTAAGTTCCGAGTCAAGCGACATATTAACATCCTGCTCCTGCTTCTCTTCGCCTTCAACCACGATATGCTGTTTAACATCGGCTTTCATCGCAAAGCTCTTCAAATTCTGGGAAGCTTCAGCCGATTTCTGAAGAAGCTCGTCAGCAGTCGGAAGAGCATCCTCCTTCGGTTCTTCTTTAGCTGGCGTCTCTGTCGAAGGAGTCGTCCCTTGTTCTGTTGCTGGCGGCGTTGCGGCGTCGTCTGCTGCTTTGTTGTCCTTGCCGCATGCTGTCATACTCATAACCAAAATTGCCCCTAGTAATGCTGCTGTCCACTTCTTCAATCGAATGTCCTCCTAAAATATGTATTCCGAGTTACTTCCCCATTCTATACGATTTGTAACATCGATTGATCAAAATTTCCGAAAAAGGTACACTAGACCTATTCTTTGTCAGGGAGCGTGCTCGATTGGAAAACATTCTGATTACCGGATATCGGGCCCACGAGCTCGGTATTTACAATAACAAACACCAAGGCATACCTTATATACGTAAAGCGATTGCCAATCGCCTGGTTCCACTGCTTGAGGAAGGCCTCCAGTGGGTCATCACGCCAGGACAATATGGCGTGGACCTATGGGCCATCGAAGCGGCCATCGAACTAAAGTCCCAATATCCCAACCTGAAATGCTCCATTCTGACGGCCTACCAGAATCCCGAGGAGCAATGGAACGACGATAAAAAATCTTATTTCCAGGAAGTGATGAAGGGGGTAGACTTCTATGCACCCGTTAGCAAGGGCCCTTATCAGGGGCCGTGGCAGTTTACGGCCAGGGATGATCTGCTTCTCCGCAAGACCGATGGTATTTTGCTCGTGTATGACGAAGATAACGGCGAAGCCAGCCCCAAGTTCATCAAAGAGCGTGCCCTGAAGAAGCAGGCAGCCGACGGCTACCGCTTTATCAGCATCGGATCGGAGGAGATACAGGCTGTTGCAGACGAGGAGAACATGTCGCAGGACTTTTACTAGGCTCGCTGCTCCCCGGTTATCACTTCGATCCGCCAGAGGAGCTGTTATGTTCCCAACTGGATCGCTCGAGGAATTCCGGCTGGCGAATCTCCCCAACTGGAGCATGCCACATTTCACAAAGATCAATGAAAAGAGCAGGCGTATTAACTAAAATGGACCTGTGGCAATATGACACATGAGAAGCGGTGGAGCATGCGAATTAACAAATACATAAGCGAAACGGGATATTGCTCGCGCAGAGAAACCAACCGATTGATTGCAGCCGGACGCATTACGATCAATGGCAAGGTGTGTGAAAAAGGGGCGGACGTTGAGCTGCACGATATCGTGTTGATAGATGGAAAGAAAATTCCTCGTAACGATAGCGAAGCGGTTTACCTGGCTCTCAATAAACCCATCGGTATTGTCTGTACGGCAGCTGAGCATGTGGCGGGAAACATTGTTCAGTTTATTAACTATCCATCGCGCATTTTTGCCATCGGGAGGTTGGATAAAGCCTCTGAGGGGTTGATTTTACTCACGAACGACGGAGATATTGTGAACAAAATGATGCGTTCGGAGCATAATCATGAGAAAGAATATGTGGTGACCGTGGACAAACCCGTTACGGACGAATTTATGCAAGCGATGTCTCAAGGCGTTGAAATCCTGGACGTCATAACCAAACCGTGCAAGGTTTACAGGCAAAGCGAAGATGTATTTCGTATTATTTTGACACAGGGCCTTAATCTGCAAATCCGCAGAATGTGTAAAGCCTTGGGGTACAGAGTCCTGAAGCTGGAGCGTGTTCGGATTATGAATATTACACTGGAACAGCTGGAACGGGGGGAGTGGAGGCATTTGAAGGAAACGGAACTGCATCAGCTCCTGTTCATGTTGAACTAGGCGAAGGCGTAACCAACATAAAAAGCCATTTTTCAGCTTTGCCCACGGCGGCCGAGCGAAAGCACCGCTAAGGTTTACGTCAAACCTTGGTATCGTGTCAAATTTATGAAAAATGGCTCTGCATGCTGTAAAACTTGTTATCGCTATGCCAGCAAATAATCGTCAATGCTGGTATACGCATAACCATGAGCCGCCGCAACCGCTTCATAGGTTACCTTGCCGTCGATGACATTGATGCCCTTGGCAAGCGCTTTATCATGACGAGCGGCCGGGCGGAGCCCTTTACTTGCTATTCTCAACCCATACGGTGCCGTTACATTGGTCAGTGCCATGGTGGAGGTTCTGGCTACGGCGCCCGGCATATTGGCTACGGCATAATGAATAACACCATGCTTTTCATAAGTCGGGTTATCATGCGTGGTGATCCGGTCGATCGTCTCGATCGAGCCTCCTTGGTCAATTGCCACATCCACGATGACCGATCCCGGGCTCATCTCTTTTACCATCTCTTCCGTTACGAGGCGAGGAGCCCTTGCACCGGGGATCAACACCGCACCCACGACAAGGTCGGCGGACTTTACCGTTTCCGCAATATGATACGGATCGGACATAATCGTTTTGACCCGCCCTTGGAAAAGATCATCCAGTTGACGAAGTCGGCCGGGATTAATATCAAGGATGCTGACGTCCGCACCGAGACCCAGCGCAATTCTTGCCGCATTGGTGCCAACGATGCCGCCGCCGATAACGGCAACCTTACCCGGTGCGACCCCAGGTACGCCGCTTAGAAGGACACCCTTGCCGCCATGTGCTTTTTCCAGGAAATGCGCCCCGATTTGGATGGACATTCTTCCTGCCACTTCACTCATCGGTGTCAGAAGCGGCAAGCTGCCATCCGTTAATTGTATCGTTTCATAAGCAACGGCACTCACCTTACGGTCGACCAGTGCTTTGGTCAGTTCCGGCTCGGGGGCCAAGTGCAGATACGTGTATAGGATCATATCCTCTTGAAAGTATTCATACTCCTCTTGCAGGGGTTCCTTCACCTTCACAACCATCTCGGCTTTCCACGCTTCGGCAGCCGAAGCAACCACCTTGGCTCCAGCCGCTCTGTAAGCTTCATCCGTAAATCCGATCCCAAGGCCTGCCCCGGATTGAACAAGCACTTCGTGCCCGGCATTCCTGAAACTGACGACCGTACCCGGCGTCATGCCTACACGGCTCTCGTTATTTTTGATTTCTTTGGGAACCCCAATGATCATCCCCATGCCTCCTTAATGGTGAGCTTTGCCTATCTAATTGAATTGTAACCATTTTCACCCAAACTGTGTACCTGTCTAAGGTATGGGATTGTCCATCCGAATTTATATCTATGTATCCGTAGTATATGCAGGTGAAAGATGAACTGCATGCAGAAAAAAAACACTTCTGGCAGAGGGATTATAACGGATTTTTGTCCGTTATATCATCCTCGCCAAAGTGTTTGTATAATACGCATTCATGAAACCATAAGTATTTCTGTTGTTTGAAACCTTCGTTAATGCGCAATCAGCTTAACGTTTTTTCGCGATCCTTCCCTTTGTCGGATTCACCTGCGTTTTTGTTCGCCTTCTCCCGGTCGAGCTGCATCTCCTCCACCGTCTTCACCTTGAGTCTCGCTGCTCCTTCATACGAACGGGTGGGTATCAGATTGTCAGATGTTTGCCGTGCCTTCGCTTCGGCGATCGAAGCCGCGTACTGAGGAAGCCAGGCTTCACCGGCGACCAGCATTTCATCGACCAGCTGCCAAATTTCCTTCGGATTACATACCGCACCGACCAGCGGATCCATCATAAATGCCTGACGAAGCAGCTTGTCATCTCCGTGAACCGCCGCTTCAACCGCTAGCCGTTGCACGGATATGCTTGCATTGCACACCGCAGCCGGCCCTAACGGCAAATTCCCTACATGCGGCATGGAAATGCCGTTGCGGTCCACGTAACCCGGCGCCTCAATGATTGCATCATCCGGCAGATTGGAGATAATGCCCTGATTCACCACATTAAAATGACCCCGGTATACCCGGCCGGTTTCCAAACCTTCAATAATGTAGGAGCCATGCTCCTCTCCTCGTTGCTCGGGCGTGTACTCCATAGCCGGATCTTTCATCCAGTTCGGGAAATCGGTCTCGAACCAGTTGCGTCCCTCGGTACAGACTCGCAAATATCCGCCCGTCTCTCCATTTATCCAGCTGCTGAGGTCGATCCACTCCGTAATTTCCTCCGGCCGTTTACGGTACCAAGGAACATATTCGCTTAGATGGCCGTTGGACTCGGTGCTGTAATACCCAAAACGTCGCAGCATATCGATGCGAACCTTCTCAGTCCTGCTGTACTCCGGATGCCGTTCGAACGCATCCAGCAGTCCAGCCGTCAAATCCTTGCCTTGATGTGAGGCTTGAATATACCAAGTCTGATGGTTGATTCCGGCACAGACAATATCGACCTCATGTTTCTTTAGACCGTACACCTCGGCGATTTGGTGATGCCCATGCTGCACGCCGTGACATAAACCAACCGTCCGCACGCCGCCATACTGATTGCATGCCCATGTCAGCATAGCCATCGGGTTCGAATAGTTCAGCAGCAATGCATCAGGCGCGCTCACCTCGCGAATATCCCGGCAAATGTTCAGCATCTCGGGGATTCCCCGCTGGCCGTACATAATGCCGCCTGCACAGAGCGTGTCGCCTACGCACTGATCGATGCCGTATTTCAGCGGAATGTCCACATCCGTGCGAAACGCCTCCAATCCACCCACGCGAATGGTGCAGATGACATATTTGGCATCCTGCAGGGCTTGCCGTCGATCCGTGGTGGACTGAATCGCAATCGACAGCCCGTTCTCGATAATGTCCCGCTGACACAATTCCGTGACCATATCCAGGTTATGCTGGCTGATGTCGGTGAAAGCGACCTCGATATCCCTAAACTCCGGTACAGTCAACAAGTCACGCAGAATTCCCCGGGTAAAGCCGATGCTTCCCGCTCCGATAAAAGCAACCTTAAATGACATTCTATCCACTCCCTAGCTGCAAATTAGATTGTAGTTATTGTAGCAATCAAGTGGTAGAAAGCGTTATCAAAATTATGACCTCTTGAACTCCTCCGAGTCAAAAATCCTCACTTCTTATCTGCTCCGGCTTCCTGATCACCGTATTTCCAGGCATTGCGGTCCTTCCGCAGCCGAAATTCCACCGGCGTGGTTTCCGTATACTTCTTGAACAACATATGAAAATACTGCCTGCTGCCAACACCCACATAATCCGATATTTCATGGATGGGGATATCCGTCTGCTCCAGCAGCATTTTGGCCTTTTCCATTCGAATCATGGTGAGATACTCGGTTATGGTTCTGCCCGTCCCTCTGCGGAATACTCGATGCAAGTAGCCGGGATGCAGATTCACCTCAGCGGCAACGTCTTTCACCTGAATATTACGGTCATAGTTCTGATGCAAGAAATCGACGCTTCGTTTAATGTAGAACTCGCTCTGCTGCACTTCACTGCGTTCCCTTTCATCATACAGCCGGGCGATGCATACAAGCAGCTGAATAAACAGCATATGCGTCATCATTCTGCCCTCAGTCCCTCTTTGATCGAGTTCAAGGACGAGGCTCCTTAACACCGGATATACCTCCTCTTGATCTACTAATACCAAGTAGGAAAACGGCCGATTCAGTAGAAAAGACACCTCTTGCTCCTCACCGGCAATCTGTCTGAGAGAAAGCGTCCTTCCTTCAGTTTCCATAAACCCGAATTCCACATTCAGCATACGGCAGGAGACCGCCTGCTCAACGATTAACCGATGCGGGACATCGGCATCCAGTACCATAAACTCCCCTTTTTTCAGCGTGAGACTCTTTTCCGTATCGCCTACCTTCACGTCAATCCGGCATACCCCTGAGATCATATACATAATTTCGGTTGAATCATGCTGGTGGTAAGACATTTCATAATTTATCCACTGCTTATAGTAATAGGCGTAAAAGCGCGGGACGTAATCCCCTTCTTCTAACATCTGCTGAAATAAGCTGCCATTCACACGTTTTCCTCCTTTGTCCAAGCAGTACGGAGTTCCAATTCATAACAAAAACATCTATCAACGTCCTTACAAAAAACAGACCGCGGTTAGAAGTAGTTTTTCTTGCGATAGCAGGCCGCCAATGCCTTTCATGAAAAAAAGCCTGGCCCTTAGGCCAAGCTTATCATCAATATGCCAGTGGTGCTACGAGATTTTGAAGGCCGATACGGTATGGTTCAGCTCTTCGGCAAGCTCGGCAAGCGATTG
The DNA here is from genome assembly GCF_025142895.1 of Paenibacillus sp. p3-SID867. Lineage (NCBI taxonomy): Bacteria > Bacillati > Bacillota > Bacilli > Caryophanales > Paenibacillaceae > Paenibacillus > Paenibacillus sp. p3-SID867. The sequence continues at coordinate 118,104 of NZ_JAMBDM010000006.1, forward strand.
TGCCGTTGCCGCCGCTTCCTCGCTTGTAGCCGCCGTTTCCTCCGTCGACGAAGATATCGTTTCAATGGCGGTTGCCACTTCGGCAGCCTGGGCTGCCTGCTCCTCGCTGGCGGCTGCAATATCCATCACTTTGCCCGCCGATTCATTCACCATGCTTGTAATGTAGGCAAAGGCTTCCCCGGCTTTTTCCGTGTGGATGACGCCTTGATTCACCGCCTCCACGCTATCGGCCGTATTCTTCTGCATGCCCTTGATGATATCGGCAATCTGCTTCGTGGCCCCTCCACTGCGTTCGGCCAGCTTACGCACTTCATCCGCCACCACGGCGAAGCCTCTTCCTTGATCGCCGGCCCGAGCAGCCTCGATCGTCGCATTAAGGGCAAGCAGGTTGGTCTGCTTGGCGATATCGTCGATGACCTCGATGATCTCACCGATCCGCTGGGAGTCCGCTTCGAGTTTGGCAACCTGCTCCCGTACCCGGTTCATGCCTTCCACCGACTGCTGGACGATGCCGCTGCCTTCCGTTGCAATGCCGGAGGTCTGATTTACAAGCTCGGATGCTGCCGAGGCGTCGCTTGCAACGGAATTGATGGCATTCGACCATTCATGGAACAATTCACTGACGGTCTGCACGGATTCAGCCTGACTGCTGCTCCCAACGGCCAGTTCCTCGGCACCAGCTGACAGCTGCTGTGAAGCGGCGGCTACCGATGATGCGTTCATGTTTACTCTGCCGATCATCTCCCGCATGCTCTCCAGCAGCTGCGCGAACACTCGGGACAATGTGCCGATTTCATCTGCCCTGCGAAGATAAGCCGCAGGAACCTCCTGCGTGAAGTCTCCCTTCGACATGAACTCGCCGATGGAAACGGAAACACCCAGTGGCTTCACGATGGACCTTGTTAACAGGACTACGACAGCTGCCATAGCTACTAAGGTGACCACGCCTGCCGCTATGATGGAGATGATCAGTGCATCCGACTTGGCCGTAATCTCATCCATCGGGATAATGATAGCGGCAGACCATGGCGTTTCGGTCAATCCGGTCTTAATCGGCGTATACAGCTTGTACAGCTCGGCATCTTCCTCGGTATAAACGTCCCCTTCCCGAATCGCATCCAGTATAAGAGGAACCGTCTTGCCAGGATATGCCTTCTCAAGCGTCTGCCCCATCAATCCGTCCTCCGGGGACGTTACGATCACGCCCGTATTCGAATAGATATGAGCATAACCCGTATCGAACAATCGGAATTGTTCCATTATGCTTTGCAAATGTGCCAGGGAAATATCGACGCCAACCACGCCGACGGTCTTTCCGTTATCGATAATTGGAACAACGAGCGATGTCATCATGACATCTTCGTTACCTACTTTGAAGACGTACGGATCCATAATGATTTCCTTGCCGCTGTTCTTCGCCAGGAGATAGAAGTCACCTTCCCCTTCGTGCTCATAATCCTCGATGACGGAACGTTCCAGTCCGGATTCCGTTCTTGCCCAGTAGGACATCATTCGGCCCGTATGGTCACTGCCCTGTTTGTTTCTGTATTCGTTATCCTGGCCATCAAAGGCATCCGGCTCCCATAAAGTCCAAATCCCTTTCCACGACGGGTTGTCCTCCAGGTTTCTTCTTAATATTTCATTAACGGCTGCTCGATTCGTTGTGTCGCTCTCCTTCATTCCAACAAAGCTTACAGCCAGTGTACGTGCGGAGTTCATGACATCGTCAAGCTCTGCTTGAACCAGAGCGCCGATCTTTTCACTCGTCGTCACCGCAAGCGTCTTGGCCGAATCCAGAGCCTCCTCCGTTGTAGTCATACTGATATAAGTCATCATGCTCGTTAAAAATATCGTGATTGCTCCCAAAATAATAAGCAGCATGCGACTCTGGAGTTTCATTGCAAACAGAGATTTCAAAGACTTCCATCGTTTCATTATGAGTCACCCTCGCTTCTTCCGGCTGTTAAATTCATTCCATTCTTCTTCAAGCTGCGCCAAAACCTCCTCAATCTCTTCCGGTGACAAGAGGTCATCGACACCATATTCAAATAGGTCCTTTGTCATGCCGCAAGTAACCACCCTTCCTACTAACAGACTATATCCATCCAGTAACATAAGCATATACACTTACATACCTTTCGTAACCGAAATTCTCTTGCGTGAGCACGCAAGAATTTTGCGGGCTACCCTGCGATTGTTGTCGAATGGTAGCGAATTTACCTAAAATCGTATCGAAAGGTGTATTGCTTCATGATCTGAATCGAAAAAAAGAGTAAGCCTGTCAGCTTATCTGGACAAAATCCGAATCCGAGAGGATCCCCATTTGCTTTGCCTTCAGTGCAGCTTCTATACGTGACTTCACATTCAACTTTTGAAAGAGATTGGTTAAGCAGTACTCGAGTGAACGCTGGCTCATGATCACCGTCCCCGCAATCTCCTTGTTGCTCTTTCCGCGAGCGATTTCCTTGAGAATACTATATTCTTTATCGGTTATAGACTGGGCTGCCGGCGCGCCTGCTGTCCGTTCCGGGCCATTTGCGGTATCGCGGCGGAGCTGCTTCACGAGTGTCAGCGGCAGAACGACCTCTCCTCGCAGCGCACACCGAACAGCCGTTACCAGCTGCTCTTTGCCCGACGTTTTCGAGACAAAACCTGCCAGTCCGGCCTCCATAATCAAATTAAAATGATTGCTGACTTCAAAGCCCGTATAAATCAGCATTACCGCGTCCGGAGCAATCCGGAGGATCTGCTTGGCCAAATCAATTCCGTTCATGCCCGGCATATGCATATCAATCAGCATCACGTCAAAATGCAGCGTGCTCACCAGCTCCAGTGCCCGCTCCGGCGTATTGGCAATCTTCACGAACATATCCTTTTCCTGCTCAAGCAGCACCTTGGTTCCCTCCATCACCGAGGGATGGTCATCCACCAATAAAATTTCGATCATCGTCACTCATGACTCCTTCAGTCTGGTATCTTGCTTGCTTCACTGACGGCGAATTTATCTTGCCGTAATGGATATATAGACAGCCAACCCGCCGCTATCCGACGAGTCGAACTGGATTTTGCCGTTCATGCTTCTGACTCGCTCTTTCATGCCGCCAATCCCCATGCTGTTGAATTGGTCCGATTGCTGACTGGGGTCGATCCCAATCCCGTTGTCTTCATAACTCAGGTTGACTTCATCCGACTGAGTGGACAAACGGAGCCTTACCTCCGTCGCGTTGGAATGCTTCGTTGCATTGGCCAGCAGCTCCTGGACAATCCTGTACAATCCGATCAAATGGTCGTCACTGATATCATCATCGAAGTTTGAGCAGTCGAATTGTATGGAATAATTGGTTCGGAGCTGGGTAAATTCAAACAATGCCTCAAGCGAACGTTCCAGCCCCTCCTCCTTCAGCAGCGGGGGACGAAGCTCGTTGCACGTAATTCGAATCTGATAAATGACATCCAGAAGGCCCTGCTCAATCTCCTCCAGCTGCGGGCGCAGATCCTCCGGCAGCTCATGATCCGAAGTAATCTGATTCAATTTCCTGTACCATATAATCTGTTCCTGAAGCGCGGCATCGTGAAGGTCCTGGGACAATCGCTTCCGCTCATTTTCGGATAAATGAAGCATGAGTCGCAGCAGCCATAGGGGCATAATCTGCTGGGATGAACCCAGCTTCTCCAGTTCCCTTGTCAAATCCTCAATGACGCGGAAGTTATCGTACAGAACACTTGCATAACGCGTAATGGTCTCCAGCCATATTTTTTGGGCCTGAATCAGGAGCAAGGGAACGTCGCCGCCAATACAGACAATGCTGCTATCCCCGTTCATTTCTCCAATCTTGACAAAATATCCGTCACACATCTCAAACAGTTTACAGAACGGAATATGCCCAGGGCCACATGAATGGATCGCACGAATCACCCCTTGTGGCGGTTCTTTATGGCCCCCTTGGATTTTGATCTGCAGACTGTGGTGGTTTATCTGGATGAGGCTCACCTGATCCGTCCCCAGCACCTTCTTGATTTCCTGTACGATCCGGGCATTCAATTCACTGATCTTCACCATCCCGAAAAGATCGGAGGAGAATTGATCCAGGCTCATCTGCAGCCTGAAATACAGGTCCTCGCTCTCCCGGACAAGCCTTTCTGCCGCAATCCGCTCCCGTTCGGCCTGCTTCTGCTGCGTAACATCCCGAATAATGGTAAGCGCGGTATGATGTCCTATATATGGGATAGGTGTCGTTATGGCCTCAATATCAATGATCGTCCCATCCAGCCGGATTAGTTTGTTGCCGGCGAGCTCCGAGGTATTTCCGCTTGCGTACACATGTTCAACCTCAGACGTCACGAACTCGAGCTGGTCGGAAGGAATCACGTCCTGGAAGGAGGTGCCGTCCAATTGCGCGATGTCCGTAATTCCCAATAAGGATAAGCCCGCAGGATTCGCATAAATATAAGAAAAATCGGAATGCAGGAACATCGCAACCGGAGCGATATCCAGAATATGGCGGTTGATCCGGTCACTCTCCATAAGGGCCCTTTCCGCTGATTTACGGGCGGTTATATCCTCGAAAAAAACTTCAATCGTGTCCGATTCCGCATCATAAAGGGCCGTCGCCACGACATCGACCCTCTCTCCGTCAACCCGCCTTATGGATAGTTCTTCGGCAACAACTTCCCCTGTCCGAATCAGCTGCCTGAGCCGTTTGCGGGCCCACTCCTCATAGGGATCAAGCACCCAGTCCCAAGGATCGGTACCCAGGATGTTCTCAGGACCCGCCGCCCCAAGGATCCGAAGTCCGGCGGGATTCACGTACATGAGCTTGCGGTCCTTGCAGACTGCAATGGCAATCGGAGATAACTCCACCAGCCTGCGATACCGGTTCATGCTTTCCTTGAGCGCCTGTTCCATCTTCTTGCATTCTGTAATATCATACAGCGCCTCTTCCATGCGGAAGCGGGTGGTAATATCAACGGCAATGCCATCCGTGCGGATCATTTGACCGGCGTCATTCAACGTCGGAATCATCTTTACCTGAACCCAGCGAACATCACCATCCGCATGGATGATTCGGTATTCGGTATGAACGGCGTCGCCTTGTCGAAGTTTGTCAACCAAGGATCGGAACAGCGCCATATCCTCCGGATGGATCAGCGTTTCCCAGGAAAGGCCGCCTGCGAAATCATGATGTGAATAACCTGTGATTTTATGAAAAGCCAAAGAAGTATTTTGGATACTCCTTGTGGCAAAATCGTATGCCCAAATACCCACATCAAGCGTAAGCAGCATATCATCAAGCAAGCGGAATCTGCCTTCGGCCATGTCCAAGGCCTGGTGGCTTATCTTCCGCTGATATGCGACTTTGAACAAAAAAATCCAGAATGTCATGGTGAGGGCGACTAATACCAGGATGGTTGCCCCCAAGAAGTAGTTACACATGATGTTTGATGGTCTCCTTATGAAGCATACACGCAGTCTTGTCAGATGCCTTGCGGTATACCGAATGCGAGCTGCGGAATGATTCAAATGGCAGCCATATCATTTATCGGCAGATCCTTCACAAATGCGAAGATCAAGAATAGAGAAATTTTACACAGCGATTCGAAGTGTCATATCCGCGAAAATAAACGAAGCAAAATAAAGCCCGAAGCAGCGTTGCGCTTCGAGCTTTTCTCATGAGATTTCCATTGTCCACGACGCTCATGCCAAATCCCACTCGGAGTGAATCTTGGGCACATCGGAAATCAACTGCTGGGTATAAGGATGCTGCGGATTCAAGATAACCTCTTCCGCCGGTCCCCGCTCCACGACTTTCCCTTGTTCCATAATATACAGCGTATCGCTTACATAATAAGCAAGCCCTACGTCATGGGTAATGAAAATAATCGTCATGTTGTTCTCATCTCGCAGCTTCAAGAGCATATCCAGTATCGTGGACCGCGAGCATGCATCGACCATGGAGGTCGGTTCATCCGCAATCAGCAGCTTCGGATGGAGCATGAAAATCCGGGCGATCATCAGGCGCTGCATTTGCCCGCCGGACAGTTCGAACGGGTATTTATTGTGCAGCTCCTCGAATTTCAGATTGACAAAGGAGCACGCTTCCTTCATTTTGCGGAATTGCTCCTCCTTCGTCAGTTTATCTCCCTGCAGCTTGATGCAATCGAGCAGCAGCTTCTCGACTTTATAGAAGAGATTGAACGAAGAGAACGGGTCCTGAAAGATCGCTTGGATATTTTTCCAATAGCGCTTGCGGTCTCTGTGCCGCTTCAGCTGCCTTGGCTTGCCCATATACTCTATCGTACCGCTGCTCTCCTTCAGCAGGCCCATGATCATTTTCGCCAGTGTCGTTTTGCCGCTTCCGCTCTCGCCGACAATCGATATGATTTCGCCTTCATGAAAGGTAAAGCTGACATCCTCCACGGCGGTGGTCTTCTGCTTCCCGTAACCGAACACCTTGGTGAGATGCTCTCCCCGAATCAGGACATCATTCCTCTTCATTTGCATACCACTCCTTAAGCACACCCGGTTCCACGATGCAGCGATACATGCGATCCTCCACGGTCCGGCTCGTTATCTTTCCCTTACGGCAGGCGTCTTGCACATAGGAACAGCGATCTGCAAACCGGCAGCCCTCCGGTACGTTTTTCAGATTAGGCGGGGTACCCGGGATAGCGGCTAGCTTATGGCCTTTCATGCCTTCCTCCGGCACAATGATGGAACCCATCAGCTTTTTCGTATAAGGATGGATCGGGTCAAAAATCATTTGCTCTGCGGTTCCGCGCTCCACGATCTCCCCTGCATACATGACGATGATGTCATCCGTTACGTGATAAAGCAGCGGCAGCTCGTGGGTGATGAATACCAGAGACTGAATATAGCCCCGATCCAGCAGACTTTTCAGCAGCTTGATCACCGCTTTCTGCGAGGTTACGTCCAGCGCCGAGGTCGGTTCGTCCGCAATCAGCACTTTGGGGTTCAGAATGGTGGAAATAGCGATCACCGTCCGCTGCTTCATGCCGCCTGACAGCTCGTTCGGATAGGAGTTCAACACCTTGGTTGACAAATTCAAGGTTTCGAACCGTTCCGCCGCCATATCCCACACCTGCTTCTTGTTCAGCTCAGGGCGATGCTCCTTCATAATATCCTCGACGAAATGAATGATTTTGAGCGTAGGATTCAGGGCATTCATAGCTGCTTGCGGGATATACGATATCTCTCTTCCCGACACCTGGGAACGGAGCTGTTCCTTGCCAAGCTTCATAATATCCGTGCCGCTTACGACAATCGAGCCGCTGCCATAATGCAGCGGTGGAAAATAGAAACCCATCAGGCTGAGCGCAAGGGTCGATTTGCCGCAGCCGGATTCACCGGCAATGCCAAGCGTCTTCCCCTTTTCGAGCGAGAAGCTCACCCCGTCTACGGCATAGACATGCTCCTTCAACCGGGTACGGTAATAGGTCTTCAATTCGTTCACTTCCAGTATATTTGTGCTCACAACACCCATCAGCTCCTAATCTTCGGATTGAATATCTCATCCATGCCGGTGTTCATCATGTACAAGGAGAAGGTGATGATGGCGATGGAGATCGCCGCCGGGATGAAGGCCCACCAAGCGCCGGCAACCGGTGCTTCAAATACGAGCGCCCAGTTCATGATGATGCCAAGGGAAATCGTGTTGTACGGTCCCAGCCCCAGCATCGAGATGGAAGCCTCGGACAGAATACCTGATGCCGTCTGCAGCACAAACGCCATGACAACATAGGAAGCGATGTACGGCAATATCTCCGAGATGATAATGCGCGGCGTGCTGTAGCCGGATATTTTCGCGATATTTACGTGATCCCGGTTTCGCAGCGAGGATGTCTGAGCACGTACGGCCCTGGCTGTCCAGGGCCAGCTGGTAATGCCAATGATAACCGCCGTAACAAACGAGCTGCGCGAATCGATGCTGACCGAGATCAGAATGAGGATGACAAAGGAAGGTATCACGATGAAAATGTTGGTGATGGCTGTCAGCAGATTATCAATCATGCCTCCGATATAACCTGAGGCTAAACCGATCACAAGACCAATCACAGTAGCAAATACGCCGGCAATCAGCCCAACCTGCAGGGAAGTCCGAATGCCATAGATCAATTCCAGGAATAAATCCCTGCCGAAGTTATCCGACCCCAGCAGCAGCTTCGAATCCGGCGGCTGGTACGCCAGGGCAATCATGTCCAGCGGATCGTTGCGGTTAAAGAGCGGGTAGATCAGCACCATCCCGATCATAGCCAGCAGCATGCAGGCTCCGAACATAAACTTTGGCGATTTGATCAATATGCGAAAGGAACTGTTCATATTATTGATCCTCCATCTGAGCGGCCTTGATTCTTGGATCGATCCAGCCGTAGATTAGGTCAATCGTAAAGTTGGCCAGCAGCACGGCCAGGGCGATCAAGAGGGTGCAGCCTGAAATTAACGGATAATCCAGCTGACGGATCGCCGTGAACATCCAGGTTCCGATTCCCGGATAACTGAATACGATTTCACAGATCAGCGAACCGCCCACCATCGTACCGATGGATAACGCCAATCCCGTGATCTGGGGCAGCATCGCATTTCGGAATACATACCTCGCGATCTTGGAGTCCCGTATCCCGAGAAGTTTGCTGTACAGAACATAATCCGAATTCAGCTCATAGATGGACATCTCCCGCATGCCAATGGCTTGGCCGCCAATCGTAACCAGCACGATCGATAGAAATGGAAGCGTATGATGCCGAAGTACGGAAGCGAAGAATTCAAAGCTGAGTGACGGCACCATCTGGTAATCGTAGCCCCCGTGCAGCGGAAACCAGTTCAGGGACAGGGCGAATACATACAGCATAATAATGGCTAGGGTAAAGAAAGGAATGGAATTCACAAACAAAGCCACCGGGAATATCACTTTATCGAATACGCCTTTGCGGTAAGCCGCAACGGCGCCCAGCACGTTCCCGATCAGCCAGCCAACCAGAATGGCCGGAAGCTGAAGCCCGATCGTCCATGGAACCGCCGAGGCCAGAATCTCCGTTACCGGTTTCGGATATAGGCCGAATGAAGTGCCCAGATTGCCTGTCGCCAAATTTTTCAGATAGATGAAGAACTGCTCCCATAAAGGCTTGTCGATTCCAAACTCGACGAGAAACGTCTCATAGACCCGTTTGATCGTATCGCTGTCGGTCATCCCCTGCGTCATCTCAGACACAATCATGCTCACCGGATTCCCTTCAATCATCCGGGGCAGCAGGAAATTCAGCGTGACCGCAATCACCAGCGTCAGAAAGTACCAGAAGAACTTCTTGACGATATATTTTCCGTAAACGCTCAAGCAGCTCACCCCCATGGATCACACCTTGAAATTGGTGGAAAAGAGACCTATATCAGGGGTGCAAATCCACCAATATAGGTCTTGGTTCAATGAGTTATATCCATCAGTTATGAATCTGATACAGCGACTTGATACCGGCTCCATCCATCGAAATTTGAGGCGGTATGTTGCTGCCGTCCCCTTCCGTCGGGAAGCCCTTCCATACGGATTCATTGACCGTATCGAATACCCAAGGACGATACATGAGCGGAATCGATGGGATATCCTTTAACCAGATTTGGGTCAATTCAGTATAGAGCGCTTTCAATTCAGCTTCGTCCGTAATGGTTGGAATCTTCTCGATGATGGCATCGGCTTGATCGTTCTTATACCGGCCCCAGTTGTAGAATGCCATCTCGCCCATTGGCGCAACGCCCTTGGAGTACATGATGGTCATCGCGCGGTTCCACGGCTGGCTTGGGCTGACCCCGCCGGCAGGCGTGTTCATGATGATATCGAACTTGCCGGTCTGTAGATCATTGGTCCATACCGGTGCTTCCGGAAATTTGGTTCGAATCTCGATACCGATTGCCTTCGCATTCTGGGCAACAATCTCAAGCGCCGCATTCCAATCCGACCAGCCGTATGGACACTCGATTTCAAACGGGCCGAGACGGGTTCCGTTCAAGACGCGGATGCCGTCTTTCCCCTTCGCGGCGCCGATGGAATCGAGCAGCGCATTGGCCGCATCCACATCCGTTGTCCATTGGAGCGGTTTGATAGCCGCCTGGTCTACATATTTCGCTTCGGCCTCCGTATTCAGCGTCAACGACGGCTCCATTGGGGCCGAGTAGCCGCTGATGGCCAGCTCCGAAATTTTGCCGTAATCAATCGCCATAGCGATCGCTCTTCTGACATCCGCATTGTTGAGTCCTTCCTTCGTCATGTTGAAGAAGATCGATGGCATGGAGCCTGGCACATAATAGGGAGCCTCTTTGATATAGGTTTTAACCGGAGCCCCGCCCTCCCACATTTTCCATACCTGCGGAATAAACTGCTGCGATACGTCTACCTGACCGCTCTTGAATGCCAGGTCACCCGCTGCATTGTCTTTATAGATGACATGGGTGATATATTTGGGAGCCGGCAGCTTGCCAAAGAGTGCCTGCCCCCAGTAGTTATCGTCCCGTACGATCGTGATCTTCTGATCATTATAAAAATACATTTTGTAAGGCCCCGTTCCGATCGGGTCCTCGTTGACTTCTTTACGAATGGTGGCTAGGTCGTTATTGGCTTTCTTCTCGACCTCTTCCCATACATGTTTAGGCAGCATCGGCATGATCTCGATGCTGTCGAGCACCGTCAATTTGTTCGGATTGTCTTTATTCAGCTTGATGTTCACCGATTGCGGCCCGTCTGCCGTTACGTCCTCGATGTAGGTCCAGAAGCTGCTCCAGTTAATGTCATATTTTTTGCCGAGATGGTAGGTATAAACGACATCATCGGAGGTGAATGGCTTGCCGTCACTCCATTTGGCATCCTTGTTCAATTCGATCTTCAGGGTCAGATCGTCGGTCCATTCATACTTGGTACCCAGCAGCGGCTCCAACTCGCCTGTCAGCTGATTGACCATGAACAAGGTTTCATAGACGAGTTCTCTGGAGTTTCCGTAGTTAATCGGAAACGCCGGGTTTCCGCTGAGCAGGTTAAAATTCGTAGGTGCCCCCCATTGCAAACCGTTCACGTATAGCGTTTCATTTCTCGGCGTCGCTTTCGCATCGCCCGACGGTGCCGGCTTATCACTGCCTCCGGGTGTGTTTACCTCTTCTTTGGGCGGCGGCGGATCTGATGCGGTCGGCGGCGTTACACTCTGGCATCCGGCAGCAAAAAAAGACGCGGCCAACAAAAGAATGAACATGGGTCTCAGAACGGTCTTCAGCTTCACTTGTGAACCCTCCATTCATGGAAATGTGTTCTCACTTAAGTGCTGAGTATCCGGGACAGACATATGTTGTCTGCAAGCGCTTTCTCGATGAATTTATATGTTCCTCCACTCCATCTGAGTACGAATAAATTTTGTTATTTTTATTCAAGCCTCAAGGATTTTTCCAATTGACGTCGAACTTGAATGGACAAGGTAATCTAGCGGACGATTCGATACTCTTCAAAGGGGTGGGCCTACTGCCTGTGATTAAAGATGTTTTGCTGCAGTTGTTGTTTGCATTGATGCCTTTTGTCGCATACAACATCTATTACAGAAAACTGACAGTTAACTATTCCCGTAATTTCATCATTGTCATTTGTTCGCTGTGCATGCTGCTGTCCATGACCTTTGCTTCGTCCGTTCAAAGCGGGCTGATCTTTGACGTGCGGTATGTCATTATGTTCTTCGGCATGCTGTTCGGAGGGTTCCTGACTGGGGCAATTCTCCTTGTGGAATTTCTAATCTACAGGTTGTACATTGGCGGATCCGGCATGATCGACGCCATTATTATCTTGATCTTTACGTTCCCGCTGTCCGTTCTATTGTCATTCATGTACCATCGAACCAAACACAAATTTTGGATCGTTTTTATAGCAGGTATCAGCTTCTCTATTCTCCCGCTCACGATACTCTACATAACCAAACCTGACTACATCATAAATAACTTCGTATTCAATATTCTAGCTATGCCGGTTCATAACTCGCTCGGAATATGGCTTCTCGTGACCCTGTTTAACAAATCCGTATCCGACAAAGAGCTTTATCTGCGGTATATCCAGAATGAGAAAGCCGAAGCCGTCAATCATGTCGCCGCATCCCTTGCCCATGAGGTCCGCAATCCGCTGACAACCGTGCTTGGGTTCCTGCAATTGATTAAGAGCGGTACGTTCCCTCAGGAAAAAACCGAACGTTTTCTGGAAATCAGCATGGAGGAAATTCGCCGGACCGAGCAAATCTTGTCCGAGTATCTCTCGATCAGCAAACCACACTTGCCGTTTCAGCAAAGAATCGAGCTTTCGGCCCAGATCAAGTCTGTTGTCGAGCTCATGATTTCATATGCTAATATGAGCAACGTGACCCTCAGCGCTGATTACCCTCAGCTCCCCATTTACATTTTAGGCAGTCCGGCGGAGCTCAAGCAGCTGTTGGTCAACTTTATTAAGAATGCGATTGAGGCCAGCAAAGACGTCGACAGAGGCACGGTCCACGTCACCATCTATGAAGAAGCAGAACAGGTGTCCATCGAAATCAAAGATAACGGGATCGGCATGACCCCTGAGCAATTGAGTCGTCTCGGTTCAATCTACTATTCCACTAAAATGAGCGGCACCGGACTTGGACTCACCTTCTCCTATCAAGCCATTCGCGCCATGAATGGAAGTGTCTCGGTTCGGAGCTCGCCACGATCAGGAACGGTGTTTCTCATCACGCTCCCGCACGCCAATATAAATCCATAACATAGGTAATTTCCGCGCGCAATCCGTTAACGATAAAGAGAGACGCCCCTGTAGATACCAGAGCGTCTCTCTTTTATGGAATAATATTTCTTTTGCTGCAAAAATTCTGTTGTTTTTGCTTAAGTGGTATCAGCCTTATTGGTATTTAGGGAGCCAGTCTCCATGCGCCTCAATCAGGTCGTCGCACAGGCTCTTGATGTCATCGATGGACAGCTCGGCAGCCGTATGCGGGTCGAGCATCGCCGCATGATAGATATGCTCCTTCTTGCCGGTTGCCGCCGCTTCCAGCGTCAGCAGCTGGGTATTGATATTGGTGCGGTTCAGCGCGGCACATTGCGGAGGCAGATCGCCGACATAGGTCGGGGTTACGCCGCTGGCATCGACCAGACACGGAACCTCAACGCAAGCTTCCTTTGGAAGGTTCGTGATCAGTCCCGTGTTCATCACATTGCCGCCGATTTTGAACGGAACATTGGTCTCGATCGCTTCCAAAATGTAGGAGGCATATTCATGGGAGCGGTTGTGCTTCAGATCCTGGTTGTTGACCAAATCCTCGCGCATCGCCTTCCATCCCTCGATTTGGTTCACACAGCGACGTGGATATTCATCCAGCGGGATATTAAAGCGCTCAATAAGCTCCGGATAGTTACGCTTGATGAAATATGGATGGTACTCGGCGTTATGCTCGGACGACTCCGTAATGTAGTAACCGAAGTTCAGCATCATCTCGAGACGAACCATATCATGATGCTTCTCCTTCTGCTTCTCGGCCGCGCGCTTCTTGATTTCCGGATACAGGTCCACGCCATCCTTCGTTACCTCAAGCAGCCATGCCATATGGTTAATGCCGGCGATTTTGGCCTGCACGCCTTCCTTGTCCATCCCCAGATTATCGAACAGATGCGGAATGCAAGCCTGTACGCTGTGGCACAGACCTACCGTTTGCACGCCGCCCAGCGTGTTCATCGCATTGGTCAGCACCGCCATCGGGTTCGTATAATTCAAGAACAGCGCCTGTGGACAAACTTCCCGCATATCGGCCGCAAAATCCAGCATGACCGGGATGGTGCGGAGATTACGGAAAATCCCGCCGATTCCCACAGTATCCGCAATCGTCTGTCTGAGTCCATACTTCTTCGGAATTTCAAAGTCCGTAATCGTACACGGATCGTATCCTCCGACCTGGATGGCATTGATGACATATTTTGCTCCGCGAAGAGCTTCCTTGCGGTCACTGTATGATTTGACGACACAGGTGCTGCCGCTGGTCTTCTTTATATTATTCAGCATGTTCTCCGAATCTTTCAAACGGATCGGGTCAATATCATACAAAGCAAGTTCAAATCCCTGCAAGGCCGGGGTCTGCATGCAATCCCCCAGGACATTCTTGGCAAATACGGTACTTCCTGCTCCGATAAATGTAATCTTAGACATCAATTAATTCCCTCCCTAAACTCCATGAATTAATACGCTTTCACAAGACTAACTATATGATAATCGGTCTTTTTTGAATATGGAGCAAAACAAGTGCGATATGGACATTTGTTGTTTCATTAGGTAAGCTAACCCTAACTCAACATCTACGATATCGATTGATCTCGCACACGTTTAAGGGGGATAGCGGGCATGTCTATTTTGCCAGACCATACGCTCTACACGATTGGTATGAATCCTTCGCCGGGCGGTCACGACCTGAACATCCTGTTCAGCGGTGAGGGAACTCCCATACCACGCCACAAAATCGGTCCGATCATTCATGATTACTGCCTCATTCATACCGTCTTAACAGGCCAAGGCATCTTCGAGTGTGCCGGCATCGTACATCATTGCCAGGCAGGCGATACCTTCGTGATCCTTCCCGGAGTTCTTTTCAGCTATGAAGCCGATGATCGGAACCCCTGGCACTATAACTGGGTTGCATTACAAGAAAAAGGCACCAAGATGCTGCTGGCCGACATGGGTGTTACGCCGGCTAAGCCGATTATCCACTGCACGGATGAAGCTGAGCTAAGGTCGCTAATCGACATGTACCGTCATCTCCGTCTGGGCTTTAACCAATCGGATCATCCCTGGCTTGAGGATCTTCAGGCTTCCGGGTGGCTCCGATTGCTGCTCCATAAGCTGGCGATGTTAAACCGTGAGCATCTTCCGTCAAACTCCAATGACGTGCCGGATATCGAGCGAGGCGTAAGGCAGACCGAGAGATGGATCTCGACCCAGTATCATCAACAGCTCTCCATTGATCAAATGGCCAAAACGCTCGGCTATCACCGGGCACATCTATCCAAAATGTTCAAACAGCATACAGGCATGTCCCCCATGCAATATCTCATGAAGGTACGTATTGAGAAAGCCAAGTCGCTCATGAAATCATCCTTCTCCATTCATGAGATTGCTTCCTCTGTCGGTTTCAATGATGCACTCTATTTCTCCAAGCAGTTTCGCAAATGGACAGGCATGACCCCAAGCGAGTATAAATACAGCCTGGAGAAAGGCTCTACTAAAGCATGATCTATAGACAGGCAAGATATCTAATGCGGGCCCAAACAAGAGCATACGAAAAAGCTGCCGGCATTCCTGCCGGCAGCTCCTTTTTGAAAAGATTTAACTTAAGCCCGCTCCTCATACAACTGCACGATTTCAATAATCGTTTGAACGGCCAATACCATATTGTCGGCGGATACATACTCATACCGCCCGTGGTAGTTCTCCCCGCCCGTAAAAATATTGGGTGTTGGCAGGCCCATGTACGACAGTTGAGAACCGTCGGTGCCACCGCGGATCGGTTCGATGATCGGCTTGATTTTCAGCTTCTCCATGGCTGTCTGGGCGATGTCGACCACTTCTTTGACCGGCTCGATTTTTTCACGCATATTGTAATACTGATCTTTCATCTGTAGGATGATCCGCTCGGCTCCATACTTGTTTTGAAGCTCCTCTACGATAGAAGCCAGCTTGGCCTTTCTTCCTTCGAAAAGCTCCCGGTCATGATCGCGGATAATATAACGAAGCTCGGTCAGCTCCACGTCACCCTCGATGGAAGTAAGATGATAGAAGCCTTCATAACCTTCGGTATGTTCAGGCGCTTCTTCCGCGGGGAGCATGCTGTTCAGCTCCATGGCGATTTTCGCCGCGTTGACCATTTTGTTTTTGGCCGTTCCGGGATGGACATTCTTCCCTTTGCAAGTGACCAGCGCCGCTGCCGCATTAAAACTTTCGTATTGAAGCTCCCCGAGCGGTCCGCCATCCATCGTATATGCGTATTTAGCCCCAAAGGCCTCCACGTCGAACTTGTGCGGTCCTCTTCCGATCTCCTCGTCCGGCGTAAAAGCAACCCGGATTTTACCGTGCTTCAGTTCCGGGTGTTGGATTAAATAAGCCATCGCCGTCATAATCTCGGCAATTCCCGCTTTATCATCAGCTCCAAGCAAGGTGGTGCCATCCGTTGTAACGAGGGTATGCCCCTTGTAGCCACTCAGCTCCGGAAAATCCCGCGGGGAGAGCACCACATTCTGCGCTCTGTTCAGAATGATGTCTTGTCCGTCATATTGTTCGACGATCTGCGGCTTGACACCGGCGCCCGTAAAATCGGTAGCCGTATCGATATGTGCCAAAAAGCCGATGGTCGGGATTGGTTTATCCGAGTTTGCCGGAAGTGTGGCCATCACATAGCCATTCTCATCCATCGTGACATCCTGCATGCCGATTTCCTTCAGCTCGTCCACCAGCAGCTGACCCAGTGTCAGCTGTCCCGGTGTCGAAGGGCAGGTATTACTGTTCTCGTCTGACTGCGTATCCACTTGTGCATAGGTAATGAGTCTGTCGATTACTTCTTTTTTCATAAATTCTCAACTCCAATACGTATGGGTATGTAAGGTGCACCTCTCAAATCCATGAAGAGTATACCATATTTGGCCGCACTCAAAAAAATAACCGTCCCCCGAAAACCTCGGAAAACGGTTATTGCGAACCATAAAATACGCGCTTTATTCAAAAGCCGGCAGCGCAATCTCGGAGTAGTTATCCTCGAAGAACTTTTTCACTTCCGGGCTGGTCATCGCCTTGGCAAGCTTCTGGATCGGCTCGGAATCCACATTATCTTTACGGGCCACCAGCGTAATGGTGAAATCGGAGTCGTTGCCTTCGGTTACAAGAGCATCTTTCTTAGGGGTAAGTCCCAGCGGTTTCGCGTATGCTGGCGTCATGGCAACCATATCGACGTCGTCGAGCGTACGGGCCAGCATGAGCAGATCCACCTCGGTGAACTTGTATTTATGCGGATTCTCCACGATATCCGCCTGCGTCGCTTGAATGCCGACACCTTCCTTCAGCTTAATCAGGCCGGTCTTCTCGAACATCACCAGGGATCGGCCGATGTTGGAAGGGTCGTTAGGAATCGCTATGCTTGCACCATCCGGAAGCTCTTCGATGGTCTTATATTTTTTGGAGTAGGCTCCAAAAACGGCATTATAGATCGGCGTGACCGGAACCAATTCCGAGCCGTTGTTCGCATTGTACTCTTCCATGTACGGCACATGCTGGAAGAAGTTCGCATCTACCTCTTTATGGGCCAGCGCATTGTTCGGCTGCACATTATCGGACAAGATCTGGATTTCAAGGTTGATGCCTTCTTCCTTCAGCATCGGCTTCACCAGATCAAGCACCTCGGTCATTGGCGGAATGAGCGTTGCAACCTTTAATGTAACTTCTTCCGCGGCATCGGGTGCTGCGCTCTCCGGAGTCTTGTCCTTGGCAGGTTGCTGTCCGCAGCCTGCCAGCACCAGCAAGAGGGTCAGCATCAGCAGCATTAATTTCTTATTCATCGTTTGGTTACCTCCAGTTAAAATATAATCGGTGTGCATGCGTTCAAAAAATAGAATTAAACTTTTCTCTTATCCAGCAGCCTGGATGCCAGGTTCCCGCCGAACTGGATGGACTGTACCAGAATGATCATAATGATGATCGTAAATGACATAAGCTCTCCCTCAAATCGCTGGTACCCGTAACGGATCGCGAAGTCCCCGACGCCACCCCCGCCCACTATCCCCATCACCGTGGAGTACGAGATAAAACTGATCGTGGATGTTGTCAGCCCAAGTACAAGGCCCGAGCGGGCCTCTACATACAGGAATTTGTATATCATCTGGAGTGTGGATGCCCCCATGGAAGCGGCCGCTTCCATCACTTCCTTCGGCACCTCCAGCAAGGATTGCTCTACCAGCCTTGAATAGTAAGCCACCGCAACGACGGATAAAGGCACCGCAGCGGCCAGCGTCCCCAGGGAAGTGCCGACGATCCATCTCGTGACCGGTATCATAATGACAACCAGAAGCAGAAACGGGAATGACCGTATGACGTTAACCAAGGCATTCAAAATGGAGAATAGAAGGCGATTCTCATACTGCTGGCCTTTTCGACACAAAAATAGCAGTGTTCCTACCGGAAGACCCAGTATTATAGCGGCAGCAATCGATATGCCCACCATGATGAACGTCTCGCCAATCGCCCGCCAGATTTCATTCTGATACTGCAGGACATAGGCAAAATAATCACTTAAATATGGAATGATGTCATTCATGGAACTAACAATCCCCCACTTTCCCTGCACCGTCCATTGAAGATCCGGAACCCCGAGAAGTCTCTCCATCGCTTAGCTGATTGCGGTACGTTCTGCTCAGACGTCCGTTCTCCATAACGGACACCTGGTCGCAAATGTCGTTCACCACGTCCATCTCGTGGGAAACGATTACGATGGTTACCCCCAGCGTTCGGTTGATATGCCGGAGCACCTCCAGAATATCCGCGGTTGTCTGGGGATCCAAGGAAGAGGTCGGCTCATCGCACAACAAGACGGTCGGCGAATTGGCTAACGCTCTGGCAATCGCTACCCGCTGCTTCTGCCCGCCGCTTAGCTGAGCCGGATACGACTTCGCTTTATCCTCAAGTCCGACAAAACGCAGAACCTCCTGGACACGATTCGCCCGTTCGATCTTCGGTACCTTTGCGAGCTCAAGCGGCATCGAAACATTGCCCCATACCGTCCGGTTGCTGACCAGCTGGAACAACTGAAAGATCATGCCAATCGATCTTCTTGCCTCCCGAAGCTCCCTGCCCCCAAGGGAGGTCAGCTCCTGACCATTCACCACGACTCGGCCGGAATCCGGTCTCTCCAGTACATTCATGATGCGCAGCAGCGTCGATTTTCCGGCTCCGCTCGTGCCGATGATTCCGTGTATGCTTCCCTCCTCAATATGAAGAGAGACAGCGTCTATCGCCTGATAACGGTCACTGCCGCTGCCAAAGCTTTTACTGACCTCTTGCAGTGAGATCATGATAATCCCCCTCCTTGCACATGAAGAAAGCCCGCTTGGCTATGCAGCCTGCGAGCATGTTATGCTGCAACAACTATTGAATCATACCATAATTTTAGACAAAATGTGACACCACTTCTTGGCGGACTCTAACTTCTTCGTGATCAACGCATCCCTACATGAGCATCGGACTTACAGAGTGAATGCAGGATTACATGATTCTGCTGGTTAAGAGCGGCATTCAGGACAAATAAAGCTGATGCCCATACATGCCCGTTAACCGTTCTACCGCCTTATTCAGCAAACTCTCTTCAAAGCCCTCCAAGCCTTCGATGGCTTGGATTTTATCAGCCGGGGGCATCTCCTTCTGAAGATGCAAGCTCCAGTTCACGATGGCCTGTATGGCGTCTTCATGCTCGAACTGGCTGTAATAAATATGTGCTTTGTACAGATAGCTGTCGGCATGCTCGGGAACCAGCCTCAGTACCTCGTCAAAAGCAGCCAATGCCGCATCCTCTTCCTGATCCTTGTAATAAATCTGTCCCAGTCTGAAATAAGCGCCCGGATGACCCGGCGAAAGCTCCAGCACTTGTAGTGTATCTTCCTTCGCCCGCGCAAAATCCGCCATCGAATAGTAGATTCCGCTTCGCAGGCTGTAGAGGCTGCCTTGCCCGGGGTTCAAACTGAGTCCTTGAGCGCAGTCCGCTAATCCCCGTTCCAGCTGTCCGGTCTCCACAAAGCAAACGGCACGAAACTCGTAAAATCTCGGATTCGACGGATGCGCCTGGATCGCCTGGGAATAAGCATCGATGGCGAGATCCCACATGCCCATCTCCTTATAGATATGCCCGCTGGCCGCCAAATACGTCGGATGCTCGGAGAAGGACTCCTCCTGCTTAACTGCTTCCTGCAGTTCAAGCAGCGCTTCCTCATTGCGTCCCTGAAGATAGAGCACATAACTCAGCTTATTGCGGATTTCAGTCCCGTCCTGAAGCGCGGCTGCTTCCTTCAGAGCCTGCTCCGCAGATGGCAGATCATTCATCTCCATGTAAATATCGGCGCGCTGCACATAGTTCGGTGCATCATCATTCTCAAGCTTAAGCAGCTTGTCATTGATCGCCAGCGCCTCCTCCTGACGACCCAGCCGGTAATAGCAGTCGGCCATCCAATAGCAGGCCAGCGGGGAGTCCGGCTGTCTTGCATACAACTTCGAAATCAGCTCGTAGGCCTGATCCTCCAGACCATCCTCGCGATAAATCCGGGCCATGTCGAAATACGCGCGGTAATCGTCCGGCGCCGCTTCAATCGCCCATGCCAAATCCGCTTTAGCTGCATTTTTGTTACCGGAACGGTTGAAGACCTCCGCTCTCTTTAAGTAAAGCTCGTATGAATCCGGATACCGCTCAATGGCCTCCGACAGATAGTGCTCGGCCTGTCCCATGTCCCCAAGCTGCACGTACAGGTCCGCCATAGATTTCCGAAAGGAATACGCCTCCCGCATTTGCCGCTGAAACGTCTGAAATGCACCGTAGCTGTAGTTTGTGCTGCCTGCAAACAGCGCATATCCGCCATCCGCTTCCGCTTCATACCGATCGGCCAGCTGGATTCCCTCCTGCAGAACACCCACGGCTTCCTGCACATGATCCATTAGATCCAGGGATACGGACAGCATGTAATAATACATCGGGATGGCGCGTTCCGGCTCCTGGATGCTTAGGCGAAAATAGTGCGCCGCTTCCGCCGGATTGCCGCTCTCGTAAAAGGTCATGCCCAGCTCATAATAAGTCGAAATAACCGTGCTCCTGTCCTCTCTTTTAATGCTTTCCTTCAGATCGCGGATCGCCTCTTCATATTGATTCAAATCTTTGTGGGCAATCCCCCGGGTATACCAATTCATATAATTGTCGGCATTCAACCGAATCGCTTCATTTAGATCCTCAATGGCCTCGCGCTCCCGGTTCAGCTCACGCAAAATATGAGCTCGCCGCTCATAAGCGCGATGGCTTCCGCTCGTATCGATCACACGCCCCAAATAAGCTACGGCCTCTTCCGAATGGCCGCTGTTGTGCAGCAGCTCCGCATAGTGCAGCTTATCATTGAAACTGGTAATGGCACTTTCGCCTTTTCTCATATATTTAAGGGCTTGTTCAAAATCCCGCTTCTTTCTGTAATGATTACCGATACGGAACCAGATCCGCTTCATCAACTTCATGGTGGCTCATCCTTTATATGTAGATGTTATTCTTGGGCTCGTATGATCAGAGCAGAGTTTTCCTTCCTCTATCTCTATATTATACTTCCTCTATGTCCATTTGCACCCAAATTAAAAAGGAACCGTGCAGGCTCCTCTTTAGGTGTGTATCCTATTATATTGTACAAGGTTACCAAAAATGTCCAACGAAAGAAATACATGCGTTATTTAGTGAAACGATTTGATTTATTCTGCTTACGAACTTTTCCCGCATAGTATGCTGCTGCACCCAGTGAAATTCCCCAGATCAGAAAGAGCGCGTACCAGAAGTATCCCCACACCGCCATGGGGCTTGCATCTTGAACGGCATACATGGGGGCCGATTGAACGCGGCCGACCGCCAACAAATACTGCATGATGAAGTAAGTGAATCCCCATAATGACAGCAAAACAGAACCGATGGCAGCTGGTATAATTAGCAACCATTTCGGTAAGCGCAGCCCCCACGGTCTGGCAAAAGCAAGCGCGAATACGGCTGCCAATAATGCCAGGGTACCCATTCCCCAGTAACCGATCACGTGCGTCCAAAAATCATCAGGCGCTTCCTGGAAATCCCCCGGGAATGCAAACCCGATGCCAAGTCCCCACCAATAATGGGGGAGGGCATACATAACAGCGGCAAAACAAGCCGTATACCCGGCTTTCTTCATTCTTGAATGATTCATGTCAATCACCTCAAGCTCATCATACTTAACGAAAAGAGCATTCAGATGACTTGTAGTTTAAGTTTAGTTTAAATATGCGGTGGAACCCGCTCTTGACTCTGTTCAGTACACCTTATGAATCACATCTTCGAAATCAGGATCTTCCATATCGATATCATCCAGCTCGCCCCAGCGGCCCAGCTCTTTAAAAATATCAAGCGTATTCATCTCGCGGCGATTCACCTCAATGGTGACGGTGTTATCCAGCGTGCTTGTCACCCGAATCGGGACGGTAAAAGCCTCTTCGCCTAAAAATTCCTCGGGAATTACAAAAGGACCGCGGAAAGTGACGGTAATCACGGTAGGCAGCCCGATGGTGTCTCGTAATGACTTTACCGTTCCATCATAAGACAGCTCGCCGTTGTTAATGACCATCACGCGATTGCACAGCTGTTCGATATCATCCATGTCATGCGTCGTGAGCAGTATGGTCTTGCCGAATTGCTCGTTGATCAGCTTGAGAAAATGGCGGATGTTCCGTTTGGCGTTTACGTCCAGACCGATCGTCGGCTCATCCAGGAACAGCACGTCCGGATCATGCAGCATCGCGGCGGCGAGGTCGGCGCGCATGCGCTGCCCGAGCGACAGCTTGCGTACAGGCGTTTCCCAGAACGCCTGTAAATCCAGCAATTCGGCAAACTGTCCGAGTCTGCGCTCCTTGTCCGCCTGATCCACGCTGTACATTTTAGCCAAAATATCGTAGGAATCCTTCACCGGCAGGTCCCACCACAGCTGGCTCCGCTGACCGAATACAACGCCCAGGTTGTTCACGACGCTGCGCCGCTCCTTGTGCGGATTCATGCCTCCGATCGATACGTGACCCGAGGTCGGGTGGAGAATGCCGGTTAGCATTTTGATGGTGGTGGATTTGCCGGCCCCGTTCGGTCCGATGTAACCGACGAATTCCCCCTGCTCCACTTGAAAGCTGATTCCCTTCACGGCTTCCTTCGTCCGGTATTCTCTCGTAAACAGGGTTCGCAGCCCGGAGAAGCGCCCCTCCTTCACAACCGGCGTTTTGAATTCCTTGCGTATGTCGTGGACTTCAATCATTGACACATTCCTCCTTTAGCTCCCTGTACTTTGATATTTGGTCAAACCAAACTGCCAGAATTTCAGACTTAAGAAGAGACATACCAGAGCCGCTCCAGCCAATGCGGGCAGCACCCAAACGCCGAGCTCGCCCCGCAGTATGTATAAGGACGGGATGTAATTGACTAAACCGACCGGGACCACGATCAGCAGGATCGACGACATCCATTTGGGATACAGCGTGAGCGGATACTGGGCTGCCGTCCGGGCCGCGTCCTCCGTAATATTTTGAAGCTCGGTGATCCGGGTCGTCCAAAAACCGAACGTGGCGGTCGCGAGTCCGATCGAGAACAGGATGACGGCCCCCGTGACGATAATGTACAGCGATTGCGGCACCGCGCTCCATCCGACTTGCCCTGCCGCCATCATGCCATGCAGCGACCACCAGAGCAGAAAACCGCCCTGCAGCACTTCGCCCAGCATAATCCGGAATTTCTGCGGCATGAGCGCCAGCAGTACCGGCATGGGACGAGTCAGCAGCTGGTCAAGCTCCCCGTTGACCAGATAGTGTTCAAGATGGTGCACTTCATCCGCAAACGTCCGGTAGAGCGTCTTCGATAAGGTCATAACAGCAAACAAATACCCGATTTCATGCATGGACCACCCCTGAATGGCCCCAAATTTGTAAAGCACGATAGCAACCATAAGAAATTCAGAAATTTGGATCAGCGCCGCCAGAAACGAAGCCAGGATAAAATTGAATTTGTACTGCATGCGGCTTTTGATGCTGGTGCGGATCAGCAGCGCATACAGAGATAGCCAGGATCTCGTGGTCATCCTCCTTGCACCTCCACTTTCCGTCTTAGGAAGCCTGTTGCCAGCAGGCTGGCCATCGTGAGCAGCACGCACCACAAGAGCGTCCCCCATAGATAGGAAACGTCATCAAAACCCAGATAGATTCGGGTCGGCACATAGAGCAAATACGGATAAGGCGACCACCAGGCCATCGTCTGAAGCCAGCCCGGCAGCCATTCAATCGGAATGAAGAAGCCTGCAAGAAGATTGATCATCGCATGGTTGCCCCAATACAACCAGGACGATTCCGTTGTCCATAATGCGGATGCGCCGATGAGATAGTTGATGCAGATCGATAAATAAGCGGCTCCTGCAAGCGCAATGGCAACATAGAGGAAGGTAGTTGCTTTTCCGGGTAAATGCAGCGAGAAGGCAAAGTAATACACCAGGTAGATCGGGATTGATTTGTAAACGAATTGGTAGGCGATTTGCCCCCATTCCTTGGCCATCAAATGACTGAACAAATGAACGGGACGCATCAAATCCAGAGAAATATGGCCGGTTCGCACGGCTTGGGGAATGCCGAGGCCATTCGTGACGAAACTGGAAACCCAGAGCGCAGCTTGTGTAAAGGCGATATAACCGACCATTCCCTGCGTTCCGTAATCTCCGAGTGCGTAGTCTGCACCGAGACCGATCCAGATACAGGCATACATGAAGCCAAACATCGCGCTGGCGATATTGTGCACCATGTGTGCGCCGCGGTACTGCAAATTGCGGGCATAGGCTTTGGAAGCCAATGTGAAATAAAGCATGAAGCACCTCCGATAAGCATTTTAGATGGCGGACCCATCCACTTCAGACAAGGCGAAAATGAGAGAAGGACAATAGCATACCAGAACGTTCCAGATCAGGCAAGGCTTTTTTCGGAAGGAAAATATACGGACGATCCGGGATACAAAAAGAAGCCTTCTTCTCCGGGGGGTTGGTTTCAAAAGAAACCACCAAGGGAGTTTGAAGACTTCGGAGTCGTCACTAAATGATCAGGCTCATCATCTTATACCGCTTGCAACAGACGGCAAGCTTATGCTGTCACTGGCCCTCTCGCTCAATTTCCGTATCGGGTTCAGGACCACGGCTAGAGACTGGCTCTGGATCCGGGCTCGTTCTGTACAGATACTGAAGCTGCTGGAACGGCTGCGGCTGGAAGAATGACGATTGCTGATGTGCCTGCTGCGAATAGGTTACCGGTTGCGCATAGGGTGCCGGTTGCGCATAGGATGGCGAGAAGGAAGCTTGCGGTGGATACGATGGCGACTGTGAATAAGGGGAATACGATGGGGAAACGCCGTACTGCTGCATCCTCGCTTGTTGATAATTGTATGGATACGATGGATATGATGGATATGATGGCGGTGGTGCATATCCATAATAGCTAGGCGGCGAAGGTTGCTGTGCGTTAAACGGAAATGGCTGGCCAAACGGCTGCCGCTGAATCGATTCAACGTAGGGGGCATGTTCGTCCCGCTTGCCGCAGCCCGGCGGTGGCCCCAATATGACCGTTTCCTTCAGCGGAGCAACCGCTTTGGCGTAATCCTCCTCATTCACGCAGTATGCGATATGCAAGATCTCCTTGGGAATATGCCTAAGGAAGTCCGATCCATATACGATATCCGGCGTCGGCTTATCAAATATAGTCAGAATATGGGCTTTGTCGCTCAGCGTCAGAATCCAGTGGAACCAGCCTTTTGGTAACATCGATACCTGTCCCGGTTTTAGCTTGTAGGTCATCAGCTTCTGGGTGAAGGGATTAAATACGGAAGTCAGCACTTCGCCGCTGATGACAAACACCAGCTCATCGACATTCGTATGCCAATGAGGCTGGATGATAATTCCTTTGGTCATATGAACGTTGAAGAATCCTGTGGCAATGGCCGGCATCTGGTTTTCAAACACCTGGGTTATGTAATTTCCCGCATCGCGTTTATAGTTCAAAGTGTCGTTCGAGTCCGCAAACAGCTTCAAATTCGGAGATGTCAGTACTGGATCCAGCATCGTATTCCTCCCTTGAAAGTTCTTGATCTATCTGTATGCGTAGATGGCCCGGCCTATGTAGAAGGGGATCGCCGGGACAGGAAAAAAGACGTGATCTGTCAGATCACGTCCCTATGCATCATCGGCTCCTGAAACTCGCCGAAATAGTCTACCAGGAATGACTGGAATTCTCTTGCGGCCTTGGACAAATATCGCTGCTCCAGCCACGCTAGAGTGAAGGTACGGTAGCAGGAAGGTTTCTCGATACGCACCATCGCGTACGGCGGCTCTTCATCCCCTTTGCACCCGGGTACAAATGCGGCTCCAAGCCCGGCGGCCACCAGACTTCCCAAAGCGGCAGGTTCATCCACTTCACAGACGACATCCCGGCTGATCCCGGCCAATCGGCAGAACTCCTCATTCATTTTACGGAACGGGTGGCCTTCCTTGTATTCGATGAAGGCTTCCCCCGCAACGTCCTGAAGGGAAATGCTCTTCCTGCCCGCCAATCGATGACCGTGGGGTACCGCCAAGAACACCTCGGCATGGAGCACCGGGATTTCCCTAAACTTGTCATCATCCAATGCCGCAGCCGCAAAGCATAAATCGACTTCACCATTCTCCAGCATCTGCACCATCTCCATCATCGAGTCAGGCGGAATCTGGATAATGCGGAAATTCACATCAGGATATCGCGCACGGAAAGCTCCCAATGCTTTGGACAGCCGAGGCAGTGCCGTCGTTGCAATGCGGATGCTGCCCCGCTCCATACCTGCCAAATCCGACACCTCTCTCTTCCCTTCCTCAAGCGCTGATAATGCCGTATCTACGCTTTTCAGAAAAGCCTTCCCGAATGAATTGAGCTTGATTTGCCGATTCTGCCGATCGAACAGCTGTACTCCCAAATCTTCCTCTAACCTGGCAATCGTCTTGCTGAGCGCAGGCTGGGCAATTCGGAGTTCCTTCGCAGCCTTGGTCATATGCTCCATTCTGGCCACCGTCTGAAAATAATGCAACTGAAGCAGTTCCACGATGTTCTTCCTCCTTTATTGATACCCTTGAGTATATGAATGCATGTCATAATATATATTTTTATTTATTAACTATCGATTGTAGAATAAATCGTAACCAAAGGAAAGGGGGAAATCACATGAACGAACATCAGCAACAACCACCATCTGCTGAAAAATTAATACGCATTCTGGCCTTTACGATGATTCTCTCATCGATGAGCGCAACGATGTTTAATATCGTGCTTCCGGAAATCAGCAAGCAATTCCAGCTTTCCTTTGCCCAGGTCAGCTGGGTATCGTCGATTTACATGCTGATTTATGCCATAGGCTCTGTCCTATATGGAAAATTGGCCGACACCTATAAACTCAAAAATCTGCTCACTTTCGGTTTGCTTCTCTTCCTAGTCGGTTCTATTGCAGGATTGTCGGCACAAGCCTACTGGATGGTGCTGCTGGGGCGGATCCTCCAGGCTGCGGGGGCAGCCGTCATTCCGGCAACCGCCATGATCATTCCCGTTCGCTATTTCCCTGCGGAAAGCCGGGGCCGCGCGCTCGGCATAACCGCCACCGGACTCGCTATAGGAAGTGCGATTGGGCCGGTTGTCTCGGCTCTGATCGTCAGCGTGTTCCACTGGAGATGGCTCTTCTGCATCCCGCTGTTGATCCTTGTTACCTTGCCGCTGTACCGCAAATATTTGGGCAATGAACAAGGTCAGGGTGGACGAATCGATTGGCTCGGCGGCGGTCTTCTCGCCGGAACGGTTGCGCTGCTGCTCCTTGCGGTGACGCAGAGTGGATGGATATTCGGCGTAGGCAGCTTCATGCTGTTCCTGTTGTTCCTCCTGCGCATTCGATCGGCTAAAGAGCCTTTTGTCCAGCCCCGTTTATTCAGCAACAAAAGCTATTCGGTGGGTCTGGTCCTCGGCATATTCATCATGAGTGTCGGTTACGCCCTGCCTTTTCTTACTCCGCAGCTGCTGGCGGATATTAACGGTTTGGCTCCGGGATGGATCGGATTTGTTATGGTGCCGGGAGCCGTCGCTGCGGCCATACTCGGCGGAAGAGGCGGCAAGCTCGCGGATACCAAAGGAACGCGTTATCTGTTCTATACAGCGTCCACCCTGCTTCTGCTCTGTTTCGCCCTGTTGTCCACCTTCGCGGGCGTATCGCCATACCTCATTGCGCTGATTCTGGTCTTTGGCAATGTAGGTCAAATATTTATGCAAATCTCGCTCTCCAAGACCATCTCATTGTCGCTGCCCAAAGAGCAAGCCGGTGTCGGGATGGGATTGTTCTCGCTGCTTAACTTCCTGTCCGGCGCGATCGCCACGGGGGTGTACGGCAAAGCCGTCGATCTTGGCGCCGGGAGCTCCTGGAATCCGCTGAACCTGTTCCAGGGTGCCTCCACCTACAGCAACATCTATATCGTCCTGGTTGCCTTGCAAGCTGGAGTTCTTCTACTGTTCATGCTGCAATTTGGCAAAGCCGCGGGGCAGCGTAAACTGCGGCTTCAAACTACGAGCTCTAAATAAGACAAGAACAAGAGATATTCAACAAGCTTAAAAGGAAAAACCACCGGAGTAAATTGGCTTCTTTAGCCTCTCCGGTGGTTCTAATTCTATGTTACATAGCCGCTCGTTTCAGCTGGCCGTAATACAGGTCGCTGTAGAATCCTCCCTGCTTCAGCAGCTCATCATGGGAGCCCTGCTCTAGTAAGCGTCCATCCTTGAGCACCAGGATGCGGTCCGCCGAGCGGATCGTGTTTAGACGGTGGGCAATGACAAAGCTCGTCCGCCCTTTCATCAATCGCTGCAATCCTTCCTGGATTTTGATTTCCGTTACGGTATCGATGCTGCTTGTCGCTTCATCCAGCACCAGCATGGAAGGGTTGGCCAGAATCGCCCTCGCGATTGCAAGCAGCTGCTTCTGTCCTTGACTGATGCCGCTGCCGTCAGGCTTGAGTTTCTTGTCATAACCATCCTTCATCCGCACGATAAACGAGTGGGCGTTGGCCAATTTCGCGGCTTCTTCCACTTCCTCATCGGTGGCATCCAGCCGTCCGAAGCGGATATTCTCACGGATCGTGCCCTGGAAGAGGAAGGAATCCTGCAGCACAAAAGCCATCTGCGCGCGCAGACTCTCCCTGCGAATCGAAGAAATATCCCGCCCGTCTAGGGTAATCCTTCCACTGTCCGGATCGTAAAACCGGGAGAGCAGCTGAATTAACGTCGTTTTCCCCGCACCGGTCGGACCGACCAGCGCAATCATCTCGCCGGGTTTCGCTTCAAAGCTGATTCCTTCCAGTGTGTCTCCGTCTTTCTCATAAGAAAACGAGACGTTGTCGAACTTCACCGCGCCCTCCACGCTCTTCAGCGTGACAGCAGCCCCTTCGTCCTTCGCTTCAACCTCTTCATCCAGCACCTCGAAAACGCGTTCCGCCCCCGCAATGGCAGACAGCAGCGTATTCCATTGGTTCGCGAGATCATTCAGCGGTCTCGTAAACTGCCTTGCATAACTCTCAAATATAATGATGACGCCGATCGTAATATGCCCCTGAATCGCCATGATGCCGCCGATGCCTGCTACGATCGCAAAGCTCAAGTTGTTGAGCCCGTTCATCAGCTTCGGTATGAAGCCTGATATGCTCTGCGCCCAGAAGCCCGACAGACGAATCCGTTGATTGCGCTCATCGAATTCGCGGACAACCCGTTCTTCCTGGGAAAATGCCTTAATAATCCGCTGCCCCGACAGCGTTTCTTCAATATACCCGTTCAGATCCCCCAGGTTGCGTTGACGCTCCTTAAACAAGGGTCCGGTCCGCCGGGTAATCCAGCGCATCCCCATCATCATCAGAGGCACGACCAGGAATGTCAGCAGCGTAAGGAGCGGACTAAGCCATAACATGACGGTTAATGTGCCGATTAAGGTCAACACGCTCGAGAAGATTTGAATGGCTGAGCTGTTGAGCGTTGAACTCACGTTCTCGATATCATTTGTCAGACGGCTCATGATCTCGCCCTGCTGGCGCTTGCCGTAAAACGGGATCGGAAGCCGGTGCAGATGCGTGAACAGATCCATCCGCATCCGGTACACCGTCTCTTGGGCGATGCCGATCATCCAGACGTTGTGCAGCCAAGTGGTTAAAGCCTGAAGAACATAGACGGCGGCCAAGCCAACGAGAAAATACAACCATGCCGCGTCGATGGAGCTGTCCGGATTACGCACATCATCCAGAAATCTATCCACGCCGACGCCAAGCAGATAGGGACCCAGCAATGCAAGGCCCGAGCTGATCAACACCATCAGCAGCACGAGTGCGAGCTTGCCTTTGCGGCGGGCGAGATAAGCCCATATTCTGGAGAGGGTGCCCGACCAGTTTTTGGCCTTGGCCTTTGGCTTGCCCCCCTGGCCGCCATCCTTATTCTTGCCAAGATCAATCTTCGGTCTTGGATGACGAAACGGTTCAGTGAATGCCTTGAGCATGCTGCTGCGCCTCCTCTCCGTATTGGGATTCATAGATGCGTCGATATAGAGAGGAATTTTCCATCAAATCTTCGTGGTTCCCTTTTCCAATCAAACGTCCGTCGTCCAGCAGCAGAATCAAATCAGCCGAAGTGGTCGAGCTGATCTTCTGCGTAATCAAAAACGTCGTACAGGACAAATCCTTCAGGGCATCCAGCAGAGCGCCTTCCGTTCGGACGTCAAGGGCGCTGGTGCTGTCGTCCAGAATAAGGATGGCGGGCTTTCGCACAAGCGCCCGCGCAATGGACAAGCGCTGCTTCTGTCCGCCAGACAAGTTGACCCCGCGCTGGCCCAGCATCGTGTCATAACCGTTAGGCAGACGGTCAATGGTATCGTGGATTTGCGCTCTGCGCGCCGCTTCTTTAATTTCCTCCATGGAAGCATCCTCGCGTCCCCAGGCAATGTTCTCCCGGACCGTACCGGAGAAGAGCAGCACTTCCTGCGGCACATAACCGATGCTGCTGCGCAGATTTACCTCATCGATCGATCCGGCGTCCATTCCGTCTACGCGTACTGTTCCCTTCTCTTCCTCGTAAAGCCGTGGAATCAGCTGTACTAATGAAGACTTGCCGGAACCAGTTGCTCCCATAATCGCGATCCGCTCTCCGGGCCTCGCTTCAAAGGAAATATCCGTCAGCACGTCGATGTCGCTGCCCGGATAGCTAAAGCTCACTTGCTCGAACTTCACGCCGCCTTGAATCTGAACCTTTTTATTCTTATCCTTGGCCGCGCTTGCTGCATCCTCTTCCGTATTTAACACCTCTTGTGTCCGCTGTGCGGAAGCGCGTCCCCGGGAGAAGGCAACGACAACCCAGGACAGGGCGGACATGGCACCAATACAACGCAGGGAATAATTGACTACGGCAACCACTTCGCCGACGCTGGCACTGCCGGACGCGATGTCTTTGCGGCCGAACCACAGAACCGCCATGATCCCTGCATTCATTATGAGAAGAATAAACGGCATCGTTGTCTCCGTTAATCGCAAGGTCGAGACCGTGGTGCTCATCAGCTTGCCAGAGGTACGGGCAAAGCGTTCAATTTCGTGTCCCATCCGTACGAATACGCGTATCAACCGAATCCCAGTCAGATTCTCCTGAATGACGCCGTTTACCGCATCCAGTCGCTGCTGTACATGGCGGAACGCGTCCGCTGCCCGCTTCATAATCCAAGCGATAAAAATAAACAATAATGGCACGGTAAGGACAAGCAGCAAGCCCAGCTTCACATTCACCACCAATGCCATGATGATGCTTCCCAGCACAACGAGCGGAACGCGCGTCATAAACCGCAATCCCATGAACACCGTATCCTGAATCTGGGTGACGTCACCCGTAAGTCTGGTAATCAAAGATGAGGTAGCAAACCGGTTAAATATCGAATAAGAGAAAGACTGCACCTTTTCATACAGCTGATCCCGCAGATCATAGCCGAGTCCCTGACTCGTATGCGCCGCAAAAAAAGAGCTGGATATTCCCGCTATAAAGGCAATAATAGCGCTTCCAGTTAAAACGGCTCCCCACATCCAGACAACGGATAAATCCTGTTTCTGTATGCCGTCGTCAATGATTTTAGAGATGAGCAGCGGCTGAATCAGCTCAACGGTGAGCTCAATCAGCATCATGACCAGTGCCGCAATCGCTGCGACGCGGTACTTTTTCAAGATCGAGAAAACCATTCCCATAAGCATTCCTCCGAGGCTGAAGACCTTTATCATGTTCATACATCAATTACCCACGGGCCTTCATGTAGTAGCAATATTAGTTCGTACAAGAGCTCGATATGTCTATTATAATATATTTTCTCCTAGAACTTACCGACTGATTAAAAAATCACAGTAATTCACATTCCAAAACGCAACTCCTGGCTTGTATAGGAAGCTTTGCAAAGGAGATGAAAAAAAGAGCCTATTCTTCAGGATTGTCTCCTCTCGAATAGGGCTCTCTTGTTGAAACATATAGAGCTATTCCACCGATTTCAGCGCTTCAATCATATCAATCCGCTTTAGCTTGTAATGCATGGAGGCCATCACAATGGCCGAGAACAACAGCGTCAGCAGTGCCGCATAGCCGTAACTGATTCCATGGATCGCGGGACTGAACATCATCGCATCTACCTCTGCGGTTAGTAGCACGAACCGGTGCAGGAACACGCCACACAGACTGCCCGCTATAATCCCCAGCACGGTCAGAATCATATTTTCGCGATAGATGTACATGGTTACTTCCTTATCATAGAAGCCAAGCACCTTGATCGTTGACAGCTCCCGTATCCGCTCGGATACGTTAATATTCGTCAGATTGTACAGCACGACAAACGCAAGTGCCGCAGCAGATA
The DNA here is from genome assembly GCF_025142895.1 of Paenibacillus sp. p3-SID867. NCBI lineage: Bacteria > Bacillati > Bacillota > Bacilli > Caryophanales > Paenibacillaceae > Paenibacillus > Paenibacillus sp. p3-SID867. Next base: position 150,870 of record NZ_JAMBDM010000006.1, read on the forward strand.
CAATCAGGACAACCACCACGACGTTCATGCTGTCCATCGTGTCACTGAAGGCATCGCTTACTCCGCTCGTGAAGCTGACCATCGCCACCCGCTGGCTTGCGGTTAACGATTCTCCAAGCTGGTCTTCCCACTCCGGATTGTGACCGTGGTTGTCATACGTCAGCAATTGACTGTTCACTTCCGGTCCTGCATCAAAAATCTCTTCGTAATACAGCGGCGTCATATAGACGTAGTGCATAGCATAGTTCTCCGTTATCCCGGCTACACGTATTTCAAAGGGATCGTTGTCGCTGTTCTGTACGGTGAAAGTACTGCCGATCTTGAGATCAAACAGTTTGGCGAGCTTCTCGGTAATGATCGCACCGCCATCTGTCAGTGACAGCATCTGCTCCTGCCCACGGGATTTCAGGACGATAAACGAATCGATCTCCTCTGGAGATTGCGGCACGAACAAGCTCACATCCTGAGTGTTCACCCCGGGGGCGGCCGCAGTCATCGCCTCTTGCGTCACATTTAAAATCCCCGTAATCTCCGGCGTTTCCGCAATGCGCTTGCTATAATCCTCCAGCATGCCGCTATCGCCGTTATCGTCTTGAAATACAACAGTCGCCTGATGCTGCATAATCTTTCCGTATTGCAGCGGCGCGATATCCCCGATGGAATCCTTGAGACCGAAACCGGTCAGTATCAGGGCCGTGCAGCCGGCAACGCCGCAAACGGTCATAAACATCCGCTGCTTGTAGCGGAACAAATTACGGGCGGTGACTTTTCCAATAAAGCCGAGCCGGTTCCACACCCAAGGAACTCGCTCCAGCCATATGCGGGATCCGTTCTTTGGGGCTCTGGGGCGCATCAGGACCGAAGCGTTGCTTCGAAGTTCCACCCGCGTCGCCACATAAGCGGTCATGGTCGTACAGAGCACGGCCACGATGATCGAGATGATGCTGTAGCTGAGATAAAATCGCGTTCTCACATCCGGCAGGTTGTATAAAGCGCCGTAAGCATCATAGATAATAGCGGGAAACAAGGTGAAGCCGATAGCCAGTCCGGCTGCTGAGGCCGCAACACTGGCCAGCGTCGAATACACCAGGAATTTTTTCATCACATCCCGATTGCTGTATCCGAGTGCTTTCAAGGTTCCGATCTGCAGCCGCTGCTCCTCAACCATCCGAGTCATCGTTGTCAGGCTGACGAGGGCGGCGATCAGGAAAAAGAAAACCGGGAATGCCGTTGCAATGGAAGATAAGCGGTCCGCATTATCGCTGTACTCGGTATAGCCCGGATTGACGCTGCGGTCCATGACGTAGACTTTGGGCAGCTCAAGCTGATCCAGTTCCTTCTGTCCCTCCGCCACTTCCTTCTCGCCATCGGCGATTTCTCGCTCAGCCTTTGCTTTTTCTTCATTAAATTTCTTTAGACCCTCCTGGTATTTCTCCTGTCCTTGGCTAAGCTCCGCGAGTTTGGCCTCCCCTGCCTGCTTAGCAGCAGCAAGCTCCTCCGTTCCTTGCTTCAACGAAGCTTCACCCTGCACGAGCTGACGCTCGGCTTCCCGAAGCTTGGCCTCACCTTCTTTTAGTTGTGCCCGGCTTGCATCCAGCTTCTGCTGAGCGTGATCCATCTGTTGCGAAGCTGCGTTTAAACCGCTCTGGAACGCAGAAGCAGCCTTTTGCAAAGCAGCTCCATCCAATGCTCCCTCCATGTAACCCGCAGTGGCTGCTCCCAGCTTCGGATCTGCTGCCTGAGCCGCTGAAAGCAGCTCTTGCCTCTGTTCTTCCGGTATGTCTTTCGGATCTAAACCGGAGATTTGCTGCAGCGCCTTCGCCAATTGCTGCCCTTGTGCCAGCTTTGGCGCAAGCTCCAACTTTTGTTGATCCAGTTGACTTTGACCTGTCTTAAGCTGGGACTGTCCCTGTTCCAACTGCTGATGATTCCGCTTCAGCTCCGCTCTGCCCTGGGCAAGCTTTCTTGCCGCGGCATCCAGCTTGGCTTGTCCCTGTGCCAGCTCGGTTTGAAGTTTATTCACGCCATCGCGGTAGGATTGCTCTCCTTCATTCAGCTTGATTTTCGCTTCCTTTAACTCCTGCTCCGCATCGGTCAGCTGCTTCCTGGCATCCTTGATTTTGTCCAGGGCCTCATTCAGCTTCTTCTGCCCCTCGGCACGAATCTCTGCCAGCCGCTCCCGGGGCATGGTCTTCAGTGCCAGTTCTACCGCTTCTTTGTGCCGTTTGATCTTCTCGTCATACTCAGGCGTATAGGGAGCTGATTCAGCGGTGTCCTGGAAGGTCAGGTAGGCTTCCGTATATACAGGTAGTTTAAAGTCCTGCTCCGATATAACGGCGAACACATCCGCAGTCCCCTTGCCGATGCCGCTCGTTCCCCGGCTCATGCTGCTGATGAACAGCGGACTCTTCGCCCTTCCCACGACCGTATAAGTGAGGTGGTCAAACGTTTTCTTGAGATTGACTTCCTCATCCGGATTGGTAAAGGTAATCTGATCCCCCAGTTTAAATTCGTTCCCCCGATCTCCCGCGTCGATGACGATCTCTCCTGCGGCCTCCGGCATTCGACCTTCTGTAAGCACGTATTGATTCAGATTATTTCCTGGGTCATAGGAGAGGACCTTCGCGATCCGCCCGCTGTCACCGAGAAATACGTCTGCACTATAGCCAGGTTGAACCTCATCCACTCCGGCAATCAACTTCAGCTTCTCGATATCGCTTTGTTCGAGACCCAAGGTGGACTGAACCTTAAGATCCATCAGCTTTAAATCGCTATAATAGTGATCCGCTGTGTCCAGCATATCCGGACCCGTAGCTTTTATCCCCGCAAAAAAACCGACACCGAGCATAATAATGGCAAAAATGGACAGAAACCGAGCTTTTGTCCGCGATATTTCCCGGAAAATATCAGTCCACAACGCTCTTTTCTTCATAATATGTGTCTCCCTACCACTCGATGTTGTCTACAGAAACGGGGTTCGGATTTAAAACCATGTTTCGGACCTTGGCATTGTTGATCTCGATGACCCGATCCGCCATCGGCGTCAGGGCAGAATTATGCGTAATGACGATAACCGTCGTTCCGGTATGGCGGCAAGTGTCTTGGAGCAGCTTAAGCACCTGCTTCCCCGTATGATAATCAAGCGCACCCGTGGGTTCATCGCAGAGAAGCAGCTTCGGCTGCTTGGCGAGTGCCCTGGCAATCGCTACCCGCTGCTGTTCTCCGCCGGACAGCTGTGCCGGAAAATTGTTCAGACGATTACCCAGGCCGACATCCCGCAATACTTGCTCCGCGTCCAGGGCCCGAGGAGAAATCTGCGAAGCCAACTCCACATTTTCTTTTGTCGTCAGATTGGGAACAAGGTTATAAAATTGAAACACAAATCCGACGTCATTGCGCCGATAGCCGGTCAACTCCTTGCTGTTAAACCTTGCAATATCCGTTCCATCCACGAGTACTTGTCCCTCATCCGCCGTATCCATGCCGCCCAATATATTCAGCACCGTGGATTTGCCTGCACCGCTGGGACCGACAATGATCGCAAACTCGCCTTTTTCAATCTCCAGGTTGATTCCATCATTGGCTACAATCGTGGTCTCTCCCATTCGGTAGCGCTTATATTCATCCTTCATGCTCACAAAAGCCATGTGTACCCCACTCCCAACTCATGGTTGCAATATCGGCTTAAATCGTTATGTAAACTAATGTAACCCAAAAGAGGGCTTATCCGGTGCTTAAGCCGGAGCGCCGTTCACCGTGATTGGATACGAACTTCGGCATCTGTCGTGACTGTGCTAAACCTCTTGTTTGTGTCTTTACCGTTGTTAGACTCCTTGTTTTCTGACGTTCATTCAATGAAATGATCCTTTAAAATCAGTGTAGCACAAACAAATCGGCCAAAGAAAACGCAGCCACCCCCGCGGGTGGCAATGTCACAGAATGTTCCAAATTCGAAATAGCCCGAGCAGCACAAAAAAACGCTTCTTCGCCTGGGAAGAAGCGCTTCTCTGATAGATTTATTGTCAATCGATATGCCCAGTCAGTGTCGCTTCCTGAAGATCCTTGCCCTCGACCCAATCCCTGAACGAAAAATCGAGCACGTCACCCTGAGCAAGCGAAGTCATGACTCTTCCTTCTTCGAAGGCGTACGAAAAGGTATGCAGCGTTCCGAACATATCGTCGTAATCCGTAAAAAAAATCGGGGACTTTCGATCCTTAAACAAACCGAAAGCCTCGGTTTGGGATAATCGTTCAGCATCCAGGCTATCGATATAACCTTTACGCCGGAGGGAATGCTCGATCGAAGGCCTGTTTTTGCCCGTCAACGTTTCATAATGGTTAACGCAGGCGATTGCCGCCTCCCCGCCCGCACGGGGAATCACTTGATCCGGACTCGCTTCCACAACGGCCATGTTCCCTCGTGCATCCCCTATCGAAAAGTTATAACAAGCCGCATGGGGAATATGGCGCAGCATATAAGACGCTTCTTCTACAGTACCGCAAGATTCTAATATCATCCGAACACCGACCCATGGCGACAGGCCCGCCTCGTATCCGTCAAAGCTGACATAATGCAGCCCGGCGGCAAGCCCTTGTTCATTCACCCCGTCATGCCTGCCTATTGCCTGCAAATTATAGCCTGCACTCGCTAAGCCTTGATCGGCTTGAGCCACAGTAAAATAACCATCGTAAAACGCAGGCGTAAAGTCGTAATTTCTTACGTAATACGAAGCCGTGATCATCGCCGAGCATCCCATGGCCGCGATTTTCGGGACGTCATATCCGCCGAGAAGCGCCGCGGCTTTGGAAAAAGGCATTTCCAAGCCTTCCGCCAGCCCTTCAAGCTCCGATAACAGCTGCGGGGCAAACTCATTATAAATGCTCTTCAGTTGTTCCGTGTCGATCTCCGGTTTGGTGACCGCTTCGAAAGCTTTTAATATCGGTTGATTTCGCAGACGGCGACCCAGCTTAAGCCCGTTATGATAGTTATCTTCTCTAAGCTGCAAGATGTGTACCGTGTAATCCGGCATTTTAACCCCTCCACCCAAGCGGTTTCCATATGGGAATATATCCCTAACCCGATTATAGATGCAATTCATCCATCTTCCAATAAAAAAGCTCCGACCCGGCATGTTTACATGCTGGGTCAGAGCAGATTGTTATGCACGCGGCAATTGTTTAAATACTTGAACGTATTGCTCGTATTTTTCGGACCAGGCGTCCTTGCGCGATTCAAGCGTTCTGCCATCCAGCAGTGCTTCAATGACGTCCAGACATACGTCCCAACCGGCAATATCCTTCGGTGTATGATCCGTAATTTTCGTTATCGTCTCGATCAGTACCAGACGACAGCCTTCGGCCTCGGGATGCAGCTCAAAACGCACCCGGTCCTCTCCCCACGTATACTCCAATACCGAAAACTCCCGATAGTCCGTAATTTCAAATTCTTCGAACGTTCCATCCTGCATATCAAATGTAATTCTTCCGCCTTGGCGCAAATCTTCCACCTTCAGCTCCGAGAACCACTGTGTGAGCTTGTCATTATCCGTCAGATAGGACCACACCTTCTCAACCGAATGCTTCAGGCGGCGTTCAAATCGGACGGTCGTTCCGAACTCGTCTTGCTGTACTACTGCCAGCATTTTTCATCCTCCTTAGGAATGTTTATTCAAAAATGAATCTTCCAATCAAACTATATTAGGATGTTTAAGGAGATTCATCCTCATCCAGCAGCCTCTCCAGATCATCCAGCTTATTCGTCCAGAACTGCCGGTAAGGCTCCAGCCAGTGGTGGATTTCCTCCAGAGGCTTGGCATTCAGACTGTACACATGCCATTGTGCCTCTTTCCGCACCGAGACAAGACCGGCTTCACGCAAAATGCGCAAATGCTTGGATACGCCTGGTTGGCTAAGCTGTATGAGATCTACAATCTCGCCCACCGTGCACTCTTTCACGCGCAGGTAGTCCAATATTGCCCTCCGGTTCGGTTCTGCCAACACTTCAAAAAGGTTATCGTTCAACATGTTTATTATATTACTTTATAGTTATATTTCTGTAAAGTTATATACAAATATGGACGCGATCTTTGAACAAACATAACGCCTTCCTTATAATGAATCTATTGATGTTTGAAGGAAAGGAATGACGGAAATGACCGATATTATATTTTTGCGTGACCCTGACCTGCCGTTTCTCGAAATCAAAGAATGCGATACTATAGACAATCTTTCTTATAAAAAGCATTTTCACGAAGAAATTTCCATTGGCCTCATTGAAAAGGGAGCCACCCGCGTATGGTCGGCCGGGAAACGGTTTGAGGCTGCCCAGGGGCATATTGTGCATTTTCCGCCGCTGCTACCTCATGCCTGTCATCCCGAGAATCCTGCAAACTGGAAGTACACGATGATGTTTGTCCATCCCCGGTGGCTCGGTCAAACCTCTTCGGACTATAATTCCAATTTCCATCAAGCCCATATGCCCATCCTGCATCCGAAATATCAAAACGAACGATCCCGGCATCTGATTCATTCCTGCAGGACACTGCTTCAGCAAAATGCCACCCCCCTCGAAGTGGAGTCCATGCTTATGGCATTAATGAGGGAGACGGGTCTCCTTCAAGAGGAAGCCGCTTTGGTTTCTAGCGGCAGCGTTCATCAATCCCCGGCTATTCTGCGAGTGAAGCAGTATTTGGATCGTCATTATAAAGATCGCATTACACTCGATACCCTGCAGGACATCTCCGGGATCAGCAAATTCCACCTGATCCGTATGTTTGCAGAATCCTATCATCTAGCTCCCCACGCTTATCAGAATTTATTGCGCATCAATTACGCCAAAGAGCAGTTACTGCAAGGAAAAGCCATAGCCGACGTTGCTTCAGAGGCCGGATTTTACGATCAGAGCCATTTCACAAGAGCTTTTGCCGGGTGCGTAGGGACAACGCCGCTTCGGTATGCAAAAGCAGTGACATCTTAAACAAACCGCAATTTTATACAAGACCCCCTCGCCTAAGCGTTGATAGAATCACGGAAGATCTTAATCATGCGAGGTGTTTAACTTGAACGATTCATTATCGGAACTGGCTTTTGCTGACGCTTTGAAGTCTCTTGCCCGTAACCTACAACTCAAACAGTACGTCCAGCAATCCACCGAATGGTATCCGATCCTGCTGCGTGCAGCAGAGCGTTTTGTCACGGGCGACGTGTTGGAACAAGGCTTGTCATGCCGGGACGCCCTGGACGCCAAAGGTTATCACACTTCGCTGGAGTATATCGGGGAGAACACGCTGACCGAAGCGGAATGCACGCAGGCTTTCCTGGAGTTCTCCCGGTTAATTGAGGCCTGTGCCAAAGACAGGCCGGGAACCCGAATATCACTCGACCTGTCCCATATCGGATTATCGGTAGACGAGGATTTGGCATACCGGCATCTTCTCGGACTGGCTGGCCAAGCCGAGGAAGCCAGATTGGAGCTGGTCATCAGCATGGAGGAATCCGCCAAAACGGATGCCATCCTTAAACTGCACAGAAAAATCTCGGCCCAATTCACGAATGTCGGTATTACTTTGCAAGCGCAGCTCCCGAGAACGATGGAAGATTTCGAAAGAATTCTTTCCGACAGCTCCGGTACGATCCGCATCGTGAAAGGCGCTTATCAGGAACTAGAGGGGCACTATATTCCCCGTTCCGAGATGCTGACTTCAAGGTATATTCAACTGGTCGATTTATGCATTCAAGCAGGCAGGCCCGTATCGGTCGCCACCCATGATGAAACGATCCTTCGGCATATCACAAGCAACGAAACGTATCGCGTATCCGCCGTCGAGCTTGAGATGCTGTATGGCATACGCCCGGACCTTTCCAGACAAATGAAAGATGACGGCTTCCCTATTCGGATTTATCTGACTTACGGTGAGGAATGGTTTCTGTACCTGTGCCACCGGATCGCCGAGCACCCGCCGAATATATATGATGCAGTGACCCGGTCGATCCTGGGCGGCACCGATACAATTAAACAATATTGATCAACATCAGCAGGGGAGAAACGGCAGAAACACGCTGTTTCTTTCTTTTTTATGACCAGGTACTAAAAAATATTTTCGGATTGCCGATGTTATAGTTGAAACTTTATTCTAGGCCAATGCGTCATATTGTAGAGGAAAATAATAACAAAGCTAAATTTCAGGAGGTTGAGTGTGTGAAAAGAATATGGACTGCCTTGCTAGCAGCTATACTGTTAATCCCCATGACATTCCAATCGCAGGTACAGGCGGCAGTGAACATCAGCGTCTTGATTGACGGCGTCAAGCTGTATACGCCTCAAGCGCCTGTCATGATCCAAGGACGCGTTATGCTTCCGATGAGATCCATCTTCGAAGCCTTGGATGCATCGGTCAAATGGAATCAAAAAACGAAAACCGTCACAGCGACCAAGGATGGCACAACCGTCATTCTAAAAATCAACTCCAAAACGGCCACCATCAATAACAAGACGGTCGCGCTGGATGTTCCGGCAAAAAACTTAAAAGGCAATACCATGGTGCCGGTACGCTTCGTAAGTGAAGCCCTTGGCCAAAAAATCGGCTGGAATTCCAAAACGAAAACGGTCACCGTCAAAACAACAAACAATTCAGGCGGCGGCGGAAATAATACCGGTATCGTGCCGGTGAATTATGTGACGCTTCGGGACATCGGCAATGCCGGAGACGGCCGCGATCTGCAGGTCAGCTTCTCCAAATCATCCACCGAGGCTTTAATTTCGCATTACCGTGTGATGATTGTAAAGCAGTCCAAGACGTTAAACCAATCCGAGGCACAGCGCGTGTCCTCGGCAGCTTACACAACGGTGTACCCATCCGGCTCGGATCCAACTCTGACCCTCACGTCGGGCTCAAGAGATGTGGATAATGATCTGATCCGCGATAACCAGGCTTATAAAGCCTACGTATTGGCAGTCAGCAAAACAGGCGGCACGTATGCCCTTTCCTCGGCTTCGCCGTCGTTGACGCTGACCAACACCAATTCAGTAAATGGAGCAACCAACGTGAAAGCAAGCGATGTGAGCGACTACGGCGATGGCCGTGATCTGCAGGTCAGCTTCACGCGTGCTCAGAATGAGAGCAATGTAACCAACTATCGTGTGTTTGCGGTAAAAACGAAGGATGCTGCCAAGTTTAATCTGGCGGCTGCCAAATCCGTTCAAAGCCAAAATTACACGACGGTAAGCAAAACCAGCACGACGAATACATCGTTGTCCACGACGCTGAGTTCTTCCGCTCGTGATACGTCAGGCGAGCTTATCCGCAGCGGAGTCGCTTACACCGTGTTTGTCCAGTCTGTGAGCAGCAATGAGAACGTGCTTGCAAGCAACCTGTCTTCAGGTTCGTCTTCCATCACCCTCAGCACGGGAACCGCAACGGTTCCATCCATTACGCAGGTGACAGATATCAGCGATTATGGTGATGGCCGTGATCTTCGCGTGAGCTTTAACAAGGTATCCAACGAATCCAACATTCACTCTTATCGTGTGTTTGTCGTAAAGGACAGCAATTATAACAGCTTCAACTTAAGTAAAGCGAATACGGCCTCCAGCTACAACTACTATACAAATGTCAACAAAACCGGCAATAACATCAACAATTTGACGCTGGCATCGGGTGCCAGAGATGTGGATGGAGCAACGATTCGCAACGGCGTGTACTATCGCGTATTCGTTATGGCCGTAGACAAAAATAACAACAACAATAACGTTCTGTCCGCCCCATCAAGTTCCATCATATTGAGTTCCAGCTCCAATGTGGGCGGGGTTACCAATCTATCCGTCTCGGACGTGAATAACTACAACGATGGACGCGATTTGCAGGTATCATTCAACCAGCCGTCCGATCGTTCGAACATCAACTACTACCAGGTATTCGTTGTAAAATCATCTGATAGTTATTTTGATCTGTATAGAGCCACTAACTTAAACAACAGCTATTATTACACTCAAATCAATAAAAACAACAGCAGCAACTACATTACTCAAACCCTGAATTCCAGCAGCCGAGATATCGATGGGGAGCTGATTCGCAATGGTATCAGCTATCGCGTATATGTCCTGTCCGTAGGATACTCGAGCAATAACAATGCATTATCCAATTACTCATCGATTACGCTTGGAAACAACAATCAGGGCAATGTAAACCCTGTTTCCACGCCAACCTTGTCCATTATCGGAAATAATGGTAACGGAAGTGACCTGAGAGTCTCCTTCAATCCCGCTAATGGCGAAAACTTCATCGATCATTACCGGATTCTTATTGTGAAGTCATCCAAGAGCCTGAGCGTGTCGCAAGCTTATGACAACGGGAATTACACTACGGTTACCAAAACCGGCAGAACCATCACTCGGGATTTAGCAAACACGACCCGGGATAGCGACGGGGATCTCATTCAAAGAGGTTCAAGCTACCGCGTGTATGTCTTGTCGGTAGGCTACTCTAATTACGGCAGAGCACTTTCATCAGTCTCTAATGCGGTTACGATTCAAGGCGTGACGGAGGTTGGGAAAGCTATGCGTGTAGAGGCAACAGATATGGGTAATGAAGGCAACGGAAGCGATCTGAAAGTAACTTTCTCCGCTGCCAATGGAGAGAATAATATCGATCACTATCGTATTTATGTAGTCAAATCATCCAAGGATCTGTCATTATCCCAAGCACAATCAAACAGTTATCACACTAAAGTGTCTAAAGCGAACACGTATTCTAAAGTTCTAGACGCTAAAGCTAAAGACACAGATGGTGATTTCATTCGGAATGATCAAGGCTATCGCGTGTATGTCTTATCGGTAAGCAACAATTCCTCAAGATACAGTGATGCCCTATCCGCTCCATCAGACGAAATCAAGCTGCAGGGAGTACGCCGGGTAGAAGCAGCCTATAATGTTCGAGCGAGTGATGATGGTGATAAAGGTAACGCTAGTGATCTGAAAGTATCCTTCGATAAAGCTTCGAGTGAACAATACATTAGTCAATACCGAATCATTGTTGTAAAGGAATCTGATGTTAGTAAGTTTAATGTAAATGTTGCTAATAAACTCAACAATGATAGTTACTTTATTGTCAAACCTGGTGCTAACCAGAACAGCTATAATATACCAGCTGGCACCCTGGATGCATTCGGAGGCGAGATTGGTAACCAGCAAAAATACCTTGTGTTTATTTTATCTGTAAGCAACAACAACAATATTGAAAACGCACTTTCAGATCAATCCAATCCAGTACCATTGGAAAACAAAACAGCGCTGGAGATTCCATCCACTGTGAAGGCAGAAATTGCAAGTGGAAGTAGTAATGGTAATGCCAGTGATGTTGCTGTCAAGTTCACGGGAACAACTACAGGGATTAAGGAATATCGAATTATGGTTGTTCCTTCAGGTAAAGACTTGAGCTTAACAGATGCTGAAGCAATAACGAATCGCGATCAATACACTGTAGTTCCCCCTAAAAAAGGCGAAGTAGAGGAAACATTAACCAACTTGAAAGACGTGAACGATGTTGCCATTTCGGGGGGTAAGGAGTATAAAGCTTATATTCTAGTCGTTGCGAATGGAACAACGCACAAATCGAACGCCCTATCTCCACCATCCGGAAATTTCACTATACCCACCCCATTCCAAGCTTCGGCCGTTAAAGCCAGCTTGAAAGACGGGAAGCTTCAAGTTGAATTCACGAAAGCGATCAACGAGGCAAGCATGGATAGTTATCGGCTGTTGTTTGTGGCAAAAACAGATATCGAAGATTTCAATCTTCAAAAAGCAACAGAAGCCGTTGCCGAAGAGGAAACAAATGTTGCAATTAAACCAAGTGGCGTTAATATTTCAAAACTAATCGATATCCCAACGGTAGATGCTTTAAACCAGACTATTAAGACTGATACGGAGTACGCCGTCTATGTTTTTTCAAAGCTAAAAGATCAAATAAATGTGCAGACAGCTACACTGCTCTCTAAACCATCTACACTCTTTAAATTACCGACTGGAACTTCTGCTACAAAAACACCTTAAATTAGCGATCTATTTTTAAGAGGTTTCCAATCGAACTATTAGTCCCATAAAGAGCTGTTCCTCCGGTCAAATTTGACCATGGGGAACAGCTCTTTTTTCATCCCTTTCTCCACCAAGCCCCATTCTGGATCTACCTGTATCTTATAACTAATTTTCACATGATTTTATGACGAATTGTCCGGGTACTTCCAAATGGGAAAATATGATAATTTATAAATTAGAAAGCGCTTTCAACACACACTTGGAGGTGAACGCCTGCTCTAAATCCTTTCGTGACAACTAGAACCTCAACACCCGACAGATACCTCACACGAAGTCACTCTAGTTAAAACGTCGATTTACAACTTTCATTACAAAAGGAGCTGCTAATGATAAACCTGAATAAGAAATCCCTATGTTCCTTGGCACTTATCGCTATTCTGGTCCTTTCACTATTCCCATCCTTTGCATCCGCTGCGAAAAACGAACATTCAAGATCTCCAAAGAAAAATCCCCAAGCCTACGTCCATGATATGCAGCCCGGCTGGAACCTTGGCAATTCGCTGGACGCCGTGGGGGCAGACGAAACAGCATGGGGGAATCCGCGCATCACCAAAGCTTTGATCAACCAAATCGCGGCACAGGGATATAAGAGCATCCGCATTCCGGTAACCTGGAACAATCATATCGGCAGCGGGCCGAACTATACCATCGACGCCGCTTACATGGACCGGGTACAGGAGGTTGTCGATTGGGCGCTTAAAGCCGATCTGTATGTCATGATTAATGTCCATCACGATTCTTGGCTATGGATCAGCCATATGGAGAACAATCGCAATGAGGTCGTTGCCAAGTACAACGCCGTGTGGACTCAAGTTGCCCATCGCTTCCGGAACCATTCCAACAAACTGATGTTTGAAAGCGTCAATGAACCTCGTTTCTCGGATGGCGGGACCACCGATGAGAAGAAAGCATTTCAGATGCTGGATGAACTTCATGTTTCATTCCATCAGATCGTCCGCGGCTCTGGAGCACGCAACGCAACCCGGCCGCTTGTGCTATCTACCCTGGAGGCCTCTCCAACCCAGGAGAGAATGAACGAACTATATAACACCATGACGAAGCTGAATGACTCCAATCTCATTGCGACGGTCCATTATTATGGATTTTGGCCGTTCAGTGTGAACATCGCGGGTTATACCCGTTTTGAGACGGATACCCGGAACGATATCAATCAAACATTCAACAATGTGTATAATACCTTTATCGCTAGAGGGATTCCCGTCATCCTGGGTGAATATGGACTGCTTGGGTTCGATCAGAGCACGGGAGTCATTGAGCAGGGGGAGAAACTGAAGTTCTTCGAGTATCTAACCTATTATCTCAAAGAGAAGAACATTACCCATATGCTATGGGACAATGGCCAACACTTTAAGCGAACCGCTTTTACCTGGTCCGATCCGGAGCTGTACAACATCATGAAGGTGGGTTGGAGCGGTCGTTCTTCCACGGCTGACACCGATCTGGTCTTCGTAAAAAAAGGAGCGGCCATCCAGAATAAGAGCATACCTTTGAACTTAAACGGCCACACGTTAACCGAAGTTCGCACAAACGGACAACTGCTAGTTGCCGGGCAGGATTATACGCTTAACGGAAATGCGATTACGTTTACATCCAGCCTGCTGTCCAGACTGACTTCATCCGGCCAATTCGGCGTGAACGCTGTATTGACGGCCAAATTCAACCGCGGTGCGGACTGGAATTTCAGGGTCATCTTCCATGATAAGCCCGAGCTTCGCAACACGCAGGGTACAACCGATTCGTTCAGCATTCCAACGACATTCAACGGAGATCAGCTAGCCACGATGGAGGCGGTATACGCGACGGGAGGCAATGCAGGACCGCAGGACTGGACCTCCTTCAAAGAGTTTGAATATACGTTTTCCCCTTCCTACTCGACCGGTGAAATCAAGCTCAAGCCTACCTTTTTTAATGAGGTCAGAGACGGAGAAGTGATCCTCAAGTTCCATTTCTGGAGCGGTGAGGTCATCACCTACAATCTTACGAAAAGCGGAAGCAGCGTAACCGGTAACGCCTCTTAGGACTCCTTATATAACATTAACGGCCTGTCGGGAACCTTCCCGCAGGCCGTTTTCCATTCACTACGGCTGCATCTCTCATACACGCGACGGCAGATGAGCAACTGCAAACTGGATGCGATGTGGTTCCTATAATTAGATTGAACAAAAGCTCAAGTGAGATCACCTGAGCTTTCATCTGTTTAGGCTTGAGACATATCTCGCTCAGCCAGAAACTTATCGATAATACCCGAGATCACATTCATGCTGACAGGCTTGCTTACATACTCATCCATGCCCATCCCTAAATATTTCTCGCGATCGCCCTTGATCGCATGGGCCGTAACTGCCACGATAAAGGGCTGTTTTTCGGATGATGCCGATTCTTTAATGAGCCGGAACGCTTCTGTTCCATCCATGAAGGGCATCGAAATGTCCATGAACACGATGTCATACGAATAACGCTCGAAGGCTTCAACCGCCTCGAGTCCATTCTGGACGGTGGTCGAATGGTATCCCAGCTTCTCAATCATTTTCTTGAGGACTAACTGATTCACCTCATTATCCTCGGCAATCAAAATTTTCAGATCGTTTCCTGAGGAGTGATTCTCGTGAACGGCCCCATTTTCCTGTTGATTGACATCATTCGACTTAAACGAAAAATCAACCGTAAACGTAAAGACTGACCCCGGTTGGTTCTGGTTCTTCTCGTACCAGATATCTCCGCCCATCAACTGAACGAGTTTTTTGCAGATCGCCAGCCCCAGTCCCGTTCCTTCCACCTGGCGGGTCATATAGTGGTCCACTTGATAAAAGGGTTCAAATAACTGCGCAACCTTCTCACTCGGCACGCCAATGCCCGTATCCATAACGGAGAATTGGATAAGGGCCGAGTTCCCCTGGTCCTCGACACACTGCACAGAGATGGAGACGGCGCCATTAGGCGTAAATTTAATCGCATTATTAAGCAGATTCATTAAGATCTGCCTTAGCTTTGTCACATCCCCATACACTTGATTCGGCACGTCAGAAGCTACAGAGGTAGTCACCTCAATATTTTTCTCCAGCGCCTTCGGAAGAATCAGGTTCAATGTCTCGGACAAAGCCGTTCTTAGATTAAATGTTTCCTTCACCAGCTCCGTTCTGCCCGATTCGATTTTTGAAAAGTCCAAAATATCATTGATGATGTTCAGAAGGGTTGTCCCGCTTTTCTTAATGATCTGTACATAGTCCCGCTGCTCGTCATCCAGCTCTGTCTCAAGTATCAAGTCCGTCATCCCGATAACACCATTCATCGGCGTACGGATCTCATGGCTCATCATCGCCAGAAACTCGCTCTTGGCTTTATTTGTCTTCTCGGCTGCTTCCTTCTCGATGATGAGCCTCTTCTGCTCTGTCATATCCTTGGCAATAATGTAAAAACCCACATTCTTGTTATAAATGACAATGGGTGCAAGCGTAGCGAGCACTTCAACCGTGTGTCCATTTTTGTGATGGATAACGTTTATAGCTTTCTCGACAGCAACATAATCCGCTAAAGGAGAAAGTATACGAGCAAGATGACGTTCACCGATCAAATTTGAAATGCGGGTTCCAATTAATTCCGGAATTTTAAAACCGGTCAGCTGCTCTGCCATCTGGTTCCCATTAATGATCCTTCCCTCCAGATTGAAGGAAATGATCGCATCATGGTTATACTTCTTCAGCGAGGTGTAGCGTTCAATGCTCTCCTGGAGCCTTTGCTCGGCAATCTTGCTGTTGGTAATATCAACAATTTGCGAAATGAAAAACAAAGGAGATTGATCCTTTTCGTCACGAACCAGAGAAACATGCATCGATGCCCAGATGCCACGGCCGTCTCTATGTACGAATTGTTTTTCCACCGCAATGGTTGAGGACGTCTCATCCAAGGATTGAAACAGCTTATCTTTATTGTTAATGCAATCAGAATAAATATAATCGGTTGCCGGCTGTGCCATCAATTCTTCTTCCGTCAAGCCAAACATTTTGCAAGCCGCAGGATTTACGCTGATCCAATTTCCTTCTATCGTAACCAGGGCAATGCCAATTGGAGCACTTTTGTAGACATGTTCAAACAAAGCCTGATGGCCAAAAATGTTGATCCCACTCATACTCTGCACCTCCTGATACCGATTATTATACATCAGCATCTTCGAAATGGGTCTTTTTCAGAGTATTTTATATTGCTAATCATTAGCAGCGTCATCCATCGGTAAACCAAACAATAGACGTCATCCCTTGCATAGCAAAAATCCCCACCACATCACCAAGCGATTCGCTGCCGCTCTCGAAAATACTCCCCGCTCGGTCCATCCTCCTCCATCGTCGCCAGCCAAACAGCCGTATCAGCCCCTTCGGCAACGGTTAACGGAGCATCCTCACCGCCCATATCGGTCTGAACCCGGCCAGGGCAAACCGCGTTTATCTTTATGCCGGCACCGGCTACCTCCTGCGAGACGAGGCAGGTTAACGCATTCAGCATCGTTTTGGAGATACGGTAAGCCGAGGATGACCCTTTTAAACCGTAACCATCCTGCATGATTTCGAAAGCGCCAAGACCGGAAGAGATGTTTACGATACGCCCGTAATGATGCTTCTTCATCAAAGGGATCGCCGCCTGCGTCATACGCAAAGCACCAAAAAAATTCGTCTCCAGCGTTTGGCGCACGACCGACTCCTCTACATCCAGCACAGAAACCCCTCGGTCCAAAATAACCCCGGCATTGTTCACCAACACGTCGAGACGGCCGTAGTCTGACTGTATTCGCTCCATCATCCGTGCCACATCGTTGATTTCGTGGACATCCGCCACCTGCAGCTTGACATCGAGCCGGGCCGCAAGCAATTCCTGGACAGCTAACCTCCCCTTCCCTTCGTCCCGGGATGTAATGATCACCTGAAGCCCTTTGGCAGCAAGCTGCCTTGCAATCTCTTTTCCAATTCCGCGGTTGCCCCCCGTCACGACAGCAACTCGCTTCACAACCTGTCCGTCAACCTTGTTCATTACGCCGATCCCCCTTGTCCAAAATAGCTTCCCATGCCTTAATGTTCTTCTGCAAATGGATTTCCGCCTGCTTCAGCAGCTCGATCTGCAGCTGGATATCATCCAGCTTCCGCTTACCTACCTCAATCGCATTCGGGAGACATTCGATTTTGGGCTGCTCATCAAACGCACATTGGAAAAAACTCATAATCTCCTTCACCGTCAATCCCAGGCTAAAGTACATCTGGATCAGCCGAACCCGCTCGATATCCGTCTCCCTATATTCACGGTAGCCATTATTCTGACGGTCCGGAGACAATAGTTCCTTCTCCTCGTAATAACGCAAGGAACGCAAACTTACGCCCGTTTTACGTGACAACTCACTAATATGCACACGCAGCAGCTCCTTTTTCATTCGGTTAACCGCATTGTAAACCATCACATCATGTGAAGGTCAATCCGGAATTCCACAAGCATCATGCAATCCACGATCTCAAGTAGTCCATGGCATAAACATAATCTTTTGCCCAGTCGGAAAAAGCAAGCTGCGGATCCCACGTAACTGCACCCATCGCTTTGGCACATCCCCAATCCAATATACGCTGATGGAGCATATGCACTCTAAATCGATCAACAAAGCCTTCCTTAATGGCAGAACCCTGCAAGTACATCTGTACAAAATGCCTAGCTGCTTCCTGTTCCTCGAAATCCCAATACATAATCACCATCTTGGGCAAATCCGCAACTCCATCCCCAAAGTATCCGGTCGTAAAATCAAAAATGCCGCTGATTCGCCACGCCTGACAAACGGTATCATAGTCTACCAGCATATTCTCTGCCTTGAAATCCCCCATAACAAAAGTGGGAGAGCAATGCTTATCGAACTCATCCGCCGAGGCACGCAGCACCTCTTCAACCCATTCCGTATCGGCTGGAGTGATCTGGGAATATTGCTTGGCATCCTGCAACCAGTACCGAATCCGATGGTAGAGCCACTCTTTATAAGATCCCTCAAACGGGCGGATCTTTTGTGTTTGCGGATCAAGCTCGCCATACTGATCCACTATCCAGCCGTGCATTTCATTTAAAATGCTGGCTGCTGAAGAGGCAATATCTATTCGATCCGTTGCGTCAAGCCTTGCTCTACATCGTGGATTATTCATATGTACGCCATGAAGACAGGGCATGATCGCGTAGCTCCAGCCGAAAATATCACCAGACTCATCCAGCAAATATGGGACGGACAGGGGGAGTGATGTATGTTCTTGCAAATAGTCCGTATAAAATTTCTCTTCAGCGAACTGCCCTGCATAAAGGGGATTTCCCTTCAATACATAGCTTCCTTTGCTCGAGTGAATGAACAACGTCTGATTTCCTACTCCCTTAGACGTTTTCTCAGCAGAAATGAGGTTCCCTAGATTGTGTCTGTCCAGCATGGTTTGAAGCTGCTCATCCGTTACATGACCGATGGGGTTAGTTGAGAAAAAGATCTCTGTTGTCAGTTAAAACGCCTCCTTAAAATTTCCCGCCGCCTTGCCGGCATACTCTTATCAGCAAAAAAAACCTATCATCAGATGATCCCAAACAGCATAAATCCGATGGTGTTAATGGCAAGATTGGCAAACATATGGACCATCCAGGATGCGTAAATATTGCCGCTGCGCTCATTCAACCAGTTAAACAGTAGGCCCGCGACAACCAGACCGGCGATTAACAAGAGGAATAGCCCTACCGAGAACCAACTGGACATCATCGCAATATGATACACGGCAAAGGCCCCTGCACTGAATAGATAAGCAAACCGTCGTCCGACCTGCTCCTTCAGTGTGAAAAAAGCAAAACCGCGGAAAAAGAACTCCTCCAGCAGTGAATTCGCAATCGATATGTAAAGGGCTACAAACACAAAATTGCCCGCGTTTACCCCCAAGTTCTCCTGTAAGGCTCCTGTTACGTTGGTGAAATCAAATAAAGGACTCAACAAAAAATATCCGCCGAGTATGATCGTGAATACGCCGAATCCCAGCAGCAAGGACATCAGAAGGCCTTTTCTCCCGAAGGTGAACAGCCTCCGAAAGGGTACCCCGCCGGCGATCATGGCGTAACCAATCGGTAATGACAGAAAAAGGATGATCTTGATGGCGGATTTAACAGCATAATCCGGACGGATCACCGCATCTACCAAGCTCATGGCAAGACAGCTTAGTACGATGATAGTCAGAAGAGATATGATTTTCCTTCTTGATCTCATGAAAGTATCTCCTTCGGCAGCGTATTACGGTTGCTGTATAAGAATTCGATACACGGCGCATAATGCCTTCTACCTCCATAGAAAACGCCTCTGTGTCATTAAACAACAGAGGCGTTTTCGCTTAATCATCCATATTCGATTTTATGATACATAACGGCCTAGCGCGGCTTGGTACACACTCTTAGGCCGAAGTCCAATCAGTTTGTCTGCCGGTTCTCCGTTATGAAACACGATCACCGTCGGCATGGACATAATACCGAATTGAGCGGCAAGCTCCGGGGATTCGTCACAATCCACCTGATAGACCTCCAGGCGACCCGCTTCTTCCTGGCTCAGCTCTTCCAGAATGGGAAGCAGCACTTTGCACGGCGGACACCATTTGGCTCCAAATTCAACCAGCGTGACTCCATTCTGTTTAATCGCGCCTTGAAAGCTGGCTGCATCTATTCGTGGTAAACTCATTTGCATTCCTCCGCTTCTTCCGATTCTCGTTCCTCCAGAATCGATTGCATGCGTTCCTCCAGATTCATCTTGATATGGTTCAGCTGGTGGATTTGCGCATCGATCTCTGCAATTTTTTGACGAAAAATCGGGAACACTTCCGCGCAGAACGCCTCTTTATTTTTCAAGACGCAATGCAGGAAACCGGCGATCTGCTCGGTGGACAATCCCAGATTCAAATATAACTGGATGGTACGCACCTGTTCTTCTGCGAGAATCGAATACTCCCGGTACCCGTTCTCGCTGCGAACCGGCATAAGCAATCCTTGCTGTTCGTAGTATCGAAGCGAACGGATGCTGACGCCGGTACGGGCTGCAAGTTCTCCGATTTTCATGCTTTTTCGCCTCCTGGATGAACGATTCGATTTCATTGTAAACCCTGACACTAGTGTCAGGGTCAAGCGAATTCTGCGAATATTTTATAAATGATCGTATTAGAAACGACAATATCCCCATGGAATGTTATTCTCTTTTTTTGAATTTCCCTTTAGAGCTAGCAGATAATTTGGGCCAACGGTTCGACGGCACATGCTGGAGCATCGTATGGAATACAGTCCCCCACTGCTCTTCGTTCAGCCTCCCGATGGGGAGCTCCCGATCCACCCCCAGCATTCGGACCAGCTTCGTAATCTGAGGAGGCGTGAACACGCCCGCCAGAGACGCGAATAACGGCAGCCTCGGGTCCCGCAATCCATAGGCTGCCAGTGCTCTAAACTTCGGTTGATGCTGCGTGGCAATGAGCGGCTTTTTCCTCCGGTTGATGGCTAGAATAGCGGAATCCACTTTGGGAGGCGGCGCAAAATGTTGAGGCGATACGGTCCGCACGAGCCGCATGTCATAATGCATCCTCCAGCTTAAGATACGCGGATCTTGAACCGGAACTGCCGTAAAACGTTTGGCTGCCCCCTTCTCCACAAGCAGCACGGCTCGCTGCAGCGGCACGCCGGGATGATCCAGCAGCTTCGCCATGATCGCTGTGGTGATCGAATACGGAATATTCGCCACGACGGCAAACGGACTTTTCGGAAGAGGAACCTCCAGGAAATCAGACGGCTTAATGCGAATGTTGCTGCCATCTTTTATCTTGCTGAACAGTTTATCAATAAACGCCGGATCTGTCTCGATCGCGAGCACTTGTGCCGCCTTCTCTGCCAGCGGAAAGGTTAATGCCCCTGTCCCCGCTCCGATATCGAGCACGATGTCGGTGGATCGGATCCGGGCCAAATTGATCATCTCATGAATCAGCCGTTTGCTGATTAATAAATGCTGAGCGGAAAAGTTAGACGGTTTCTTCAACTTTTTCCGACTATTTTTATTATGTTTAAACACAAAAAAGCACCTCATTCATTCGTATAGTAATGAAAAAGGCACAGCACAAATAATCCTTCGCATTTTTACATGAAAATGGACGGATTTAGATGTTCTGTACCTTCATTAACGAATACGTATGAATGCGATGCAACACATGTAAGGACAATCCTCCCTTAGATGAAGCGGATCAAATAACAACCACAGTATAGCATAGGCATCCCGTTGCCTCACGGGTACATTCTTTTAAAAAGATTTTTTACCGCCGATCCACCTAAAGGCTATGATATCTTGAGAAGGATAGGAATAAACCGATTTCGTATCCTCACATACCACAGATGTGGCATACCAGAAGGAGCAAACCTTATGCAAATTTATTTTACTAATGAAACTGCAGAATCAAACAGCGCCGACATAAATTACGTAAGGAACCAAATGATTAAGTATAATCTCATGCACTTCCCAGACGACTTAAAGGGACGTTATCAGGAAGTAAACCTATTGTTGAGGAATGCGGACGGTCAGATTTTAGGCGGAATTGTGGGTGAAATATGCTGGAACTGGCTGGAAATCCACTACTTGTTCGTGGACGAACCTTTCCGTAAATCAGGGTACGGCACCAAGCTGTTAAACGAGGTGGAAAAAATAGCGAAAGAGAAACAATGCGAGTTCGTTAAATTGGATACATTGAGCTTCCAAGCCTTGGATTTTTACATCAAGCAGAGGTATGAGGTATATGGCCGGATCGAGAATGCCGGACGGCATACGCATTACTATATGAAAAAGGATATTTAAAAGAAGGCAGCAAAACACCGCCTTCTTTAGGTCTTCCATCAAATCTGTCGATTAAAAACATGGTTTAACATCTCACATACTTGCGTTTAAAACCTAGTTTCCCTCTCTCGACTTCTTTCCTAATATTTTCGGTAGCGTTCAGGAACTTGCTCTTATTGTCCCGCTTCATTTCTACAGGTCCTACGGCTTTTGCGGTCTCAACCGCCTTATCATGAAGCGGCAAATAGGATATGGCTGCGGTGTACATGAAATTATTCATTGCGGATTTCGTTCGATCCGGAGACTCGTGAATGGTTTTTTCCACCAGTTCGAGCATGGCCGAGATTTTGCTCTCCGGGAACTCACGATCCGGTCTGCTGCCGAGCAGCCAGCAGTAACAGCTCCACCCCGCCGACATTCTGAGCTCTTCGCCGCTTGCGATCCATTGATCGGCAACGTCTTGCGCAATATCTGCCTCTGCCAACGTAACGGCAACCACATAATCGGACAGCATATAAAAATAGGCCGCATCCATCCAGCGATTATAATCCGCTGCCGTCATGGCTTTAGGGTCTGCAATGATGCCGGCAAAGTACATGGCGTCGTAGTTCCCGGTGGCATAAAGCTGCTCAGCCAGAGGCTGATTGATTTTAATTTTCTTGGCCATCGGCTTCATGGCGCCTGTCGCCACGCCAAAGAGCGGTTCACGCGCCCCATTGGACAGGTACATTTTCTTGAGCCGTTCCTTGCCTAGCGCTTCAAGCTCCGCCATAACGGATTCTGCATTCATGGTTTGACACTTCCTTCATTGGCTTAGTATGCAGCTGCCGAATAAGCGGCAGGCCGCAGTTCACATGACTTGAGTGTACAATAATAATGACGGCCAAGCCTAGTCTCACTTGATGGAAAGTTCCGGATTCTGTTCAAGTTTTACGCAAAAAACCGGCGATCGCTTCCCGATGGAGTATCGGGAAGTAATCGCCGGCAGCAGAAGTTACATAGCCTCCGGTTGCTCCGACTGGACTTTCGGTGTCACCACCGACACGAGCAGTTCGTTTGCCGAAGAGATCGGCACGACCCCGTCGGGCAGTTTAAGATCTCCGACGTGTAAGGAATTCCCGATATCCAGTCCGCTGATATCAACTGGAATGATGGCCGGAATACGGTCAGGGAAAGACTCAATCTCGATGAACGTGCTTTGAATTTGGACGACGCCTCCAAGTTTGGCTCCCTTGGCGGTGCCGATGTAATCAAGATTTACTCTCGTCCGAACAACTTCATTTATATTGATGCACAAAAAGTCGACATGAATGTATTCACGAGTAATTGGATCACGCTGAACGGACTCCAGCAAAACCGGGAGCGGCTCCCGATCGTCAAAACGAAGCTCAAGGATTCCTCCTTTGCCATTCCTTGCCCATTTGCCGAATTCTTTGGCGGACAGTTGAATCATCATATTGTTTTCCCCTGTGCCAAATACAACCGCCGGAATTCGCCCCGAAAGACGAAGCTGCTTAAGTCCAGTTTTGTTCATCGCGGCGCGCATTTCTGCTCGTAAATTTACTCTCATCTCAACAACACTCCTCAGATTATCGTTATTTGGGTGCACTCTCCATCGATCGTCCATAATGAACTACGGATTTCTCCCCCCGTAGCGGGGAAATCAGGAGCACCATTGCATCACCTCCAGATAGACATTTAATGTAAAACGGCTATAAATATGCGAGAAGGCACCTCGTCCCAAGGGAACGAAATGCCTAATTACTTGCTACCATATCATAGAAAAAGTGTGTTGTCGACCGAAGCGGGCTGGAATCTCCTATGAAACTGCTTAGTTAGAAGAAACAAACTGGGCAAGTGTCATGCTATCTATAACAATGAAAAAAGAGGGGCTCTTTCGCCCCTCTTTGCAATATCTCCGATTTAATTGTCTTTCCTGATCAACAGCGTTACCGCCTCCACATGGCTTGTCTGCGGGAACATGTCGACCGGCTGCACCCAATCGAGCTCATAACCGCCGTCAAGCAGGACCTTGCAATCTTTCGCCAAGGTCGAGGGATTGCAGGATACGTATACAAACCGCTTCGGCTTGGTGCGTAGCACCGTCTCCAGGAAGCGCGAGTCCAGGCCGGTACGCGGCGGGTCGGCAATGATGACGTCCGGCTTCATCCCCTCCTTGACCCAACGCGGCAGCAGTTCCTCTGCCTGGCCGACGTGAAAGCTCGCATTAGCCCGTCCGTTTCGCTGCGCATTGGCCTTGGCGTCCTCGACGGCTTCGGGGATCGTCTCGATCCCGCGCACCTCCTGGGCATAAGGCGCAAGCCACAGGCCGATCGTGCCCGTTCCGCAGTAGGCGTCGATGACGGTTTCCTTCCCCGTCAATCCGGCTGCCCCCCGGACCGACTCATACAGCTTGACCGTCTGCTGCGGATTCAGCTGGAAGAACGCTCTGGGCGACAGCGAGAATTGCAGGTCACTCAGCGATTCCTGCATGCTCTCGGCTCCCCACAGCGAGATTGTCCGGTCTCCGAAGATGAGTGAGGTTTTCTTCGGATTAATATTGAGTGAAATCCCGCTCACCTCCGGAATGGTAAGGCGCAGCATGCGAACGAGATCGTCCTGCCTTGGCAGCTTGCTTCCGGCCGTGACCAGCGTCACCTGAAGCTCCCCGGATTGGAAGCCGTGACGAACCACAATCGTCCGAACGCCGTCCTTGTTTCCATTCTCCTTATGCAACGGAATCCGCAACTCTTCGAGGACGGATTTGACCTTCTCCACCGCTTCATTCACCTTCGGATGCTGAATCGGGCAGCCGCTAATGTCCACAATCGTATGGCTGTCCGCTTCATAGAGCCCTGCGATCACTTCGCCGCCCTTCCGTTTCAGCTGCAGCTGCGCTTTGTTCCGGTAATTCCATGGGTGCTCCATGCCGAGGATCGGCTTAAACTTCACATCGTCCCGTCCTGCATACCGGCTGAACGCCTCACGCACAATATCCGTCTTAGCCTGCAGCTGTCCCTCATAGGAGATATGCTGAATTTGGCAGCCGCCGCAGATGCCGAATACAGGACAAGGAGGTTCAATCCGGTAAGGCGAACGCTTCTCCACTTCTACCAGCTGTGCCTTGATAAATTTAGGCTGGACCTCTTTCACCTCGGCTTTGACAACTTCGTTCGTGATCGCTCCGTCAATAAACACTGCCTTACGGCGGTAATAACCGACCCCTTCGCCGTTAATGCCAAGCCGTTTGATCGTAACGACAATAATGTCGCCTGCTTGCAGCTCATCTGCGTGCTCACGTCCGGATGAAGGCCGTGGCCCGCGTACTCCTTGCTTATATTTATCGGACGATTTCGCTTTCGAATACGATGAAGCCGATAACGAATCCTTGTTCTTCCTATGTTCGCGCTTAAAAGCCGGCTTGGCCCCTGTTTGGTTCGCAGCCGCCTTATCACCCGGCTTCTTTCCGTATGCGGTTGATTTGTTATTTTTGGTTCCTGGTCCGGAACGTTGTTGTTCGCTCATGCCTTGAATGCTCCATCCTTAATGGTATCTTGTCCAATATACCATGCCGAACCTGCGAATGCTAACGAGCTGTATTCTTTTTCCTGATTTCATGGGTATTCTTCAGCTTCCTGGGCGTCAATATCTTCACTGCGCAAAACCACAAAAAATATTTTTGCAATTCGGAAACCAGAGGCGATCTTCGAGCGTATAATTCCATTATCATACATTCTCTTTTGGAGGTATCTTTTATGTCGTTTTTTAACAAAATGCTAGCCAGTGTAGGAATTGGAGCAGCCCAGATCGATACGCATCTCGAAAAATCCTCCTATTATCCAGGTGAAGAAGTACGCGGCGTCATTCACATTAAAGGAGGAAACGTAGAGCAAACGGTCGACCGTATTTACTTGAAAGTGATGACGGAATACACCAGGGAAAGCGACGACAAGAAATACATAGAATCCTATACCCTTGCCAAAATCAATGTCTCCAGCCGCCTCACGTTAAAGCCTGGCGATCAACAGGAAATACCATTCTCTTTTGCCCTGCCGCTGGAAACGCCGCTCACCATTTCGCGGCAGCCGGTATGGATCCATACCGGCCTTGATATCGATAATGCCATCGATCCGAAGGACCGTGATTTTATCGACGTTGAACCGGACGAAGGCGCATCCGTTGTCTTTGACGCCGTGGAAGAACTTGGCTTCAGCTTCAAAATGGCCACATGTGAATATCACCCGAGATTAGGCCAGGGGGTGCCTTTTGTGCAAGAAATTGAATTTTACCCTGGCCCCTCTTATGCCGGCCATATCAAAGAGCTTGAATTGATTCTGTATCCGGAGCAGGAAGGGATTTCCGTCCTGGTCGAAGTCGACCGCAGAGGCAGAGGGGTATCAGGCTGGCTCCAGCGATCCCTTGATATGGATGAACAGCACTCCTGGGTTACCCTGGATCAACAGGATCTGGAGCAAGGACCCTCTCATGTGGCTCAAATTCTTGACGGTGTTATCCGCAGATCGATCTAATGAAAAAAATGGCCCGCAAGGCTGGTCACTTGATCTCAAGTGACTCTCCTGCGGGTCATTATTTTTAATAAAGCTTGTTAAATAAAATAATGCGGATACTTCTCGCGTAAAATATCCTGCTCCACAACGACAAGACGCAGATGGCGCTCCATTACGTTCATGGCCTGCTCCGCTTGTTTATTAACGATCAGCTGATACATTTCCTTATGCTGCGAGATAATATTCTCCCAGTTGGAGTCCTTCGACAGGCGAAGCAGCCGCAAGCGGTTGAAATGAATGTTCAGCTGCTGCAGCATCTTCCAGGTCCGTTCTTTGCCCGTACCCTCAAACAGAATTTGATGGAACTCCTCGTCCAGCTCAAACAGCTTATAGAAATTATGGTTTCCCGCGCATATGTCCTGAAGCGCAATATTGGTTTCCAGACGGAAACGGAACTCTTCGGGGAAAATTTCACAGGCGAGCGCCACGATTTCCTTCTCGATCTTCTCCCTAATAAACCGGCCTTCCTCAACATGCCTGAGATTAATACGGGATACGATTGTCCCGCTTTGCGGAATAATGTCGAGCAGTTCCTCCTCGGCAAGCTTCATGAACGCTTCCCGGACCGGCGTTCGGCTGACGTTCAATTCATCCGCAATTTCCTTTTCCGAGATTTTCGTACCCGGCTCCAGCTCCAGATGGAATATCCGGTCTTTCAGCAGCTGATATGAATACTCCCTGGTAGAGCCTTTAATCTTTTGCTCTGTTGACATATGTCGTTACCTCTTTCTCTTATGCTCAAGTGTTCTTTTTGCTTACGTTATAAGATCCGGCTGATCGCATCGCCTTCTATGCGGATGGCTCTTCCAATACCGTTAAAGTTATTTCTCCCTCTATATTACCTGAATCAAGGGCACGGGCGGTATATAATGTACGGGAATCTGCGGAAAAAGCTCGCGGAGAAGCTTGGCCGCGCAGGCCATACCGGGCTCCTCGCTGGCGGCATGACCAAGCAGAAGCATGGACGGGTTCCGGCCTTGCGCCGCTGCATCGCCGATATATTCGGGTGTCTCCCATTCCGGGCCTTCGCCGGCGATAAGCAGATCCAGCCGCTCATTCACGCAGAGGGGAATGGCATGCGCGCCGCCGCCACGGTAGCCGACGGTTATGCCGATTCTGGAGCATATTCCGCTTCGATTCCCGACATAACGAAGATACGAAAGATTCAGCTTTCTTTTTATATCTTCTGCAATCTCCTGAACTGTCAGTTGTCCGGGCAGTGTGACTAGGGCAGCTGTAGGAAGGTACGTATCGATATAGGGCTCCCAGTCCAGTGCCTGAACCAATCCCTGTGTGATCATATCGGGAACATACCTGTGAGGCGCATCATGAAACCGGTAAATCGTCAGATTGCCGGATTGGATCAGATCTATTTTATCCTGGTGGACAGAACTCGCCTGCATCCCATCCACTCCATCCTCATGGTGACTGTAAAAGATCCCCTCATGGGTGATCACAAGGTTTGCTCCCGCCTGCACGGCTCTCTGCAAAACCGAGAACGAGGCGGCGAACGTGACGGCGATGCCGTGAACAATGGCATCCGCGCTTCCGGCTACAACCCTGTCCACCGTGGATTCAAGGCGTCCCGCTGGTTCGGTTAATCGGTTGATTACCTCTTGAACGGTCACACTCAATTTAGAACAACCTCCTTGTCATCAAAAGTGCAGGATGGATCATCACGACCGTCTGAACCTCCAAACAGGCTGCCTTTCCATAAAGAAACGGCAGCCTGTCGATCCGTTGGTTATTGTTGCTCTTTATATTTTTTATAAGTCTTATTTGCAATCTCCAGGTATTGTCCGACACCCTGGCTATCCAGCTCCTTCACGAACTTGTCGTACTCGGCAAGATCGCGGTCGCCCAGAATGAACTTCAGCGTGTTCTGATCCGTGTAGTCCTTCAGCGGCGTGCTCAAAAGCGTTACTCGCTCGCGTTCTTCGACCGAGTACGGAATTGGCGGTTCCGGCTTCACGACAGTTTTTGTTTCGCTCATGCTCTTCTGGAACTGCTGCTCTTCCTCGCTGAACATGGATTGAAGCAGCTCGGTCGTGCCGCCGTACGCAAACACGCCGCCCGAGAAGCCATGCTCGATCCGCAGATCCTTCGTGCCCTTCGGATTCAGTCCGTTGTAGTTAATGTCGTCCATCAGCTTGCGTACGCCGCCTTCCTTGGTATACGTTACGCCTTCGACGCCCCACTTCGTAAATTCCTGTCCCTCGTCGCTGTAATAGAGCCAGTCGATAAACTGCAGGATGGCTTTAAAATGCTCGCTCTCTTTCACTTTGGAAGTGATCATTACCCCGTTCTCGAGTCGGCTGCCGGACATCAGCTGGCCTGCCGGGCCGCCGGGAACCGTGATTTTGCTGATCGCATACTTGCCTTCGCCCAGCGTTTTGTCCATATCATTGCGGTGCTGGACCACGGTCTGGGAGTTGCCGTTAATGATGAAGGATTTGCCGGTCACGAACTTTTGCACGGCCTGATCGTCATCCTGGGTAAAGCTCTCTTTGTCCAGCAATCCTTCATCCACCAGCTTGTGGAAGTAGGCCAGCATGTCCTTATATTCATCCGTTGCCGCCGTGTACACAAATTCATCCGTCTCTTCCTTATACGTAAGTCCGCTGCCGTAGCCCCATCCGCCTTTGGTGCCGAAGCCCGTAGCCGCGATGTTCAGCGTACTGTTGAATTTGAAGCGATCGGAGAACGGCGTAACGTCCGGGTACTCCTGCTTCAACTGCTTCATCGCCGTATACAGTTCATCCCAGGTGGTCGGAATTGCGATGTTATGCTTTTCGAAAATATCCGTGCGCACGATCAGCGTATAGTCCGGCCACACCGCTTCATGGAGGCCCGGGAGCACATAATATTTTTTGTCCTCCTGGCGAAGTCCTTCCAGTTCGCTTTCCATGTCCCATTTCTCGATCTTGTCCTTGAAATTCGGCATCAGGTCAATATAATCGCTGATCGGAAGAATCGCACCGGAAGCTACGAACGCGGATTCCTCCCCGGGGTAAGTCTTCGGAATGACCAGCGGCGCATCGCCGGAGCTGATCAGCAGACTGCGCTTTTGGCTGTAATCGCTCATCGGCACGATTGTCGGCTTCAAGGTCACGTTCGTCATTTCTTTTATTTTAGCAAAAAGCATCCAGTCCTGCTTGTAAGGATACGCCGGCTGGTCGCTGTAGAGGATGGACAGATCGAACGGCTCCGTCGCCTTGAACGCATCGCCTACGGCGTAGGTTTCCATCGCGCCCTTATCCTGGATTTCGGCTTCTTTGCCGCCTGTCTTGTCGGTACACGCCGCCAAGATCGCAACGATTAACGATAGCAATAAAGCTTTGCCGGCAAACGATCGATGACTCTTTTTCACTTTCTCATTCCCCCCATGATATCAATAAAATGTCCTTACGGATGGTCCTATTGCTTTACGGAGCCCAGCATGATGCCGGTTACGAAATAACGTTGCACGAACGGATAAATCGTCAGTATCGGCAAAATGGTCAGCACCATGGTCACCGATTTGATATTGGCGGATATCTGCGTCAGGTTATCGGCCGAGGTAGCACCGGCGGAAGTCACGCCCGTTGCGCCCGCTATCATGTTGCGCAAATAGATCGTGACCGGGAAGAGCTCCTTCTGATCCAGGTACAGGAAGGCCGGAAACCAGGAGTTCCAATGCCCGACGGCATAGAAGAGAACCATGGTCGCGATGACCGCTTTGCTTAAAGGAAGCACGATTCGGAACAGCATGCCATACGTGTTCAAGCCGTCAATGGCCGCGGCTTCCTCCAGCTCTTCCGGCATATTTTCAAAAAAGGATTTCATGATAAGCATGTTATATATGCTGATGGCTCCCGGGATTACGATGGCCCAGATCGAGTTGCTGAAGCCCAGGCTGTTAATGAGCACATAGTTCGGGATCAGCCCCCCGTTGAAGAACATCGTGAACACGGCAAACATCGTCAGGAACTTGCGTCCTACCAGTCGTTTCTTGGACAGGGCGTAAGCAAAAATCGTCGTTAAGAACATCGATATCGCGGTGCCGACCACGCTGTACACGACGGTGTTTTTGTAATTCGTCCAGAACATGGCGTCTTTGGTGACGGTTTTGTAAGTATCGAGATTGAAGCCCCTCGGAATCAGGTTCACCTTCCCTGAATTGATGTACGACTCGCCGCTGAAGGATTGAGCGACCACGTTCAGGAAGGGATACAGCGTGATGAAGACAACGAACAGCAGAATGATGGCATTGCACACTTTGAACACCTTATAGGATCTTGACTCCTTCATAACCGCTCCCTCCTTACCATAAGCTTCGATCCGTCAGTCTTCGCGAGATCGCATTCACGGAGAATACCAATATAAGCCCGATTATGGATTCGAACAGTCCAATGGCCGTGGCATAACTGAAGTTGTTCGAAACGAGACCGACCCGGTACAGGTACGTCGATATCACATCGGCCGTCTCATATATAACCGGATTGTACAGCAGCAATATTTTCTCGAACCCTACCGCCAGGAATGTCCCCATATTCAGGATCAGCAGTGTCACAATCGTTGGCAGGATGCCCGGAATCGTGACAAACAGCGTTTGCTTCCAGCGGTTGGCCCCGTCGATCCTTGCCGCCTCGTACAGCGATTCATCAATCGTCGTTAATGCGGCCAGATACAGGATCGCGCCCCAGCCCATGCCCTGCCAGATTTCCGACGAGATATAGATCGCCCGGAACCACTCGGCCCGCTGCATGAAATTGATTCGTTCCCCGTTAAAGAACTCCACGAGCGAGTTAACGGAGCCGTTGACTGACGTCAATTGCAGGATCATCCCGGCAACGATGACAATGGACAGAAAGTGCGGCAGATAAGAAGCCGTCTGGACGAATTTCTTGAATCGCCTGCTCTTCACCTCATTCAGCAGCAGCGCAAAGATGATGGGCACCGGAAACGTAAAGAACAGGGATAACGCACCGAGCAGCAGGGTGTTCTTGAATACGTTCCAGAACGCCGGGTCATGGATAAACATGTTGAAATAGTGCAGTCCTACCCATTTCTCCCCATAGATGCTTCCTCCGGGCATAAATCGCCTGAAAGCGATCACGTTGCCAATCATCGGTCCATATTTAAAAATGAGCAGGTACATGACCGGTAAAATCAATAGGGAATACAGCTGCCAATCCTTCCGGACCAGTGCAGCGACGGTTTTAAGTTTGGATGGTTTCTTGGCCGCTTTCACGGCTGGCAAGGAATGATGTGCAACTTTTGGCTCCATCGACGTTATTCACTCCAATCCGTATGGCCTCTTCTCATACCTCTTTCGTCATGGAATATGGCCGTGTTACATGATCCAGCTCCATTCAATACTCACGAAGAAATCGCTTTCAATTATTGTGGCTATAAGCAGGTTGCAGCGTTACAGCATATAATATCCGCCCTACTATTGATCCCCCCTTCAATATTAAGCGCTTACAATGTTGGTTTAACCAATAGACTCCCGTATCTTGAATGTTAGACCGACAAAGTGATCCAGCTGCTTATCCAACCTATGTTGAGAGTCGCATTTCACCATACTAGTATAACTAGTATGGTAGTTGGTTTCATTTTAATGAACGTTTTCTCCAATTTCAATACATTTTTTTCTCATGAATCATATTTCGGTCCGAAGCCTCAAAAAAGCCGTAAGCGCATTGAGGCTATGGCCTGTTGCGCTTACGGCTTTCGGATTCCATTCCTGCTGAGGTATTGATCAAGTAAAAGGGCAGAAGTCATCACTTCTGCCCCTTGAGGTTCTTTGCCACCTAATATTTACTTCAGCTCCGTCACATTGCCGTCAATGCTGATGCTTTTGATGTCCACATCCCCCAGAAAAACGAGGTTATTCTTGCTGTCCAGATTATACAGCCACTGAAACCCGCTCTTTGTTGTACTTGTCGAGCTGGCATGAAGCATCAGTTCTGATCCGTCCGCGGCGATAACCTTAACCTCCGGCGTATACTCCGGCAGTTTATCCAGCTCACCGTCGGTACGCTTGCCTTCGATAGCTACACCGATGGAAGAGACACTAATCGTGCTGAGAGACAGTGCCTCCTCACCCTTATCGATCGCCATATTCAGACTCTGCTCTCTCTGCTTCCCGGGAGCAATGATGAATTGGACATCCCAAGGGCCTTCAACGGCTTGGGTGTTATCCGTTGACGCGATTCGATCGGCTGTGATCCGTGCCTTAAGCCCGTCGAGGTCATTCATCGCATCCATCTCAAATACGCCGACAAGCTTTTTGTTATCGTCAAGAAGCTGCTGCCCCACCAAATAACTCACATCATGTTCCGTTTTCAGCTCAAGTCCGGGTATCGATGCACCCGCGGGGAATGGCGTGCCGTCCTCTTTCATGAAGCTGACCACCAAATAACCGCTGTTGCCGACATAAACCCCTTCTTCCACATTCATGGTTACCCCGGACGCGGTATCTGTCCCTTGTATAGGTGATCGTTCGTCTTCCGAAATGGACGCGGATTGACCGAAGAACTGCTTCAAGCTATCCATGTATTGGCTCGCAAAAGCGGTCGTGCTAAGTATCATAATCATCGCGGCAGCGATAACGATACTCGCTTTATATTTTTTCACTTTCCTGTTTTTAAACATCATCGTTTCCTCCTCTTGAATACGGTTCATCGCTCGATTCTTGATGCGTTCCATACTGATTTGCTGTGTCAACTCGCGTTCCTCTTCCTCCGTAAGGAGGAGATTCTCCAGCTCCTGATTGTCGATATTGGCCATGATATCTACAATTCGCCGCTTCACTTGCATCCATCCCCTTTCGCTATCGATTCGAAGCTTCACTCCTATAGACACGGTCCTTATAGAAATCCTACAGATTATCGGTTTCATAATGAATGCGCAGTTTGTCCTTTGCCCGGCGGATCCGGGCGGTGACGGCTTTCTCCTGCATATTCAGCCTGCTTGCAATATCTCGGACTTTCTCCAAATAGAAGTACCTGCGGATGAAGATTTCGCGATCCGGTTCCCCCATATCCTGGACCATGCCGCTAATCGCTTCCTTCTCCTGCCGCAGAATAGCCAATGCCTCTGCAGAAGGACAAGAAACCGCATCATCTTCCAATTCGGATTCAATGACCCGCTGTCTTTTTCGCAAAACATTCAAGGTATGATTACGCGCAGCTATGGCCAGATAAGGCTTGAGGCTATCTCCGCGCAGCATGATTTTGGGCCCGTCTGTCCACAGCTTGACCAGCACGTCCCCGGTGATTTCCTCCACATCGTAGGAATTAAACCGTCCACCAGCCACTTTAGCGACCACCGCGGCTATGTAGCGTGAATAGCGGTCAACCAATGTTTCAAAACATTGCGGATCTTTCAGCGCAAGCCCGTCCAACAATGTCCGATCCTCCATGGATCCTCCCCCCTTTATAACCATCTCCTTCGGTTGAACCAAGCCTTAGATCCGGTGCTACTATATAAGACACCGTAAATTCCGGAAACCCTACATATCTTTCAAAAAATGATCCTTTCGCCGGGCAAACTTACTGGAACAGTTTTGTGTAACAGCAAAAAAGCCGATCCCACCCGGATCGGCTTTTTCTACAAACGTATGTGATTTCATTGTAATTGCGGAGAAGCTTCGGATTGCTGTCTGGAAATAATAAACAGTACAACCCAGATCAGAAGGAATCCAAGAAGCTGAGGACCTGTCACGATCTGCTGGAATACGATCCAGTTGATGAGCACACCCACCATGGGAAAACTCAATTCCGCAAGTGTTGCCACGGAGGCTTTGGTCGTGGTTAATCCTTTATAATAAACCAGCAGGCTCAGGAGACCCGGCAGTAATGCCTGGCCGATCAGGTTCAGCGATACCAAGGCAAAGGCCCCGGTATTCCAGGCCGGCATATTCCATGCTGCCCCCTCGCTCCATGTAATGACGGTCAGGAGCGGCAGGGCAAGCACGAAGCGCAGCGAGGTTACCGTCTCGTATTTCAGTTTGCCTACCATCAGGCGCCCCATGACGGTTGAACCGCCCCACAGCGCTGCTGCACCTAAGGACAATAGACTGCCAACTTGAATAAACTCATTCCAATGGCCAATCGGCAAGGTTAAACCGAAGGTCAGTAAATACGTGCCCGCCAACGCGATGATGAGCAGTATGCCGAAATGGCGCGGAAGCTTCTCTTTCAGAAGCAGGCTGGCCAGAATGATGGCAAACAGCGGCTGCAGCTTCTGAAGCAGCAGGACGGCATTCAGATTGCCGCTCGACAGCCCCATCGTGAACAATACGGTAGCCAATGCCGAGCCGCCCCAGGATATAAACAGCAGAGCACCGACATGATTCCAGCCAAGGCCTTTTAGTTCCTCCCGGTTCTTCCACAATACAGGAATTGCAATCAAGGAAATAATGATATGTTCAAGCAAAACGATCTGTGCCGAAGTCAGATTCTTAAGCAGAATGACCCGGAATAAAGGGTCTACGCCCCACAGGGCGGCTCCCAAAACGACGAGCCAGAACCCTCCCTTAAAACGTCGACTTGCCTGTGTGTCGGAACCATAGGGTTTCACCTTGACTCCAGTATTAATATTACTCATCTTGCCCTCTCCTGTCTTGAATACGGAGGTCTTGCTAGCAGAAAGCCCCCGTCATCGACATGTGTCGACGTAAACGGGGGCTGATCAAATAAGCCTGCGCCGAATGGAAAATTTCGCATCCACGGCAAACTCATTTTTGATCTTCTCCCATCCGGACTTTACCGTCGGCCTTGGAATTGCACCAAGTCAGTCGCTGCGATCAGATTCACACCAGAACGCAGCGAGTCGCGGGCTGAGTTTCGTTCACGCCGGAACGAAGCATCACCGCCGGTTAGGAATTTCACCTTACCCCGAAGATCCATATTCATGTTTTATTTTTGTAATGCATTCACACTAATTAATTAACCGATAATTCCTATGAGCTTAGTTGATGTATTGAAATTATAACATGAATTCTTTCATGTAAATACATCTATTTTCAAAATAAATGAAATTAGAGTTGATTACAATGAAAAATCTCACGTTCAACCAAGACTTACTGAGAATTATACAGCAAGTATCAATTTGTTACCAGCATGATTTTTTGGTATTTATTCATTTTAGGTGATTTCGAATATCTTGTAGCTGGAACGCGTACCGACCGCACCAGCCTGAAGACATAGCAGATCGAGAGCGTCCTTGGTATTAAGACTCATTCCGCTCACTCGAGGCAACGACATCGATAGAGCTTTTGAACTGGCGGCGGATTCACTTTCGTTCTGCTTCGTCTCGCTTAACAGCATTTTGCTCCCATCCGGTTGAACCATATACTGACGCAAATAACCGCCTTCCCTTACGGTTACCAGCTTTCCCTTATTCTCTTCTTCCTTCTTGCTCTTCTGGAGCAGCTGTTCAAATCCGCCTTGGGCTGATTCGGCGTCCATCCGTTTCACCTGACTCCAGTATGTATATGCAGACGCAATGCGCATGTACTCACATCCTTATCCAATCGTTAATCTAACACTTACGGATATTATCGGATACCAGAGTACTTCTCTTTAACCGCTCGCATTTTACATTGATATAAAAAAACCGCCCTTAAGATTTCAGCAACCTTAAGGACGGTCTTATAATTTCTAATGAATTCCTGCTTCGCTTAGTTCATAAATTTCAATGCTGCCAAAGTACGTTTCAGAACAAGTGCCGCTTGCGCACGGGTAACCGAATCGAGTGCTCCGAAATGACCATGGTTGTCACCCCGCAGGATGCCTTGCTCCGTAAGTCTGGCAATATAGGCAGCCGCCCAGGCAGGGATGGATGCCTGATCTTTGAATTCAATAATGGCATTCGCACCCTGATCCGATAGGCCTGTCGGATTCACCGCCTCCATGGCCCGGGTGATCATGACAGCCATTTCCGCTCGAGTCATGCTGGCATTGGGCGAGAAGGCCCCCCCAGTGCCGCCCTCGATCAAGCCGTAACGCAACGCTGCGCCGATCTCGCCGGCATAACCGGAGGCATCCTGAACATCCTTGAATGCTCCGCTCTCGATGACCGGACTAAGTCCCATCGCGCGGACCAGCATAGCCGTAAACTCTGCTCGCGTGATTACTTTGCCCGGCGCGTACGAGTTAGCGTTAACTCCGTTCACGAGCAGCTTGGAAGCCATGGATTCGATTTCCGCTTTCGCCCAGTGGCCGTTTAGATCGGCAAAGGTCTTCTTATACTGCAGCAGTGCGTAAATGCCGTTTCCGGCATGCTTCACTTCGATAGCCGGTTTACCATTCCACGTCGTCGCTGTAGCCGGTACAAATCGGAAGCTTCCCGCATCTGCGTCAAAAATTACAGCAGTGACCGAATTCGAAGCTGTCCCTGCCGGCAACGGCAGGATGCGGCTGATTACACGCTTCCCGAAATCCTTCCGTTCTTGCTCTGCGCCTGGTGCTCCAACCGCTACGCCAAACTGAAGCGCTCCGCTTCCTGCCATCGAGGCGCCCATGGAAGCTGCCTTGCTTGTCATAGCATCCGCTACCTTGCTTGCTACCGGAGCCACGGATACCTTCACTTGGATGCTCCCGGAGCCTTGTGCCGGCTTCAAAGCCTCATCCAAATGTAGAGCCGTTACTGGAAGACGGAATGCGCCAAGCGCGGTCTCCAGCACCAGGGTCACATTCGAATTCTGTTCCATGGCCAACTTCAGATCTGCTGCCGAAAGGGATAACTCGGCGGCACGGTTCAACTCTGGAGCCCGAATAATGAGCTCCTGCTTCCCGTTCGCAGACAATCCGGCAACTGCCTTCTTCCACGCCTCTTCCTTCACCGTAATGCGGTCCACTGCTCCGCCTGCATCACTTATATTCAGATCCTTGCCTGCCATTACGTTTGGCAATGATGTGTTTCCGCCAGAGGAAGGAGGATTAGACTGTGATACCGGCGGTGTTACGGAGCCGCCTCCCGACCCGCCTGATCCTGATCCAGGAGAAGAGCCGTCGCCCGGATTCGCCGGTCTCTTCTGCTCCGTAATTCTACCCTCGACCTTAGGCGTAACCTTACCGCCCAGCTTGTTCACATACTCCATGAAAATTTCATAATCCGGGTAACCCAAATCCTCGTTGTATTTTCCTTCGGCAATCGCATCGGCAAAGGATTTATATCCATCCCCGCCCTTGGCTACAAAGCTGTTCGTTGCCATCCGGTACGTCTCGGTCAATACCAGAGGTTTGTAGCTTCCGTCCTTCATGATCTGTACGTCGAACACTTTATCGCCTGCCGGAGCGCTAGGATCCCATTTGAATTTCATCCCGGCGATTTGCGGGAACTTTCCTGGCAGATCCGCCAGTTTGGCACCGCTTATTCCGTTTTCCAGCCCGTCTTTCAGCTGCTGTCCGGTGACGTCCATAACAAACAGCGTATTTCCGAAAGGCATCACCGTACGCAGCTCGCCCATCGTGATTTCGCCCTCATCGATTGCGGCGCGAATACCTCCACCATTGGTGAGGGCAATATCAGCATTTTTAAGCTCTTTGGCTTTAGTCAGCATGCCATCCGCAATCAGATTGCCGAGATTCGTCTCCTTGGAGCGGACATTCTCGCGTTTGCCGTCAAGTACGACGCCTGCAGTACCGATAACCTGCTTCATCAGTTCTTCCAATTCCGCTTTGTAAGGAGCCAGCATATCCTTGGCCTGCGTGTCTTCCTGGACCGTACTATCTACCGGAATCAGCTTGCCGCCGAGTTCGCCGTCGCCAACGAGAACAACGCCGTTTTTGTCAAACTGCAGGTCTACCCGGCCGAGGAACTTGCCCCATTCATTCGCCTGCACGATGACGGTTGGTGTACCGTGTTGACTGTCCGTCACCACTTCCGGTGCATTGAGCGTCGTATGGGTATGGCCTCCGACAATGAGGTCGATGCCTTCGACGGCCTCGGCCAGCGCCTGATCTTTGGCGTAACCCAGGTGAGACAAGGCGATGATCTTATCAAGCCCGTCCTTCTCCATCGCTTCAACCGTTGCCTTGGCCGAAGTCACCGCATTGCGGAAGACTACGTCTTTCCCCGGGCTGGACGTCTCGGCCGTATCCTCGGTCGTTAGGCCGAATACCCCGACCTTTTGGCCGTCAACCAGCAATGTTACGTATGGATATACCCCGTTATTTGCCGTTGTCTTTGGCTGATCGGTATCGATCACCGCCGGCTTACGAATCAGGTGCGAGATGTTAGCATCCTGACTAAGATCCACATTCGCGCTGACAAGCGGGAATTGCGCCTTGCTCACGAAATCTGCAAGCGTCTTGGTTCCTTGATCGAATTCGTGGTTACCGAACGTCATTGCGTCATAACCCATATAGTTCATGAAGGCCAGATCCGCCAGCCCAAACCATTTGGTGAAATACAGATCGCCGGAGAATACATCCCCTGCATCCAGCAGCAGGCTGTTCCCGCCTTCGCTTCGGACCTCCTGAACCAGCGTGGCCCGTCTGGCCACTTCCGCCAGATGCGCATGGGTATCATTGGTATGCATCACTGTTAACTTCCACGGTTCTCCATCCACTGAACCGTCCGTTACCTTAACCGGTACTTCCGCTGATCCGTAGCCATCCTTGCTCAGGACGGTAATTACGGCTTCACCAACAGATACCGGCGTGACCAGACCGTTCGAATCCACGGTGGCTACCGTTTCATCGGAGGAACTCCATAACAGCTCGGAAGAACCGCCCTGAACAGGCTCAACCGTCGCCTGCATTTGTACCGGGGTTCCGCCTGGATTCAGCGTGAGCGATGTCTTGTCCAACGTAATTTTGGTCACCTGAAGCTCCAGCAGGGCCACCGTTCCACTGACCTCATTAGCGACCAGCAGCAGCGGTCGTCCTGTCTTGCTGTCCGCGGCCGGAATAAAGTCCAGTCCCTCCGGGCCGGAATCCGACTCAATACCGCCGTTAAAATTCCGTGTGTTGATATAGTTCAGAAACGCAGGATCGGATGGATTCGTGACATCATACGTCATAACCCCGCCAATGCGCTCCAGTCCGACAAAAGCCAGCGTTTTCTGTCCGACCTTACCCACGGCAACATATTCCGGCTCAGGTCCTTTCTTGGCGCTGCGACTGTCCAGATCGGTTTTGTCATTGCTGGCATTGAAATGATTCGGCAAGCGCTCGGCCGTAATCTTCTCAAAATCACTGCCACTGTCGTACACCTGGGACATGTCGGCTGCATTCCAGATGGAGAATGAACGACCCCCATACAGATATAGCCCTCCAGTGCCCATATCGCTGGCAACTTCAACCTTGTCATAGGTGGTTCCCTTGTCAGCCAAAAATTGAGCTGCCGGAGACAACGGATCCAGACTAGGCTTCATTTTGCCAATATTGCTTTCATTGCTTCGGTCATCCCAGCCAGTAGCATCCCCTTCGTTCGCGGACAGGATATACTGCTGTCCGTTCACGCTGTAGGTCGCAATTCCGTCCGGCATATACATGCCGTAAAAAGGAACGTTCTCAAACTTGATTTGTCCATCCTTCAGGAGGTCGAGCTGGTTCTCTGGTTGATTGAAATCTTTATACCCGAGCCCTTTGACCGATTGAATACGCTTCGCGGCGATATCGACCACGGCAATCGCATTATTCTCCTGCAAGGCGACATATGCCGTCAGCTCATCCTCGGACAACGAGATGTACTCGGGTTCCAGATCACGAATCGCTTCACCTTTGGTTCCGGTGCTGCGAATTTGCCCGTCCGCTTCCACAGGTCCGCGAATATGTACCAGATCGTCAATAATCGACGGGTCATCAAACTTCAGATGACTTGCTTCGCCTGATAAGGTGTCGATAATCGTAATGCTTCCTTCCGGATCAGGAGCGGTCTCCGTACGAGGCTCGCCTTCATCCGCCGTCAGGATATAACGGCCATCGGACGTATATTTGACCATGTCCGGCTGGATGCCGGTTTCATAAGATTTGATCAAGCCGCCGTCATAATCAAGTACCAAAACCTTGCCGGCTTTTGCATGATCCTGCTCCTGTACAGCGACCACAACCTGCTTCGTCTTGGTGTTGATATCCACGCTGGTCAAGTCTCCATACAGGAAACCGCCCGTGCTCGCCACATCTTCTACATTGATCTGCTTGTCCTTCAACAAACTGCCGTCAGCGCCAAGTGACACGATTTCGAGACTTGCCGGCTGTGTTGAACCATTGACTAGATAGAGCTTTCCATTATCTTTGTTGTATTTTACAATTTCCGCCACGCCGCCGTCCTTATTGGAGGTACCCACGGAATAATGTCCGATCATCCTCATGGCCAGCTTGTCAGCCACCGGATCTGGGCGTTTCCCCAATACTTGCAATTTCACAAGCGACTGAGCCGTCGCAGGTACGGGTGCGCTATCCTGCACCGTTACCTCAACCGTATATTCGCCCTCTTGACCAGCAGCAGGCGTACCCGTAATGAATC
The DNA here is from genome assembly GCF_025142895.1 of Paenibacillus sp. p3-SID867. Lineage (NCBI taxonomy): Bacteria > Bacillati > Bacillota > Bacilli > Caryophanales > Paenibacillaceae > Paenibacillus > Paenibacillus sp. p3-SID867. Next base: position 191,845 of record NZ_JAMBDM010000006.1, read on the forward strand.
CTGTATCGGACGCAATGTCAAAGCCTGCCGGCAGACCCGTCGCCGAGAAGGTATAGGGCGCTTGTCCACCATACACATCAACGGTTACCGTATATGCCTCTTCTGCATGCGCATCCGGAAAGATCTTATCGGTAATGCCGAAATCAACGGCAGCGATATCGATAGCTGCATCTTGTGATGCTGTTTCCGCGCTGGCCGTCTGGAGTATCTCCTGTCCCTCTTCAGCCATCACGGTGCCTGCCGAAAATAAAGAGGCCATCGTGATTTCCACCGCCATCAACAGCGAGACTATTTTCATGCTTTTATGCTTCAACTCCATATCCCCTCTTCTATCCTTATTTAATTCCAAGTGTAAGGAAGAAGTGTTAACGCATGCTCAATATCAGTCACGGTTTGTGTAAAATGGACGCTAAGCAGCAAAAAAGCCGCGACATCATTGTCAGCGGCTTCAGCCTCATTCTTCAGGATAATCAGAGCATCTACGTCCCGATCATCTTGTTTTTCAGTATATCTAAATGCTCTTGCTGCACACCAATGCTGGTAAGATAGCTTACCGCACCGCCGTAACGGCTGTATAGATGTGACATCATCCGCTCCATATGAGCCGGGTCACAGCCTAAGAACTTCTCATAGTCCTCAGCTGAGATACCGGCCGGGCGTCCTAACCGCAGCTCGTCCATGATGGGTGCAAGACACTGGCTGGTCAATGCATAATCCTCGATGATCGTCTCCTTGGGAACACCTGCAAGATCAAGCAGCAGCGCGGATGTCATCCCTGTCCGGTCTTTGCCGGCCGAGCAGTGAAACAACACAGCTTCGCCGCTTGACTCAGCCATCAGAAGCATCACTTCACGAAATAACGGGCCGCACGTATCGAGCATCATGACATACAGGTCACCTAAGGAGTTAATCATCGTTCCGGATGGATGAGCAGGATTAAGCAGGCTCACGTTATAATAGGAAACCTTCGAATTCGAGGCAAACACATTAACGGCAGTTTCCAGCTCCTTCGCATTTCTCAAATCGATCACCGTTGTTATGTCCCGGCTGAGCAGATCCTTCTGATCCTGAGATGTCAGCTTGTGCAGTCCATCTCCCCGATAGAAACGTCCCCGGTTTACAATTCGTCCATCCCCGGTACGATACCCGCCAAGATCACGTACATTAAATGCCCCTTCCAGCGGAACCACACGTGGTGTCATACTCACATCTTGCTGAATTGTCATTTCAGACCACCCTTTACAAAGGAATCAATAATTTGTCTCTGCAGTACCAGATAAATAGCCAGCACTGGAAAACTGGCAATCGTAGTTGCCGCCATGAGAGGTCCCCACATATTGGCATCAGACGATATGAACATTTGAAGCCCCTTCTGTACCGTTGAGTTTTCCAGCTTGGTTGTCACAAGCAGCGGCCAGAAATAATCATTCCATACCGTGATAAACAGCAGAATTCCTATAGAAGCAATGGAGGAACGCAGGTTAGGTATCATGGTTCTCCACAGCACACCCCAGTCGGTTGCTCCATCCAGATGAGCCGCCTCAATCAGTGCTTTGGGATATGATTTAAACGCATGATACAGCTGCAAAATCGCAAAGGCGGAAACGATATTCGGCACAATGAGCCCCATTAAGGAATCTCTCCATCCGAGACCGCTGATGACCACATAATTAGGTATCATAATGACTTGAAACGGCACAAGCCAGGTTAAGGCAATCATACCATATATCAGGCGGCTGCCCCTGAATTGCCACCGCACCATCGCATACGCTGCCAATATGCTTGTAAGCAGCTGCAATAATGTTTGGCTGACTGCCACCAGCATGGAGTTGCTGAGCATGCGGGCCATCGGAATCGCGTTCCAGGCCTGTACATAGTTGTTAAAGGTCCATTGGGCAGGCAGCAGGCTCGCCGAGAATACCTCCGCTTCCGGCTTGAAGGAGGTAGCCGCCATCCAGTAGAGCGGAAATACGGCCACAAAGCTAAGTAAGAGAAGCAGCGCATGTTGGCCCATGGAGGATATTCGATCTTTCATTGAAGTATATAACCTCTGCACACTTACCGTCCTCCTCTAGTTATCATAGAATGAGAGCTTCTTCGTTAATTTCATGAAGCCAAAGGCCAAAAGCCCGAAAGCCAGGAAGAACATAACGGCAGCAGCGGAACCAGAGCCAATATTAAAGGTCTGAAATCCATAGGTCCAGAGCAGATAATAAATATTCGTGGTCGAGTTGAACGGGCCGCCTTGTGTCAGGACATTTATATATGCGAAGGTCCATTCCGCAGCGAATAAGGTGCTCATCATGGTCATAAACAGAATCGTTGGCGACAGCAGCGGTAGGATAATGCTCCATATAACCTGAAATCCGTTGGCACGATCCATCCTAGCCGCTTCGATATACTCCTTATTGATGCCTGTGAGCGCAGCCGAGAAGATCAGTGTACTGAAGCCGATCATTTTCCATCCTGTAATAAAAATAATGCTCCATATCGCGATACGCTCATCTGTAAAATAGCGGATAGGCTCATCCATCGGAATAAACCGGCCCAGCGTTTGATTTAATATGCCGTTCGTCGGATGCAGAATCCAGCGCCATACCGATGAAACCGCCACCGGAGCCATGATCATCGGAAGGAAAATGAGCGCACGATACACATTTCGTGACCTCTTCCCGATATTGTCCGTCGCAATAGCAATAAATAGCGGCAGTATAATGGAAAACGGGAGAACACCAATCATATACAGAAGCGTGTTCCAGATGGATATCCCCATCTCCGGAAGCGAGAACAGCTGCTCGAAATTTCTCGTTCCCACATAGGTTTTTGGAGACGTTGGCAGCAGGTTCCACTCATAGAGGCTTAGCCGGAATGTTTCCACCAGCGGTTTATAAATCCAAAAGCCAAGGGAAAACAGGGCTGGCAGCATGTACAAATACGGCTTGAATCCTTTTAATCGCTTCTTCAGCTTAGCCTGGTCCCTGGTCTTGGCGGAGGGAGCAGCGGAAGAAGATGGGGCTCCGGCAATCTCATAACTCATGTTCGCTTACATCTCCTTCGCTATGGCATTAAGGCTTGAGCCCGCTCCTCGGCACCTCGCATAATCGGTGCGATGTCACCTTGACTGATAATAGCCTCTGATACCGCGTCATTCAGAATCGTCTCGATTTGCTTCCAGTTCGTTCCCGGATAGGACACCCATGGCTTCAAGCTCTCCAGCTGTTCCAGATTCGGTTTTATGAGCGGATTGGCTTCTACCCAGTCTTTGAGGTAGGCAGGGTCGTCAACAATGGCTGGCCGAAGCGGTAAATACCCAATTTCCGACGTAATGATGGTATAACCGCGTTCGCTTGTAGCGAATTTAAGAAACTCCCATGCGGCCTGCTGCTTCTCCTTGTCGTCTGATAGAATGAACAAGGCGCTGCCGGAGTTGACCGGCGTTGTCTCCCGGTCGCCAAAGGACGGCATTTTGCCGGCTTTCAGCTCCCACCCGCCACCTTCTGCTGCTGCAAGCAGTGAGCTTTGGAGCGCACTCGTGAACAGCAGCATGCCGACCTTGCCTTGACTGAATGCTTCGATCGCTTCGCCGTCGTTCAGTTTGCCATTTGCGCCGCTGGCAATCAGATCCTGCCACATCTGAATAGCGCCAATGGCCTCAGGCTGTCCGAATTGCAGAGTCTTCCGGTCCTCGGACAATACGCGCCCTCCATTGCTTCCGATGAGGGCTTGAATAATCCAGTCCCCGCCCGTGGCTCCTCCTACATGAACCCCGGATGCACCGGATGACTTGGCTATTTGAAGGCCGTACTCTTTCACTTCCTCCCAGGACTTCGGTGGCTGCTCCGGATCAAGACCTGCCTTCTTGAAGAGATCTGCATTATAGAACAACACCGGGGTGCTGAAGGTGAACGGAAGACCATAGGTTTTGCCGTTCAGTTGACCCAGCTTCAAGCCGTTCTCCGAGAAGCCCTGAAAGTTGGATGCCAATTCATCGGCGGGAACGATATCCTCCAGGGGTTTTGCGTTGAAATTGTTAACCGCAAAATCCAGGCCATCGAATGTAATTTGGGCGATGTCCGGCGTGGATCCTGCAACAATATCGGCTTGTACCTTGGAATTGATGTCTGTCGAAGACACCGGAATCGGATCGATATCGATATTCGGGTGAGCTTCTTCAAACTCCCGAATCAGCTTTTCGGTACCTGGCACCTGGCTTGCGATGGCCAGATTGTAGCTATAGAACGAAACCTTGATTTTCGTGTCCGATGCAGCACTGGCTGTATCCTCCGTCGAACCGGCATTGCCGCAGGCAGTAGAGGTTAATACCGTAAGCAGCAGGGCAGCTGCCGTCCACTTTTTGCTATGGTGTTTCATACTCCATCTCCTTTTATATGTAGATAAATTCGGGGGAGGGGCTTAAATAGCTGCTTACGAATGAGCTTGTTCCATCTCCATCTTCCATTCGAATACGAGCCGCTGCTCACCAGGCATCGCCATCGGGTGAACGATCATCCGGCCGTCTTTCACCAAAACCAGATTGTAGCCGCTGTTATCAATAAACTTCATGCTATGCGCTGCTGTCGGTTCAATGCCGAAGGCTACGCCGGTAGCCGCCGCGCTTGGAATCCCCTCGAACAGTCCGATGTTATTCACGTGAATATGCCCGGATAACAGTCCGATCACATCGCTGCCGGCAATGGCATCTGCCAGATCCTGCGGATTGCACAGCAGGTGGCTATCCATCAGAGCTGTGGGTGTGGGCACCACGGGATGATGAAGCACGATGATGCTTCCCTTCGGTGCAGGAGTGGAGAGAGTCTCCCGCAGCCATTCCAGCTGCTCTTCATCCAGATGACCCTCATTCGACCCTGGAACCTGGGTGTTCAGCACGATGAGCCGAAGCCCGGATTCCATGACCGAATAATAATAGGATTCTTCAGTGGGCTCTTCCTCCAGATAACCCTCCCGGAAATATGGACGGGAATCATGGTTCCCCAGTGCAAGATACAGCGGCACACCGAGTTTAGACATCTCTTCCTCCAGCAGCAGCCGTAAATAGCTGTAATCCTCGACATTGCCGTCTTGGGTCAAATCACCGCTGATCACAACAAAATCAGGCTTCCGCTCCAGCTTTTCCAGCTCGGTAAAAACATCACGCAGCTTTTGAGAAGCATCGATTTTAAATAATGGATTTTTCCCCGGAATATTAATATGGGTATCCGACATGTGAACAAAGAACACCGTATCCTGCATCGTTTATACCTCCTGAGGTTCTAAATGTTGACCCGACGAACTCGGTTTATAAATTTCCGCTTCCTGCACACCATCCAGTTGAATAACACGATAGGAGGGCTTGCCGCTACGCATGTTGACCCACAGCATCACATTTTGACTTTCAGGGCCGGTGCCGTGAGCATGTCCCCCCGTTCTGCCAAGCTGAATATATTCCCGATTCCCTTCCGAGCTGTACTCCATGGCATGCAAATGTCCGGCAAAAATCGTATACGATCGGGAGCCCAGCATTTCCTCCAGCCTTTTGAACTGCGGATCTTCCGATTTCCAGCCAGGCTTATGCATGCTCACGAAGGTCCATCTGGCATCCGAGTTCTCCTCCAGTATGATTCTCGCAAAGTCCAACTGCTCATCGCTGATCGACAATTCAATCCGTCCCAGATCTTGCAGCTGATCTTCAGGCAAAAGAGTCAAGATGTCCTGGTAAAATGCTTGCATATGCTCGTCCGTACTCGCTGGGTCATGCTGTATCTGAAAGGTTGCTTTTTTAATAATGTCTATAAACGCATCAGGCAGCTCAGACGGCGGGTCCTCCGTATTCAGCATAAGATAGAGGATATCGCCGATACGAAAAGCATAATATTCTAAACCCTTCCGTTCCCTCCATACATCCAGCATCACTTGACTGCCGCAATCATGGTTGCCGACTATTTGGAAGAAGGGCAAACCAGTTGCTTCGATAAGATGGTCGATCTCATCCCATTCCGCTCTGGCAGATGACGCTTCTCTCCAGTAGCCTTCAATCAAATCCCCGACACTGAGCACAAAATCCGGCTTCAAATCACGCACGGTCTCGAGCGCCTTTTCAAATACGCCCGCTGTTGCCATACCGCATCGGTCACCTAATACCGCGAAGCTGAAATCCTCTGTTGGAATATCCTTCAACTCCCCAAACCACGGACGCCGATCCGTCGTCCCGCTCTCCGACGCAAACCAAACCGCATGCTCTCCATTCATGTGCTGTAACTGAAATGGCTTCATGATCATACCCTCTTTCGGAAATGGTTGTTTTTCATCGCTTCAACAACAAGTATGCAGGTTGTATGTAAGTTGAAAACAAGAACTATGTTATTCCATTGTTAATTTTCCAGCATTGAATGTATCCCGTAAAATGAAGGAATCAAACATAAAATCCTGTCACGTAAGCATAAAAAAACGCCTTCCGGGGTGTCGAAACAGCCCAAAAAGCGTTGTTTGGTATGCTTCCAGTAATACCTTGATGGAAGCATACGTTTTACATTATTGAAATAGATGTATCTTGGATTCCTCCGAAAAACAGCGGATTAAAAAATACTGCCCCACATCAGTTTCTCGGCCATATAATGATACTGCTCGCTCAGTGCCTTCTTGGCACCAGCTACGTCATGCAGACATAACCTCTCATACATCAAACTGTTGGTTGCGATGGCCCATTCCGGTTTATCATCCGGATAGCGCTTGCGGTGGGATACCATCTTGGTTAGAAATTTGGTCCTGTACATGCCCAGGACACCCACCATATAATCATTGCGGAGCGTCCGCAAAATGCTCTCCGTAAACAGCAAGGAATTATCGTAATATCCGAAGTTGTCATTCTGTTCCAGTGCAGCCTTTTGCCGATCCAGACAGAGACGAAGGGTCTCCAGATCGAAGGACAGCTTTCGTTCGATGGCTATATCCATGACGAATAACTGCATGGATACAAGCACCTCAAAGATTTGATAGAATTGCTGGAAGGAAATCTCCTTCACAAGCACCCCTCTGCCCTTAAAGGATTCAACCAAACCTTCCTTTTCCAGTATGGAAATGGCTGCCCGTACCGGGGTCCGACTAACACCGAGCTCTTTAGCCAGTTCGTTCTCTGACAGCATGGTTCCAGGCAAGTACTCACCCTTGATCATATTATCACGAATCGTGTCGTACACTTGAGCTTCTAAAGATGGTCTATGCTGCATGGACTTCTCCTTTAAATAGATGAATACAGTAACATAGTGTAAGCCTATCATATACAGTCGCTCTTTAAAATAAGCAAACTACCCGAACGGTTTGAAGAGGACGGCACTTGATCAAGAGATTTTCCCACCCTAATCAAAGGCTCCAAAATGCCGCATCGTTGCTATAATTATCAATATAACCCAACGTATGAACAGAATCGCCCACATGATAAGGAAGCCTTGAATCAATCGCTCAACAATCCATTCGACCTTCTTAATTGAGGTATATCTTCGCCTAGGTTTGAAAAACCAATGGGCCAACCCTTTGAACGCACCTATAACAATTAAAACGATTCTCACGCGGCTGACTTCGCCCTCCTCCTGTAAATTGATATTCTCAGTTCTGTTACCGTAATCTGATCTTATCACCCCATTTGGGATATTTCACCAATTATTTGAGCAGGCAAAAAACGCGATGCAGGAATCTCTCCACACCGCGTCTTTTAAAGGATCTAACTGTTACTTACTACTTACTCCGCCTGGTAGCGCTCATAAGCGGCCTGGTAAACCTCCATGTATCGGTCCAGTCCCATCTTGTTGAGTGTATTCACATACTCATCCCATTGGCTGAACGAGGCCGAGCCGTTCACGAATTTCGCTTCCATTTCCTTAACGTAATCCTCGATATCTTTACCGATCGAGGTCATGACGTCCGTTTCCTCCAATGTAAAGTTAAAGTTGTACAGGATCTCCTTCACGGCATACGGCTCTGCCTTTTCGGCTGCGGCCATGGCGTTAGGTCGTGTCTCCGAGGCTTTAAACCATTTCTCCCGCACAAAGCCCGGATAGCTGCCCCCGAGCCAAGTGAAATACTTGGCCAACGCCTGATCCTGCGTTAATCCATTTGGATCCTCCGTAATCTCCTTCACATACTCCAGCTGACCGTCAGCGTTCTTCGTAAATGTCTCGCCTTCTTTACCCATGAAATAGAACTGGGCGCCCTCATCCCCGTAGAAGTAATCCATCCAGCGGATCGTTGCTTCCGGATTCGGGTTCTTATCGGTAATCGCAAATGCACCTACGTGAACCATCGGCACTTTGACGTGGGAATAGAGCTGATCACCATGCGGTCCCTTAAGCGCCCCGAGCCCGATGTATTCTTTGCGACCCATCACCATCTCCGGATTCGGCACAATTGTGGCACCGAGCAGGCCCTCCTGCCCTTTGGCATTCAATGCGCCGCCCTCAATCGTGAAGATCTCTTTATCGAGCAGTCCTTCCTGGTGCAGCTTGTTTACGAACTGGAGCATTTCCTTATACTCCGGCAAAGCTTTGGTGAAGCGAAGTTTTCCTGTGTCCGGATCTATGTCCACCAATTTATGGCCAAGTCCGCTTGTGCCAAGTCCCCAAGAGCCTTTCAAGTGATCGATGATTCCGGTAATGCCTGCTGAAGCGAAAGGAATCTCATCATGCTTTCCGTTACCGTTTAGATCGGTTTCTTTTACCGCCTTCAAATACGCATAGAATTCTTCTGTCGTCTGCGGCTCTTTCATCCCGAGCTGATCCAGCCACTCCTGATTAATCCAAATCGGTGTACCAATCAACATGGAGAGCAGCGCAGGATCGTAGAAAGAAGGCAGGGAATAAATGTTGCCGTCCGGCATCGTCAGCCCTTTTCGAATATCCGGGTACTCTTCCATCAGCTTTTTGAAATTTGGTGCGTATTTATCGATCAGATCATTCAGCGGTATAAATACTCCTTGCTCCCCATAACGGGTTAACTCTGCGGAGCTGACCCTTGCGGAGTAGAATACATCCGGATAATCTCCACCTGCCAGCGCTAAGTTCCGCTTCTCGGTCAGGGTATCGAATGGAATGAGGTTCCAGGTCACATTCACATTGGACATCTCTTGATAGGTTTTCCATACGAGTGTTTCCTCAAATTTGCTCCCGTTTGATGGCGACTTGCCCGTGAAGAACGTCAGATCGAGGGGCTCGTTCACAATCGGCATGCCGGTCTCGTTAAAATTGGCTTGCGGCGTCTCACCCTTATCCGTTGCACCTTCCCCGCTTTTACTACCGCAGCCTGCCAGCAATCCGGCTGCCAGTACAGCTGCCAATGTGAGTGAAGTCCATTTTCTCATCACCATAAAATTCAATTCCTCCTCATGAAATGTACGTAATCAACCTTTAATTGCACCAATCATAACGCCCTTCACAAAATACTTTTGCAGGAACGGGTACAGCAGCAGCATCGGCAGATTCGTCACAATGACCGCCGCATATTTGATGGCTTCCGCGTCCATCAGACTTCGCGCCAGTGAATCATCACTGATATCCACCATCTCCTGCATCTGTCCCTGTACCAGAATCTCGCGCAGGAACAGCTGCATCGGATAATTGGCACGATCAGATAAGTAGATCAGCGCGCTGAAATACGAATTCCAGTGACCTACGGCGTAGAACAGCACCATCACGGCCAATATCGGTCCGGATAACGGCAGCACAATCCGCAGCAGTACCCGCATATTGGACGCCCCATCGATAAACGCTGCCTCCTGCATTTCCTTCGGAATGGAACTCTGGAAGAAGGTCCGCATGATGATAATGTTCCACACCGATACGGCCGAAGGAATAATGATGGCCCAAATCGTATCCAGCATTCCCAGTTCCTTCACCAGCAAGTAATTGGGGATCATCCCACCGCTGAAGAACATGGTAAAGACAATGATTAGTGTAAATACATGTCGACCCTTGAAATCAACCCTGGAGAGCGGATAGGCTGCCGCAATGGTCATCAGAACATTCAGCGCCGTTCCCGTCGTGGTATAGTGCAAGGTGTTCAGAAATCCTCGTACAAGCTCCGAATTGGCAAACAACCGCTCATATCCGACAAATGACAGCTCCTTGGGCCAGAGCCATACTTCCCCTCGCATGACCGTTTCTGGTGCACTAATGGAAGCAATAAGTACAAAAAATAAAGGATACAGTACAAGGAGCGTGATAAAAGATAGTATAATGTAAATAAATACTCCGGCTATTCGTTCACTTCGGCTTTGCGGCATACGCCATCATTCCTCCTTACCATAGGCTGTTCTCGCTGACTTTTCGGGCGATCCGGTTTACGGTAATCAACAGGATGAAGTTTACAACGGAGTTAAACAGACCAACCGCAGCCGAGAAGCTGTACTGGGCACCCAGTATACCACTCCGGTATACATTCGTAGCAATGACGTCAGACGCTTCCATATTGAGTGAATTTTGCATCAGGAAGATCTTCTCGAAGCCGACGCCCAGAACGGAACCGATGTTCAGAATCAGCAGAATGGTCATCGTTGGAGCAATGCCCGGCAGATTGATATGCCATATTCGCCGGAACCAGCCTGCTCCATCCACCTTGGCCGCCTCATGCAGCTGCGGATCAATCCCGGCGAGTGCCGCCAAGTAGATAATAGAGCTCCAGCCCATACCCTGCCATACGCCGGACCATACGTAGATGCTCTTGAACCAGGATGGCTCCGTCATGAAGGCGATCGGCTCTCCGCCGAAGGAGGTGATAATCGAATTGACCAGGCCGCTGACCGGCGACAGGAACATCATGATCATACCGACGACGACCACCGTAGATAAGAAATGGGGTGCATAAGTTACGGTTTGTACAAATCGGCGGAACCGGCCCGATCTGGCTTCATTAATCATCAATGCCAGGATAATCGGAATCGGAAATCCGACCGCCAGCTCATATAACCCGATGCCCATCGTATTTTTGATAATGCGCCAAAAATAAAAGCTGTCAAAAAAGCGTTCAAAATGCTTGAAGCCTACCCATGGACTATCCATGATCCCTTTGTTCGCAATAAAATCCTTAAATGCAATCTGGACGCCATACATGGGTACATAATGAAATACAATGAAGTATAACAGAACTGGTGCAAATAAAGCGTACAGCTGCCAGTTTCTGCGAACCTGCATCATCCATCTTCGCCAAGCACTTTTCCTGCGAATGTTTGAATGCGCTTCCAAGGTGTTTAGATGACGTTGTAAAATCGGCAATCCCCCCTCTTTCGTCTATGCGTCTTCGTGTGTCTTAAAGGTCCACGTCTGCATCATAAACGACCCGAACGCATATGGGGTATTGACCATTTTAATGATGTCTCGCCTTTCATTGGATGGATGGGCAGAAGCGCCGTTTTCCTAAAGCATTGCTTAAAATCTAAAATATTGACTATCCATTTTTTACGAACGATTAACATGAATCGGGCACAATCCTTAACACTTGTCCTATATAATGTTGTGAAACCTTGAACGTCAGAAAAATATAAAGGGGGGAAGGCTGTGAATTGGATCAGACATAAAAGCCGCAGTGTATTCTTTAAAATTTTTCTGAGCTTTCTGGCCATCATCGTGTTATTCGGATTGTTCTATACGGTCATTTTCCAACTCTTTAAGACCAGCCTGCAGAAAGAAATCATCGATACGAGCCAGCAGGCGGTTCACGATACGGCAGAGCGGTTCAACAACCAATTCAGCAGATTGCAGGTATTAATGTTCGATATATACAATCAATCCGAATTAATCGGCTTCAATAATCAGCTTCGCCACCAGGCCGGAAACGAAGTCAATTACTTGAAGGCTCGAGATGTGATGATGCAGATGCGGAGCGATATCTATAACCCGCTGTTCTTTCTGGAGGACACCCTGATTTATCTCCGGGAGTTTGAGTTTGTACTGAGCAAATCCGGAAGCGGCGATGCTTCCTATATGTTCAACCGTTCCTATGCAAGCCCGAGGTATCCTTATTCGTTCTGGAGCAGCTACGAGGGCCATCAGGAGTCCTTCAAACTTTTCCCGGCGGCCACTTATCGAGTCAACAACGATTTGTCCGAGAAAACACTGATGCCTTTTGTCTACAAGCAGCCGGACAGTCCTTATGAGGTCATTGCCCTTATCGATATCGACAAGGCCGCTCAGTCCTTCTTCGGCGAATCCGATGATCGTGCACTCGCCATTCTGAATGACGAAGGCCAAGTGCTCTATACGCTGGGCTCCATGAACCAAGATCAGCTTCCGACGTTTGAAGCCGGACAGAAGGCCGTGCTCAAAGATGGAACCTACTATTTTGCCGAAGCCGGGTCCGATGGACTGACCTATGTCTCCGCCGTGCCTTACAGCCATGTCTCTTCGCAGCTCAGCCGGTTAACCGGCGGTTTGCTGCTCATCTTCTGCCTGTCGCTTGGCGTGGCCCTTGCCGCTTCCTTTTTCCTGAGTCGCAGATTGCACAAGCCGGTGAAGCAGATTTTAACAACCGTGCTGAACAGAGCCAACAGCTCATCCATGCCGGAATCCGGAAGCATCACCGAATACGATCTGATCCAGAACCGGATTCAAGAGCTGTTCCGGGAGAAGGAAGAAATACGGGAGCGCATGAACAAGCATAAATCCGTTCTAACCAGCTACTCTTATATTAGTCAGCTGAAGAGCATCAATACCGATATTAGCGAGTGGGAGGATTTCCTGTCGGATGACGGAAGCTTCATCGTGGTTCTATATCACATCCGTTTCCGGATGAATCCGGTTTATGAGCTCCCCCTCCAGACCGATCAGGCGGTCCGCCATATGCTGGAGCATATCCATCTGATCACGGCAGAACGCTATCCGGGATCCCATACGTTCCAGATCGAAAAGAATGAGATTGTATCCATCTTTAAACGGGAGGAAGCCGCCCGCCTGGAGGAACTGCTGCAGGAAATCAAGGACATGTTAAATGAGGAAAAGGAATTGTTCCTTGTCACCATCGCCGTCAGTTCCCAAGTGAGCCATTCGTCCGAATTCAATCAAGCCTACCACCAGGTCAAAGGACTGACCGCACAGGCACAACTCTTGGAGGAATCACAGATGGTAACCAAGCAGCGAGTCCTTCCAAACACTGTCAATCTAAGCCCGTCTCAGGAAAAAGGACTGCTTGACGCGCTGCAATCCGGCAGCGACAGCCGTTCCTTGCAAATCATCGATCAGGCGCTCGAGGCCATGCAGCGCAAGGAGGCCGGCATCTCGCAATTCCGTTTCTTCGCCGATTCGGTCGCTTCCAAGATTCTAAGTTACATGGAGACGGCCCAGATTGACAAAACATCTGTCCAATCCTTAAAGCAGTGGAGCGCAAGATTGGCAGAATGCCATTGCTTAACAGATTACCAGGGGGTATTCCGTCAGCTCGTCGAAGCCTCCTGCGCCCTCATTCGCAAGAAAAAGGATACTGGCGAAGAGCCGCTCATCGCCATGTTCATGAACATTATCCATAACCAGTATGCCGATGATCTGTCTCTCGACTATCTGTCAGCCAAGCTGAACCTGTCGAGCGCCTACCTCTCCGTCTATATCAAGGAGAAGACCGGTCTTAACTTCAGCGACCATCTGCTCGGCATCCGTATGAACAAAGCGAAGGAACTGCTGGCATGCACGGACTTGACCGTCAATGAGATCAGCCAGCGTGTCGGCTATCTCAACATTACCTCCTTCAACCGGACGTTCAAGAAGGCCGTCGGCATGACGCCGGGCGCCTACCGCAGGCAGCATGTGGTGCAGACCCATGCCAGCGGATCATGAATGGTCACTGTGACAAAAGAAAACCTTCTCTTCTCGGCATGGCGGGCATATGCCCGGCCATGCACGCGGAAGAGAAGGTTTTTTCGCTTCCAAATCGAATTAAAGGATATGGGGAAGAAACCTATATCAACAAACCCAAAGGATGAGAATAATGCCTCTTCGTATCACGGCCATGACCGAAACGTATGCCGATCAAATTATGCAATGGAGCTATGAACCTCCCTATGATTTCTACAACAGCGAACCGGATGAGGAGTTCCGGAAAGAACTTCTGGAGTGTTCGTATTACGCCATACTGGACGAGGTAGGGCAGCTCTTCGGCTTTTGCTGTACAGGCTCATCAGCCCAAATTCCGATCGCAATCCCGTTAGGTGCATATGACGAGGATCTGCTGGATTTCGGACTTGGGATGAAACCGGAATCGACCGGACAAGGCCGGGGAAAAGAGTTTCTCTCGTTCGTGCTGGCATCCATCGCTGAATTTCACAAGCGCCAATCGTTTCGGCTGACCGTTGCCAAATTCAATGAACGAGCCATTCGCTTGTATACCCAGCTGGGCTTCTCGGAAGTTGCAACGTTTGATTATGGCGGCACTACGTTCATAACGATGATCAAGAAGCCGGGCTCCGGATTGTAAAATAAAGAGGGTAATCCCGCTGCGGGATCACCCTCTTCTTCATCATTGGCCAATATCGCGTATTCCCGGGTTAGGTCATATCATCCGAAGAATAGTCGCTTTCCACTCCAGGCACTGGAACGCCCTGCCGATATTAACTCCTATTCAATCGCGATATATACGTCCACCACAGTATTCGCAGGATCAAACTGCTGCATGTCATAGCGTTCGTAATCCCCGGTATACGTCCTTTTATCGGCTGATTGCTGGAAATAACTCCAAATTTCATGCCACACCTGCGGAACGACTTCCAGCAAAGGGCCACGTTTTGTTCGAAATACCATGTAGTTGGCTGCCGGGACGGACGCCTGCTGCAGCTCCTCCGTAGAAGCCGCAACTGCCACAGCTTCATCTATCCTGTTGCCTATAATTAAGGTGTACGCCCCGGATGCATCGCTCTCGTAATCCGTGTACAACGCATAGATGGCTTGATCCTTATCAGATAATTGCGTCTGCAACCCGCTTTGGAAATACCGATCCCATAACTGCGGTATTTTGCCTTGCGGTCCTGCCTCCGCTTCGTTCGTCGTTCGAACGCCGACACCCTGAATGAACATGGCGGGTCTAGTCTCGACCCATCGTTCACTTTGATTCTGCTGTTGACTATGACTCATATGTTGTTTCCTCCTTGAGATGAATATATTTCTATTCTAAAGAGGTAACGTGGACATCTATCTGTCCTGGTTAACGTAGCGCTGCATAATCAATTGCGCTCTTCGTTTAACTTCATCCGCCGCTTCGCCTGGCTCCTCAATCAGCACCTGATCACCAAAGCTTAGTATCATGCTGTAAAACCATTCATCCAATTTGTATAACACTCGAACGCGTAAAGAGCCGTCCGGGTTGACGGTTACTTGTTCGGACGGAAAAATATCCGCCACCCGCTGACGCGCGGCAGCTTCGAATAGCAGCACCGTCTCCTGCTCCAGCGCGCTTGACCAAGAGGACTCCCATTCCAAGCGTTCCATACTCGGTATCATTCTTGTCTCCGAAGTCTCATCCAGCATCTCGATATGCTGCATGCGCGATAACCGAAAGATTCGAAAGTCATCCCGCTCCAGGCAAAAGGCTTGTACATACCAAATATTGCCCTTCAGAATCAGGGGTGCCGGTTCAATGGTTCTTCGCTCCGCGTTGCCCCGATTATCGATATACTCCATCACGACCCTGCGCTTTTCTTGAATAGCCTTTTTGAGCAAGCCCACGGCCGGTTTCAGTCCTTGACGCTGTCCCCAAGGCTGAAAGTCCATGACCACCGGTTCCCTTCGATATTCATCGCCAAGCCCCTGCTCTACCCTGTGCAGCAGCGATTTTACCTTCTCAAGCAGGATGCCCATCTGCTGATCCTCCAGTGCACTGCTCATCCCTTTAACCGCTGTAACCAGCGCACTCATCTCCTCGGCGGACAGCCAGTACTTGTCAATCATATAATGCTCCATAATTTCAAACCCGCCGGATATTCCCTGGTGGGCCACAATCGGGATCCCGGCTTGGCATAGCGTATCCATGTCGCGATATATGGTTTTGCTTGATACTTCAAACCGATCGGCCAACTCCTTGGCGCTCAGTCTCCCCCGGTTCAGAAGCAGGACGGTTATGGCTAATAGCCGGTCTATTTTCATTACACGCGATCCTTTCATTCTCGATCATTTCAAGTTCTTCCTTAACTCAAGCTTAACAGATTCAGCATATGTTCATGCAACCGTTAGGTCAGGTTCAATTGCTCGTTAGCCTGTTATGCTACAATGATAAGCACGGCAAGCAAGTCGGGAGACGGGATGAAACGAATCCTTCCCTAGCAACGTAGACATACATATAAATGCAAGGACTGTTTGAATCTTAAACATCAAGGAGGAACATACATATGGACAATCGGCTTGACGCTATGCGCAGATGTCACCCGGACTCCGTAACGATCTCCCGCATCACGGGTTTCATTACGGATGGAGTGATCCTGCTCGCTGCTGCAGCTTATCTGATCATCGCCGCTATATTCGGGTGGACCCTGATACCGGGCTGGATCACCATCGGACTGCTGGTTCTCGGAGCCTGGTTTACTTGGGCCGTGCCCTCTTTCACCTACAAACAATTCGGCTTCAAGGTAAGCGAGGAAGAGTTGGAGCTTCGCTCCGGCTGGATCTGGCTCAGTGACACCCTTGTCCCGATGACGCGTGTACAGCATGTGGAGCTTGAGCGAGGGCCGCTCCTTCGTAAATATGGTCTAGCCAAGGTAAAGGTCGTTACCGCCGCAACGACTCATGTTATTCAGGCGCTCAAGCTGGAAGATGCAGAGGAACTGAAAAAACAGATCGGCGAGCTGGCCAAAGTGGTGGATCACGATGAATGAACCGACAAGACTGCACCGGCTGTTCATCCTGTTCCCGCTCGTAGGCAGCGTAAAATCACTCATTCCCATCGCCGCTCTCGTATCCATCAAATTCCTTAACGGAAAATCGCTGCGGGACATCCCTTGGTACTGGCTGTCCGCCGTCATCGTCATCATGGTCTCGCTTCTGCTTCTGTACGGGTATCTGAAGTGGAAACGCTTCGTCTATACGTTAGAAGAGGACAAAATCCTCATCCGCCGCGGTGTTCTGTTCCGTGAGGAGCTGTCCATCTATACGGGCCGCATTCATTCTATGAATATGGAGCAGCCCTTGCTGCAGCGTATACTGGGACTTACCCAGGTCCGAATTGAAACACCGGGCAAAACGGAAGGCGGCGGCATACTGCCTGCCATCACCAATAGCGAAGGCGAACGGCTGCAGCGCTGGCTGCGCGAGCAAACCCGAACAAGGCAGACGGAACGGGAGGTTCACCAAGCTCATGAGAGTTCCGACCCAACCGATCAGAGCTTTCCCGCTCCGAGCGAGAGGGCAGCTGTTCAACCGTCGGAAACCCGAGAGAATCACGAATCCATTCAACCGTCGAATCAGAACATGGGATACGGAAGCGGTCTTTTGGAGGATTCCGATTCCGGCGGCGCCGCCGGGAGACATACCGCAGACGATCCAGGGACGGCAGAGGAAGAACGCAGCACGCTGCTCCAGCTATCCTCCGGACGCCTGCTCATTGCCGCGCTCTCCTCGCCCAACCTGTCACTGGCTTTAGCCTTTGTAGGCGGTATTATATCATTTGCCGATGACCTGCTCCCGGATCAAATGTACCAATCGCTGTTTCAATCGGCAGGGAAGCTGCTGCCCGGGAGCTGGATCAGCATTGCCGCGGTGGCGCTTATTATATCCTGGCTGCTCTCCGCCGTGCTCTACACGATCAAATATGCGGGATTTACCGTCGAGCGCATCGGAAAACAAATCTCGGTCAGCTGCGGGCTGCTGGAGAGAAAAAGGCTGCTCTTCTCTCCCGAACGAGTGCTGGCCATTACCGTAAAAGAAGGCGTATTCCGGCGCTGGTTCGGTTACGCTGAAGTGAAGGTTCATGTGCTTACGTCCGAGTCCGACAAGCATTTCATGCTTCATCCTCTACTGAAGACCGTAGATATTCCAGCGCTGCTGAACCGGGTCACACCTCAATTCAGCGCTCAGCCTATTACCGCTTCGCCGCCGCCCCGCGCAAAATGGATGTACCTGCGGTGGAAGCTGGCTTTTGCCGCGATCGTTAGTGGCGCATGCATTTGGTATTTTGACAGACTCGGTTTGTTATCGCTTCTGCTCCTCCCGCTCTCGTTAGCTTGGGGACTCCTTTCGCACCGGGATTCCGGACTTAATGTAACGGACAAGCAGCTGACGATCCGCAGCCGTTTCATTGCAATGTCCACCAGGTATATACGCCGGCCGCAGATTATCGCCATGGAGGTCAGCGGTACCCGCAGACAGCGAAGAAGAGGGCTCCTGTCTCTGCAGGTGAAGATGATATTCAGCGAGATCAACGAAAGCTTAAACGGCATGGATCAGCGAGAGATCGAGGCGGTTCGGGCTTGGTTCCAAAAGAAAAAGGGCGAGACCTCCGCATCTGCAGAACGAAGTGGTCCCGCCTCATCCATTGAGCAGTTATAACCGTTTGCCCTCAGTTCTTCCTGAACGGCCAAAGCCTGATAACCGATAAACCAGCAGGGTTATCGCGAGAAATACGCCGTATACCCCAATGGTTATCATGATGTGGGAAGGGTCGGTCATCAGATGATCGCCTACCATCGAAAACAGCAGCATGGCAGGGATTTTGCCTAGAGCGGACGCGATGCTGTAAGATGCGAACGTTACCTTGCTGAGAGCCGCGTACACATTGATGACAATGGAAGGAATAAACGGGATCAACCGGGTAAACAGGATGGTCATAAAGGCGTTCCGTTCGAACATCGTTGTCACTTTTCCCAGCCTGTTATAACGGTAAAGCACCCGGTCGCCCCATTCCTGAAACCCGTATCGGATAAACATAAACATGAGGATGGAAGCAGCGGTAGAGCCGACCCAAGTGACGATTCCACCGATAACCGGCCCGAGGGCAGCACCGATTACGCCTCCTACCACCGGATAAGGGATCACCGGAAACAAGGCCATGATGACAGCCATGAACATGATCAGCGTCATACTGTCTGTCGATCGAATCCAGACCAATATGGTATCTCCATAAAAATACACAAGACCACCTATGGCGGCGTAAATCAATGCCATTCCTAATTTCTTGAACATACACCACACTCCAGGTCGTAATGCACCTATTGTATCACGCAGCATGTCCATTGGAACAAACGCAAAAGGGACGCCCCAAGGCTATAAGCCGGGGTGTCCCTTTTTCCTGATGCGGGCCAGTCCGCCCTCTAAAGCGACTCCTTACTTAGGGAAGTAAACCAACCGTTAACCAGTAAGGATGTAAACTCACGGTTTGTTCGGTTTCCCCGGTGGGTTCACCGGAGGCTTTCCAGGCTTACCATGATGTTTCACTTTCACCGTGACCGGTTTGCTTGCGGCACTCTCGTTATGCAGACGATCGACAGCCGTCACAACATACGTGTAAGTTTGTCCCTCCGCTGCGGTATGATCAACAAAGAATTGCGTCTTATCGGCGGTTTTTCGGAGAGTTCCTAACAAATGCGACGGATCTTGAACACTGCCGGTGCCTCTTCCATCAAAACGATAGACCGCATAATACGTCTCCTCATCTGTCGACTTCCAGCTTAGCTTCACACCATCCTGCTCGTGATCAGCCTTGGGCTTCTTGGGCGCTGTCGGCGCTTCCGAATCGATCCAAGGCATCGCCGGAATCAATGCCGGATATCGATACAGATCGTTCTTCAGTCTGTCGGTAAATCCGAGCGCATTATCCTTAAACCATTTGGAACTGAAGTACATGCTGCCCCGGACTTCCTCAAAGTTGCGGTTGTAATGGATCTGGTTCGGCATCTCTTCGGGATTGGACCAATCGGCATTCGACCCGATTTTGTATACGGCTTGCCCGCTGTATAGATGAACATTCTTGCCGGACACAATCCCGCTCCACCAATCGATCAGCTTATCGTAAGCGGCGGCGGAATAACCGATATTCCAATAAATCTGAGGCGTGATATAATCGATCCACTCTTCTTCAACCCATTTCTTCGAGTCGGCATAGATGGCATTGTAACTCTCGAGACCATTGGTTTCAGAGCCGGTCGGATCGCTGGATTTATTTTTCCAGATACCAAACGGGCTGATACCGAATTTCACGTAGCTCTTCTCGGCCTTGATAGCTTCGTTCACCTTCTGAATGAATTGATTGACGTTATTTCTTCTCCAGTCTCCCTTATTCGTAAAAGAGCCTTTGTACTGGTTAAAGGTGTCCGTATCCGGGAAATCCACGCCGGTTACGGGATACGGGTAGAAGTAATCGTCAAAATGCACGGCGTCGATGTCGTAATTCCGAACGACCTCCATGATGCCGTCAATAATAAACTGCTGTGCCTCCGGTATCCCCGGGTTGAAATACAGCTTGCCGCCATATTCTTCGACCCACTCCGGATGCTGCCTGGCCGGGTGATCTGCCACAAGTTTGTTAATGTCTCCTTGAAGACTGATGCGGTATGGATTAAACCAGGCATGAAACTCCATATTCCGCTTGTGGACTTCCTCCAGCAGGAATGCCAGCGGGTCGTACCCCGGATCCTTGCCCTGAACTCCCGTCAGCCATTCTGACCACGGCCCGTAGTTGGACGGGTAGAATGCATCCGCCGTCGGCTTGATCTGCATAATGACCGCGTTCATTCCAGCATCCTCCAGCTGATCAAGCAGGCTGATAAACTGCTGTTTCTGCTGATCCGGATCGGTGACTCCTTTGGCGGGCCAGTCAATATTGTCGACGGTTGCAATCCACGCCGCTCTCATCTCGGCTTTCGGATGCTCCGAAGCTTTATTCACCGTAATGTAGAGTGAGCTGGTCTTTCCTTGGAATGTGGCTGTTACTCTAGCGGAACCTATCTTCAAGCCGGACACCACTCCTCTATCATCGACAGCGGCTACACTCGGATTACTGCTGGTAAACGTAACACCTTCCGTTATGATCACCGGCTCCTCCATCCAGGAGTAGGTTGCGGACACCGCCGTCTCGAAGGAGTCTCCAACCGTAACCGCTGTAAGACCTTGAAGTTCGATGCTCTGCAGAACCGGAACCGGGTCCGTCACCGTAATGGCATGCTGTGCGGTTACTCCGCGGTACATTGCTGTAATGTCTGCCGTTCCCGCAGAAACTGCGGTCAATTGACCAGCTTGATCTACCGATACAACGCCCGGTTGATCGCTTGCATAACTAATTCCTTCAGTCAGCCATACAGGATCCGTCTGGTTTCCGTAGACGGAGTAAACCACACTGGTTCTCATTTTTCCGGTAAGACTGGCCTCCATATGCAGCGGCCCGGATAACAGCAATTCTTCAGGGGCTGGCACTTCCTGCGTAATATGAAGCTCATACTGAGATTTTGGCGCATCTCCGTATTCAGCCGTTATCGTTACCGTTCCCGGCGCCAATGCTTCAATGGTGTCGTATGTAGCGCCTGTCACCGTAGCGATGTTGTCGTCACTGCTGGTGAGTTTCACGCCGGTTGTTAATAATGCAGGTTCCGTTTGTCCTTCATAGGTTGCATATACTTGGGGTTTCACCGTTTCTCCAACGCCCATGGGCGTCAGCCCGCCAATGTCGAGCCCGTACACCTGGGAACCCGTATAGAATGCGGACAGCCTGTCGAAGTATACGGTGCCTTTGTTTTTATTCGTATCTTTTAATTCGGTGATATAGATTTGATTCACTTTGAGAGGAGCCTTGATGGTAGAGGGAACGTTAAATTTGACGTATTTCCATCCCTTCCAGCTAAAACCGGAGGTAGACGTTAAATCCACGGCATGCTTGCCGCCGGAGGAATCCTGAAGCTGGGCCCGGAGCCAATGGTTCCCGCCATCGCCGTAAACCCATAAACCGAGGGCAGTCGGTGAACCGGGGACGCTTCTGCCGGTAGAACCGTCCGGATCTTTGAAGTTGAGATAAGCTGCCGAGGTGCCGGATTCGCTGCCCACAAAATCATAAGTTAGAGCTGCAGCGTGATGTCCGTAATAGATTGGCTCCGGCCTCCCCACTACATCCAGCTGGGCCTTCCCCCTTGCGGAGGATGCGGACAAATTTGTTACCGATTCAAAATCTTCCATAACGACCGCCCCTGGTTCTCCGGTGCTTGCGTACTCATCAACGGAATTACCCCAAGCAGAAACAGCCGAGCTGAACATCACGGCTAACGCCAGCGTCACGGATAGGATCGACTTACTTCGATAGACACGCCTTTTGATTATCATTCACGAATTCACTCCCTTTAGTATGAGTGCTTGCTATCCAAACTGAAGTCCAATTCCAAGCGAAATCGGCTGCAGCTCACCTCCTGTCGATCTGCTGGAGTAGATGATCATAATGGTCTGTACATACATGTTCATCTCTATCTCTATCATATTGAAATTTTATTTCAAATTTCAATAGTTTTAATAAAATATAATTTTATAAATCAGGCAGGAATTTAAGCTGCCCATGCCGTAGCAAACACAAAAAAGAAGCCAACACGGGACAATGCCCCGTATCGGCTTCATGATTCATTCAGTTCACGTATTCCAAAAGGCCGATAATCAGCGTCACGGCTTAACCTTCCGAAGGATACTTCAGGCCCCACTGCCCCCGGATCTGATCCAGCAGCCTCATAATCGCAAGCGACTCATCAAGCGGCATCACGTCGCTCTCCAGCCGCCCTTCCAACAGACACTGCCCCACTTCGTAAGCCTCGAAGCTATACCCTTTTTCCTGACGATCATCCGTAACAACCACCGGTTCCTCGCCATCAACATGAAGCGAAGCGGATGTTGCATTCAGGAAGGACGGAATGTGAATATACCCGTTTGTGCCATAAATATAAGCTTCATTCGTCAATCCTAGCCGGATCGCCCCGTTTAACGAAGCAGTCTTCCCGGATTCATAAGATAGAATAACCGAGAACTGCTCATCGACGCCCGTTTCGCCGATATGCGCGGTACTCCATATCTTCTCCGGCTCGGTTCCAAAAATCATGGATGCAAACGATACCGGATAAATACCCGCATCCAGCAGCGCGCCGCCGCCAAGCTCCAAATTCAGCAAACGGCCCTGCGGATTCCAGCCGCTCCGAAAACCAAAATCGGCCTTCAGCAGCCGAACGTCGCCGATATGTCCGTCGTTCAGCCATTCGCGCACCTGCCGGATCGGCAGAAGGAAACGCGTCCACATGGCCTCCATCAGGAACAGCTTCTGCTCCCGTGCAGCCGCCACTAATTCCTCCAGTTCATCCCCGTTAATCGTAAAGGGTTTCTCGCACAGGACGGCTTTGCCGGCCTGAAGACACAGTAAGGCATGCTCCCGGTGCAGCGGATGCGGAGTTGCTATGTACACAACATCGACATCGGGATCCCTCACGAGCTCCTCGTAACTGCCATAAGCCCGCGGTATATCATATTTGGACGCAAACTCACCTGCACTGCTCGCCGTACGTGAGCCTACGGCCACAAACTGAGCGTTCTCCACATACGCCAGATCGGCTGCAAACTGCTCCGCAATCCAGCCTGTCCCCATAATTCCCCATCTGATCTTGCCCGGATTCTGCATCATCATTATTCCTCCCCATCCTCTTCCTTGACTGGCCTTGCCTAAAGCTTGTAGAAGCTATCCCTCTCCACCTTGCAAATTCGCAAGCCAAAGCTTTCATACCACTCGTTCTTGCCCCGTTCCTGTGCTACCTGATGTGCGGCATTTTCCTTCCATAAACGAATGGCCTCCAGGGAATCCCAGTACGATACCGTGATCCCGAGACCCTCATCCCGAGCAGACTCCACCCCCAAATAGCCGGGCTGCTGCGCTGCGAGCTCTGCCATTTTATCGGCCATCATCCCATAACCCCGGTCACCCTCTGTACGCTTGGACACAAAAATGCAGGCATAATACGGCGGCTTCGGCGTGTTCGCGTATTCCGTCATCCTCTTCCCCTCTTCCCGGTTACCAGATTAGCCATTACTCCGATTTACATTCACTCATTGACCATGTAATCATTATATCGGAACTTCCGCCATTCTTTAACCTGTAAGAAAAATGTCTTTCGACGTATATGCCATGAAGATAGACCGCGGTTAGTTTTAAAAAAAGAAACCGCCTCTCTCCACTGTGTGGTCTACAGGAGAAGAGAAGCGGTATTATGACTTCTAGAGTTTACTTCAGCTTATTCAGCAGATTATAAATGACCTGCGCGCTTTCCGCACGCGTGGTCAGGCCTTCCGGTTCAAAGCGGCTTGGCGTATGACCCTGAACAAAACCGAGGGCATGTGCCGTTTCTACCGCTTCCCGAACCCAGTCCGGAGACTCGGCGAGATCGGCAAATCCGCTTCCCGCGCTGATGTTCTCCTGCTGCTGTTTCATCGCGTGGGCATAGGCGCGCACCAGCATCGCCGCCATTTCCTGGCGTTTGATCGGGGCGTCCGGCGCAAAGCGGTCTTTGCCGGTTCCGTTCACGATGCCGGCCTCGGCAGCCGCTGACACGGCCTCGGCGTACCATTTGCCTGAAGCTACATCGGCGAACGGCGCAGGTCCTTCTGACTTAAGATCCAGCAGACGAACCAGCATCGCGGCAAATTCGGCCCGGGTCACTTGCTGGGCCGGTGCGAAGCGGTCCGCGCTGACGCCTTCGATGAGCTGCTTCGCGGCCAAATCGCCGATCACCTCCGCAGCCCAGAACGAGGATGGAACATCTGCAAAGGTTTTCTCGTAATCCAGCAAACCGTAAGCACTGAAATGGCGGATTCCTGCGGCCATGCGGCCGTCTTTGTTTACACCGCCGATATACTCCAGCTCTCCGCTGTCGGATACATAGTACATGGAGATTCTTTTGCCATTAGCATCTGAAGATAACGGCAGTTCTAGCATGATCGGATGATCGAATTCGCTTATGCTGTAGACTTTGCCATCCGCTGTCGTCAGTTTAAGCTCGAACTCCAGCATGGCCCCGGCTGCTGTCAGCTCAGCGCCGGAGACGCGGGCAGCTTGTGCGATCCGCTGCTTCATCTCGGCTTCCGTTAATGTGGCGGCACTCAGTTTTATCAAGCCCTTCTCAAACTGCCCAGCATTTGCAAGACCACCCAGCTGACGAAGCACTTCGGCCGGGATCGTTAGGGACAAATTCTTCGCTTCGAGATGGATTGAACCATCCTTGAGTATGTCTGCTGCATTCCCTGGCAGCGTGATATCCGTAAAGTTTCCGTCTACTGACAAGGTCACTTGCCCATTCGACAGTTTAGCTGCAAGCTCGTTGGCGGATAAGGTGATGCTGCCTGACGGTGGTGTCACAGGCGGCGTTACCGGTGGCGTTACTAGTGGCGTTACTGGTGGTGTTACCGGCGGCTCCGGTCCCGGATCGGGATTACCCCCACCTCGGGTGGTCACCTTCAAATCATATTCCGACTTAAACCCTTCGTAGGTTGCCGAAATAACGGTTGCCCCTTCTGCCAAAGCCCGTACCGAGCCCTGTTCATCAATGGAAGCTACGTCCGGCTTACTGCTCGCATAGGTAATGCCTTCGATTAAACGGATACGGCTGCCGTCGGTATATACCGACTCTGTTACCGTCTGGTCGGCATCCCCGACCTTCAGCTCGGATTTGCCGCTTAAGCGTATCGATTCGATGCTGCCGTTCGGGATTCGGTCTACCGTAATACTCACGTCTTTATAAACATCCGGTGCCGCCGTGCTGGTCGCTCTGACGACGGCATTGCCCAACCCTTGAGCCGTCACGATGCCGTCTGCGGACACGCTGACGACGTCATTCGACGGTTCGGAATGGTATACGGACCATACCACGGTTCGTTCCGCTCGGCTCGGCTTCACCGCAGCCTGCAATTCGTGACTTTCGCCAGCGGCGAGCGTCAGCTCGTCAGATTTTACAACAATCTGTTCCGGATTAGGCTTCGTCAGCGTAAACTCATCCACGACGCGTCCGCCAAGCGTTTTGGTTACGAAATGAAGCTCGTCTCCCTTCACTTCCACGGAGGCATACATCTGGGTCTTCTCTTCGTCGACCACCTCATGCCAGCCACGCTCCGTGTGGGAGTAGAATTTAGGACCTGACGACCCCGCCACGACGTAGGTCGTGCCCTTGCCGTCTGCAACAATCTGGTTATCCATCATCGGGTAGGAACGAATATAAATATGATCATGTCCGTTTAACACGAGATCCACGCCGAATTCCTCCAGCACCGGCGCCCACAGGCTGCGTACCTCGGCGGAGTCGTATATGCTGCCGTAAGGCCCGCGATGGAACATCGCGACGGTCCATTTCTTTGTGTTGTTAGCCAGATCCTGCTGGAGCCACTTCTTCTGCTCCTCCAGCTGATACTCGCTGTTCAGCATAATGAAATGAATGTCCTTGTAATCAAAAGAGAAGTTCGTTCCCTTCAAGCTGTCCACGCCATTGCCCGGCTGGTTAAAGTGAGCCAGGAAGTCCCCGTTTTCCTTATTCCCCATCACTTCATGGTTGCCGATGGCCGACACTAACGTCGTATTCAGGAAATGCTTCTGGGCTTCATCGAACCAATAATTCCACTGCTCCTCCAGGAAGCCCTTGTCCACCATATCCCCGGCATGGACCATGAATTCGGCGTCCGGATGCTCGGCTGCCGCCTTGTCGATCGTATTCCCCCACAGCTCGAACTCCTTCGCAGTGGAGGCCTGGGAATCCGCAAAGTACAAGAATTTCGTTGTATCTCCCGCAAGCTCTGTCGTTTTAAACGAGCCTTGGGCACTGTAATGACCTTGGCCGTCACCGACACGGTACACATACTCTGTGCCCGGCTCAAGGCCGGCCGCCGTCGCTTTATGGACGCGGACCGTGCCGAGATCCAAGGTATGGAACAGCTCGCTGGCACCATTGAACCTCTGGACGTTCGGCGCATCGAAATCCGTAAATTCGGACCGCTTGGCCAATTCCACGACGGTCCCTTCCGTCGCCGGGTCCGTGTGCCAGTTCAGCATCCGCGACGTGGTTGGATCTTCGCCCATACCCACGCTGATGTTGAACGGAGTAGGACTTCCAGCCAGCGGCGATACCTTAAACTCCAAGGCCGGACTGTATTGATTTCCTTTCACTGCCTGCAAGGTATACGTCTTGACCTGGGACGTAAGCGACCCGGTCTTCAGGATACCCGCCGTATCCGTTATGCCCACCGCTGCTGCGTCTGCTAAGATCTGTACGCCTTCCACAGGCTGACCTTGGGCATCGGTCACTTTAAATTCGGTTTCATAACCCTGTACCGTTCCCTCCTCATTCCATCTCAGTGCATAATGCGTTGCGATTTGCGATTCTATCGGAAGACCGTAGAACGAGAATTCGGTATTGCCCGTATCGGTGAAGGATACCGCCCCGGACGTAAGCGAAATGAGGCTGCTGCCGGTTGCGTTCTTTTTCACGTCATACCGGATTTGGCCGATCCAATCCGTATCCTGCAGCGATGCGGTATGAATGTCCTTCCAGGTCACTCTCACCTTTCCTGTTGAACCGTCGATGCTTGCGCTAACCTGGGATGCACTCAGCTTGTTCCCCGGTATGAGCTCCAGATTCTCCACTTTGGCGGGATCGAATTGGAAATCGACATGGCCGCTGCGGATTTGGGATGTCTTCACACCGCCGATATCCAGCGTGTAACTACCGCCAACATAGATCGTATCCGGCGTATTGTATACCACTTTGGCTGCACCGGTATTTACGGTGAAGTTCCATTCATGGGTCGTTTGGTTGCCCGACAGATCACGGACGGTAACTTTTGCCTGATGAACGCCATCGGCGAGTGGAACATTCGGCGTGTAATGAATTTTCCCTTCCGGTGGATACAGGGTATGCTGCACCAGGCTTCCATCCAGATAGAATCGGATTTTGTCCGGATCGATCAGCGTCGTTCCCGGATGTGCCACAGGATCATAGCCTGCATCCTCGGCATACACCGTTATGGTCGGCGTATTCACCTTGATTTCCGCACCGTCGGTCGGCGAGAATTTCTTCAGAACCGGCGGATCGATATCGTCATTGGCCGGACCGTACAATGCGCGAATTTCGTCCACGTAGATGGCACCGGCGTCTTTTTTCGCGGCCTGTGTTTCCATATATCGAACCGGCATGTCCATCACCAGCGGAAGGGTTCTTCCTTTGGGTACGGACACTTCGAGATACTTCCATCCCTTGAAATCGACGCCGACCGTCTGATCGGTAAAATCGAGCGGGATCGCGCCCTTGCTGTCACGCAGTTGGGCACGGAGCCAGTGCGTTTTGCCGTCCCCATAGACCCACATGCTGATTTTCTCCGGATAGCCCGGAATTTCAATATTGTCTGTCGTTCCGTTGGTCTGGAGATAAGCGCCGGAGGTGCCTGTCATTCCGGTAAAATCATACTCCAGCTTCAACGCTCCATTCCCCGAACGAATGTAGGTTTCATCGGTTTCAATGGATACCTTGGTCGATTTGACCTGCGCACCGGCGCTCGGTTTATAACGGCTAAGGCCGTTCTCGAAATCTTCGAGCATGACCGGCGGAAGCCCGACGTTCACTTCGATTGAGGTCTCGATTTGACCGTACTTCACGAAGATTTTACCGCTGACGTCCTGCTTGTCCGTGGCGGTAAACGTTCCGTTTCCGTCAATCGTCCCGATATCGCCTTCGGTACGCCACTCCAAACGGCTATTGTCGGCCTGTACCACTTGACCATTGCGAAGCGCCGTGACCTTGAGTGTCTCGGTCGAGCCGGATGAGAAGGTCTTCACCACGTCCGAGAACTTGAGCTCGGTCAACTCATCGACGACTTCCAATGCGGCTTTACCTGTCAGATTACCGGATTGTACGGATACCTCGGTCAATCCAGGTTGGTTGCCTGCCTTAAACGTCCCGCTGGCGTCGATTGTCCCATAGGCTGGGTCAACACTCCAAGCCGCGGCCTCCGTCATTTTCGCCGGATGCAGATTCTGATCCACGGCCGCCGTTTTGAAGGTAGCGGATGAACCGGTCAGCACTCTCTCAAGCGTGGGTGCTACAACGAGTTTATTCGCCGCTTCTTCAGGCGCCTTGTTCACCAGCAGAATACCGTTGGCCGTTTTGCGTTCCCCGCCGTCCGACGGCGAGTTGAGCACCTTGCGTTCCGTTTCTCCCGGTAAGCGGGCAACGAAGGTAGCCGAACCGCCTCCGTCCAGATTCAGTGCGTTCACTACGCCAAGCTCCTGCAGCATTTCACCAAGCTCGATGTAATTAAGTCCTTCACTGAACCCAGGCTGGCGGCCATCAACCTCGAACAGCACAACAGAGCCGTCCGCTTTGGTGCCCACCACCGTTCTCGGGTGTACAGCCGGATCGCTATGCTGCTGCACGACGCCATCCTTGACCAGCATTACGGTGCCGCCAATCGCCATCGTGACGTCCTGCCATTCGTTATCCAGCTGAAAACTCGCCGTCACTTCATCCCCTGCCTTCAGCCCGGCAAGCTTGCTCCGCTGCGAGCCCGAAGCGGACAGAACCACTTGACCTTGGCCAATCGGCGAGTTCCCCTGATCCTTAAGAACGGAAGCCACCTTCATCGTCAAGGTCTCCCCGCTGGCGACCCTGCCGCTCACGATATCCAGAATCGCTTCGTCTCCCAGAGTATTGGTCATCGTGGTGGCATTGAATTTTTCGGTATAAAGAACAAGTGCGTCCGTCCCTCTTAGACGGTTGATAGAGGACAGGCTGCTGACCGTTCCGCCTATCGTCACATTTTTCGTTAATTTCGGACTGCCGTAGAGGCTCGTTCCGTCCTGTTTAATGCCAAAGGCGTTCCGGCCGCTGGGCGGATCCGTCAACAGTTCCCCGTCCCCCATGAACAATCCGAGCGGAATTCCGGTGGACATATCGTAGAAATCTCCGTTTACCGCCGCGATGACGCGATTGCCTGCCTTGTCGGCATCGGACGCCATTTTGCTGACTCCCTGCATGCCGTATACCTTGCCGTCCGTGAGACCCGGCTGAAGCTCCAGATTCCCCTGTGATGGGTTGAACTCCACCATGTGGACCTTCTGCTCGCCGCTGCCCTTCTGCATATTCGCCCACGTATATGTAGCCCCCGGCCCGATCTCCATCTGCCGCATATCAATGACCGATGCAGCAGCGGCCGCTGGGTCGGCAGCAGCAGCTTGTCCTGCGGGAAACAGCAGCGATAGAAACATCACACCGCTGAGCAGCGATGATATTCTCTTTTTGCTCCTTAACATGTACATAAATTCCTCCTTCTCTATGCTTGGACTCTGGTTCCTCTCGGTTGTAAGTCCGCTCATGAACGAAAGACCTACTCGGGAGTATAGCGCTCGCTTGTTAATTCCACCTCCAATCTGTGTTAAGACAAAGTTAACTCTGCCGGTATCGGCTTTACATTCAGTCATTAGCTGGAAGGGCTGCAAAAAAGTATGCTGCCGATCCGTATTCTCCGCTTCCGACGAACGAAATTAACCCGTCTTCTTCCCTTCATCATATTGAAATATTATTTCAATTTACAATATATTTTGTAAAATTTTATTTTATTTTTTCGGCAGGAATTTGCGACTGGATGGCGTAATTGCAGCTTTTGTCGAATGCAGGGAATGAAACAAACGCCTTGCTGCCAGTTTCCGACTTATTTTTACGGGGACCTTCCAAAAGCACACAAAAAAACAACCGCAGCTAACAGCCGCAGTTGTTTTCAAGCTTCCCTATTATTTTTTGCTGACATTGCCGTTGGCATCAATTTTTGCATTGTAGGAGAGTTTGTTCAGTTTCGCGATGATCTCTTTGTTGTACTTCTTGTCCATCAGATTCGGCTGGCCCTGAAGTATCTTCATCGGCGTAATCCGGCTCGTGATCTTGGAGCCCTGAATCTCAACATGCACCATCATCGACAGCAAGGTTTTGTCCCCGCCCCGGGTCGAGCGGTTGAACACGAAGTTGCCGAGTGAATAATAAATCGGCTTGTTCTTGTAATATTCGATGCCCATCAACGTATGGCTGTGCGATCCGATAATGATGTCGGCACCGGCGTCAATCATCTTCTTCGCCATCGTGCGCGCATATTCTTCCGGATAGTCAGCGAACTCCTCGTTCCAGTGGATGTACACGATTGTGTAATCGTTGGTCTTTGCCGATTTCTTGATATGGGTCAGCATCGGCTCCATCGTGTAGGCGGAAGCAGCGCCCGGATGGTTCTTGCCCGCGATCCAGGAATTGTCCGACAGTACCCGGCTGACGCCCAGCACCGCAATTTTCTTTCCGTCAATGTTCTTCACGTAAGGCTGGAAGGCCTCGTCAATATTGCGCCCCGCCCCGGTGTACCCGATCTTCTGACGCTTCAGATGGGTAATCGTATCCAGCATGGCCTGCTGGCCATAGTCCAGGATGTGGTTGTTCGCCAGCGTTACGCCGTCGATTCCCGCGTATACCAGACCCTTGAGCGTGTCCGGCTTCGAACGGAAGGCAAAGGTTTTATCGGCTGCCTTACCGCGAATGGAGACCGGCGTCTCCAGGTTGGCAAACGCCATATCCGCTTTTTTCAAGATGGGGGCTACCTTCTTAAAAGGATATAGGTTCCCGAATCTATCAATCTGGTTCCCCACGTATCCGTCTAACAGAATGTCACCTGCAAAAACAAGATCTATCGGTTTACTCTTCGACTTGGCCTGAGTGGTTACTTTATTATTAGTCTCCTGGACTTTGCTCTGAGTCTCTTTTCCATCCGTGCCTGCCGCCGAGACCATACTCGCCGGAATGAGCATAACGATAACCAGAATGAGGCAAAATAATCTCTTCATCTCCATGCCGCCTTTCCAAATAAGAACTTCTAAGAAGCTAGTCATTTACCATGTTTATCCTATCATAAATTGATAGAAAAGGGTATTTATATCAAACAAACCATTTAATAGAATCCTAATCTGGATGCTAACCAGTCAGCCCTTCCAGCACTACCCATAGCCTTAGACTTGAAATGCGGAGAAAAAGTTTCAATTTTCGCAAATTATATTGAAAACATCGCAACTTGCTTATATATTTAAACGTATCGTAATTGAAATCTTAATTTTAATTACGTTTCGTAATATTTAGATGAGGTAAGTCTTACATATAAGTAAAACAAAAGGAGCTGCAACCCATGAATATTCACGCTGCCGGCGAGAACTCATCTCCCATGATTGATGATACGGACCGCAAAATCATTGCGATTCTCGGCAAGAACGGGCGAATCTCGTACACGGATTTGGCCAAGGAGATCGGATTGTCCCGTGTTGCCATACAGGCCAGGGTCAATGCGCTGCTCGATGACGGCGTCATTGAGCGCTTCGCGGCCGTCATTAATCCGGAGAAAGTGGGGATTTCGGTGTCCGCTTTTTTTAATGTGGAGGTGGAGCCCAAATATTTACAGCAGGTGGCGGACACATTGGAGAACGAGCCGTATGTAACAAGTCTGTATCATATGACCGGTCCCAGTAAGCTGCATATGCACGGACTTTTTACCGATCATAAGGAAATGGAAATGTTTTTAAATGAGAAGCTTTACCCGCTCCCGGGCATTACGAGTGTGGACACGCAGATTTTAATCAAGCGTTATAAAAGCCGAATGGGCATCAGACTGTAGCCTCACGGAGAAAGGACTCATACCTTGAGCAGTAAAAATAGCAATCCATTCATGGAATTAACGTTCGGCATGTTCCGAACCGGGATACTCGGCTACGGCGGCGGGCCTTCGGTTATTCCGTTGATCCGTCACGAGGCCGTCGTTCGTTACCACTGGCTCAGCGACGATGAATTTGGGGAGGTGCTCGCGCTGGCCAACGCGCTCCCGGGCCCGATTGCCACGAAGATGGCCGCCTATCTTGGTTACCGAAAAAAAGGAGTGCTTGGCGCGATGGTCGCGGTTCTTGCGCATATCCTTCCGACCTGCATCGCGATGATCGCGCTGCTGTCGGCCGTGACATTCCTCAGCAGCTCCAAAGTGGTGGCGGGGATGATTGCCGGCGTTACGCCGGTCATTGCCGTCATGCTGGGCACGATGGCTTACGAATTTGGCGAGAAGGCTGTAAAGGGGCTCGGCATCTATGCCGGGATTGGATTTTTCATGGTGTCGTTTCTCCTGCTGGAGCGTTTCCAGCTCCATCCAGCCCTCGTCATTATGCTGTTCCTTGCTTATGGCACCGTGCATTTTAGAACCGTAGCCAAACTCAAAAAACAAAGACGGGATAAGGAGGGGTCCGCCTGATGGAAGAATGGCTTCAGCTGCTGGTCAGCTTTTTTGTCTCCAACGTTCTCGGGTATGGCGGCGGCCCTGCTTCGATCCCGCTCATGTATAAGGAAATCGTCACGAATCACGGCTGGCTGACCGACCCGGAATTCTCCAACATGCTTGCCCTTGGCAACGCGCTTCCCGGGCCGATCGCCACCAAAATTGCCGCTTTTGTCGGGTATGGCGTATCCGGCTGGATGGGCATGACCCTCGCCCTCGCGGCGACGGTCATCCCTTCCGCGGTAGCGCTCATCTGGCTGCTGAATTTGCTGCAGAAATACCGCACGTCGCCGGTGGTCAAAGGCATGACCCTGCTGGTTCAGCCGGTCATCGCGATCATGATGCTGACCCTGACGTGGCAGATCGGCCAAAGCTCCGTCATCTCCATCGGCCTCCTGCAATCCCTCGGCATCGCCGCCGTCGCCTTCTGGGCCATGAACATTCGCAAGATCCACCCGGCATTGGTGATCCTGGCCGCGTTTGCATACGGGGGCTTGGTGTTGTCGCAGGTGGTGTGAGGGGGGATTCTTTTTCAGTAAATTTATTTAAACTCACTAATAGATTATCTAAAGAGAAGGCTACGGAAT
The DNA here is from genome assembly GCF_025142895.1 of Paenibacillus sp. p3-SID867. NCBI lineage: Bacteria > Bacillati > Bacillota > Bacilli > Caryophanales > Paenibacillaceae > Paenibacillus > Paenibacillus sp. p3-SID867. The sequence continues at coordinate 225,701 of NZ_JAMBDM010000006.1, forward strand.
ACCGTAGTCTTTTATTTTATTTCAACCTGGTATTGTATTCGAAAGGATAAATCGGTTGAGCATGGTAAAACTAGGATAAACATCCTAGGTCTGGAGGGAATAAAAAGAAGATGAAGAAGATCACATTAGCCCTAATGTGTGTCCTGCTTTCATTTGGATTAGCGCAGTCGGCGTTTGCAGATGAGCAAGTTTTGCACCAGCTCAGTAAAGACACTGATTTTGTTATTTATGCGCCTCAACTGCCGAAGACCGATTGGAAACTGGACATTCCCGTGCCTTATCCGTATAAACCCGGCGAGAAAAAAATTACCTTTACCAGATTTAGTTACTTTGATATGTCTGGATCCATTTATTTAATGGGAGTCGAACAACATAAAGCGTACGGTTACAGGTTCACTCAGTCCATTACAAACATAGATATCAAAAATAACACCAGCTCAACTAAACAAAAAGAGCGTACATTTACATTTGATTCTAGGGGCGAACTGGTCACATGGGATGATGTCGAAGCGCGATTTGAGTCATGGGCCACTAAAGAACAGAATGGCGGTTTTCTGAAATGGATTCAAGATAATACTTACATTGAAATGAGCAGCGTCGTTTTGACTAAGGAACAAATGATTGAAGTCGCCAGATCTATGAAGCCGGTTGAACATTAGTGTATTTCATTCTTAAGAGGAGCACCCAATATCCTAGCGTAATCTTGTTTCGACAACAATAAACCGTTCTCTAAAATCGCTATGACCAAAAGAGCGAGTATGAGGGACTCACTCCCACCATCCTCGCTCTTTTTTCAATCGGAGCCATCCAAGCCGTCACCGGACTACGCACCGTACCTATCGCCCCGCTTAGACCAACAGGGAAATGAGCAGCAGTTCACTGTGAACCGGACGTCCAAAAATATGATCGCCATATGGTCAACAGCCATCCAAGCATGCCCCGAACCACGAATCGTGCGCACGATGTACAAATATCATTCCATATGTCCCTAAGTCCTCTTGCTCTATGGTCGTGAGGACTTTCTAACGGACTCAGAATACCTTATTTTGTACAAAATAGCCCTTTGGGTAGCTTTAGCGGACACAGAGGACCTTATTTGCTGTTTTTATTGGTATTGGCACCCGTAATTCGCACAATAGCGGATCTGGAGTCCGGTACATTGTAAAAAATCGAGTTTTGATCTTAAATAACGGATCTAGGGTCCGTTAAAAGTTGACACAAGTAACTTGAGTGCCCATGGGTAGTAATGTACCTTCAGCCCCATGAATTACATCCCTTCATTTCCCCGCCTATTTCCTCCCCATCACCACCCCGATCCTGCCCTCTTGGACCTCCACCTTATACTTCTTCACCCGGATGCGGTCGCTAAACAGCGACTTGCCGGTCTGCAGGTCAAACTCCCATCCATGCCAGGGACAGCGGACAATTTCGCCTGCCCGGCCGTATTCGTAGTCGTATACCTCCGAAGGAAGCGTCGTACCGGAGACCAGTCCTGCGCAGATTGGCGCCCCCTGATGCGGGCAGTAGTTCAGAATCGCGTGATACTCGCCGTTGACCTGATAGATGCCGATTTCGCGTCCCTCTATGTTCACGACCGCGTGCCCGCCCTCCGGAACGTCCTCCTCCGCCAGCACGTAATGTACCGCCATATATGCCACCTCCTTGCCTATGCGCCCAGCTTTGTAGGGTTTGGCTTTGAGTTTGCTTTGAGTTTGCTTTGAGTTTGCTTTGAGTTTGCTTTGAGTTTGCTTTGACTTTGGTTCATCTTTAGTTCAACTTTGTTTTGCCTTTGTTTTCGCCCTTCTTCTTTCGCCTTTGGTTCAACTTTGTTTTTATGTTTTCGAACTTCTTCTTTCGCCTCTGGTTCAACTTTGCTTTGAATTTAGTTCACCTTTGTTTTCGACGTTTTTTCGCCTTTCTTTCAACTTTGGTTTCGACTTTCTCTCAACTTTGGTTTCGACTTTCTCTCGCCTATGGTTTGGCTCATCTTTCGTTTGCCTTTCGTTCGTCTTTCGTTTGTCTCTGGCTCATCTTTGGTCCGTCTTTGGTCTGACCTTGCTTTACCCATAACCCCAGCTTCAATTATTCAAGCAAGCTTTCATACGGATACCGTGCATCCATTTATCCATTTATCCGTTCCGCTCAATCCAACTTGTACAGCTGCTTCGCATTCTCATAAAAAACCTTCCGCCGCGCCTCCGGCTTCAGGCCCCGTAAAATATGGCCAGGCGAGTCGAAGTCCCAGTGCGGGTAATCGCTGGAATAGAGCAGCATGTTCTCCGCATCGATCATATTGAAGAGATCGATGAGATGCTGCGGGTTGTCGGGCTCCTCAATGGGCTGCGTCGATAAGTAGCAATGCTCCCGAATATACTCGCTTGGCATTTTCGTTAACCAGGGAACGGTTGCGCGCAGCGCTTTATAATTTTTATCCAGCCGCCACATCAAGCCCGGCAGCCAAGCGACTCCGCCTTCAACCAGAACCACCTTCAGGTTCGGATACTTCACGAACACGCCCTCGCATACCATGCTCACCAGATGTGCCATAAACATCTGGGAGAGGCAGGTGTGCCACTCAATGTAGCGGGTCGGGTAGCCGGCCGCGGTGGGAGCGGTCGAGCTGCCGCCTCCCTCAGCTCCCGGATGGATTGCGAGCGGCAGCCCGTTACGCTCCGCCGCTTCGTAGATCGGGTGATAGAAGCGCTGCCCCAGCGGCGAATGCGCCGCACTGGAGATCATCACCTCCACGATATCCGGGTGCCCACCAATGCGGTCGATCTCGCGTGCCGCCAGCAGCGGATCCTGGGTAGCGACCGCCATTGCGCCTTTGAACGCTTTATGTTTACCGAGCCACTCGGCTATCAGATAATCGTTATAGGCCGAGCATATGGCTGCCGCGTAATCCGGATCATGCGTTGATGAAATGTTGTAGACGACCCCCGTCAGCACGGCATAATCCAGATTGTAGCCTTCGATCAGCTGCTTGATCATATAATCGGGATCGGAGCCGGCTTTGCCTCCCCCCGGAGGGATCGAGTCTTTTTTCATCACGCCGATCGGCGAGTAATAACCCGAGCCGGCATAGCCGATACCAGAGGCGGCCACCCGCGAGCGCCAGGGCTCCTGCAGATAAGGAAGCAGTGCCCTGTCATCCTGTTCATTATGAACATCGACATCGATGATTTTGTAGTCGTCCATGTCCCATTCCTCCATCTCCATTACAGATTACTTCCCGCCATACGTGCGCGTATATGCGTTGTTATACATGGCAAGGAGTTCGTCGGAGCCGAGTTTCTTGGCCTGGTCAATAAATTGCTGGTAGGTTGTATCATTAATCGGTGTTTTGCCTGTTACAAACTCCGTCACCTTCTGCTCAAGGAATTTGTTCAGATTGTTCAGCTTCGATTTCTCAAGCTCCAGCTCCTCTTCCGTCTTAACGATCTGCTTTGGTGCCGGGACGATATACTGCTCATACCGTGCATTGATATCCTTGCTCTTCTCGCTTAAGCCGCGCTCCCATACTTCGCGGGACTTGGCATTGTTCAGCGTAATCAGGTCATACCAGACGCCCCAGTCCTTGCGAAGCGCATTAAACGGAGACTCTCCGAATTCCTTGTTGTATACCGCCTTGCCGTCCTCCATCGTATACGTCTTGCCCTCGATGCCCAGGGACAGATAATTCGTCCCCTCTTCGCTGACTAAATAATCGAGGAATTGAACCGCCCGCTCCTTATCCTTCACTTTCGCGGAGATCGCTCTGCCGACGGTGCCGACAACCGGACGGGAAAACTGATAGTTCTTAATCCCTTCGGCTGCAAAGGAAGGAATCGCGTCCAGCTCATACTCGGCCGTACCGGCACCCCGTGCCTTGGCAACCAAGGATTCCAAATCCGCCTTCCAGAAAAACGTAACCAGGGATTTGCCGGTCAATATACGCTCCTCCCACTGCGCTTGCGTCAGCAGCGAGAATTCCGGATCCAGCAATTTTTCTGCGTACAGCTTATTCAGAAACACCAGCATATCCTGATAATTCTCATGATAAGGAGCGAACCCGTACTGATCCGTTGTCGGATCCAGATTGTAGAAGCCGCTGATACCGGTGAAGATTCGTCCGAATGTTGTATACAGCCCTGTATCCCCGACAATGGCGTTCGAGATCAGCGGATATGAATCCGGCACCTTTTCTTTGAGTGTTTTTAAATATTGATAAAATTCATCCACCGTGGTCGGAGCCTGTATCCCATGCTGATCCATGATGTCCTTGCGGGCATACCATATAAAGTTGAAGCCCTTGCCCTCCGCGTCCCCTTCCAGGACAGGTACGGTGTATAATCCTCCATCCGTGCCCGTTGCCAGCGCCTTGGCTTCAGGGTATTTCTCGTAAAATGCTTTAAGATTCGGAGCCTTATCCAGATAGTCATTCAAATTCAAGAACACCTTCTCCGGCCCGTGCTCCCTGCCGTCCTGCGTCGGTACCTGGATAAAGTCGGTAGCAGTGTTCGTCGCGATCATAATTTGTCTCTTCTCTTCAAGACCTTCCTGGCTTACGATCTGGAACTCAACCTTAACGCCCGTCTTGGCCTCAATTTCTTTGAATATTTCCCAATCATCCCGTACCTTGCCCTCCACCCGGTCATAGACCAGCCACGAGAATGTAACCGGATTGTCCGGACTTAACGTGCCCGTATCCTTCTTGTCTCCGCTTGTGCAGCCTGTCACGAGCATTACGCAGAGCAGTAGAATCGTGAGCGCCATTCTGAACCCCGTTCGCTTCATCCCATAACCTCCCCTTCTCTAACTCAGCATTTTGCAAAATTCGATTCTCGTTCGCAGCTTATTGGATTACCCCTTGATCCCCCCAATCATCGTGCCCTGTACAAAATACTTCTGGATGAACGGATAGACGCACAGAATCGGCAGTGTACCAATCATAATCATGGCGTACTTCAAGGTTTCCAAATGGGTCAGGTCCCCTTCGCCCTGCACATTTGTACCGGCGATCAGGATGTTGCGCATCATAATTTGCAGCGGGTACATATCGCGGTCATTCAGATAGATCAAAGCGCTGAAGAAGGAGTTCCATTGATTCACGGCCGTGAACAGGCCGATCGTGACCATCACGGGCACGGATAACGGCAGCACGATCCGTACCAGAATCTGCAGGGACCCGCATCCGTCGATGGCGGCTGCGTCCTCAAGCTCCTCCGGCAGCGCCTCGAAGAATGTCCGCATAATAAACAGATACCAGGTGCTGATCAAAGACGGGAGCACGATCGCCCATATCGTATCCAGCATCCCAAGCTTCTGAACGATCAGGAAGGTCGGAATCATTCCCCCGCTGAAGAGAAGGGTGAAAGCCGCCATCAACAAGATCACCCTCCGGCCGGGCAGCCAGCGCTTCGCAAGCGGGTATGCCATCGCAGACGTTGCAATCAGGGTTAATACCGTATGGACAAATGTATAGCGGATCGTGTTCCAGTAACTCACCCAAAGATCCGGATTGTAGATGAGTTGCTCATAAGCGATCAGCGTAATCTTCTTCGGCCAGAGCAGGACAGCACCGCTCGCTACCATGGCATTGTTGCTGATCGATGCCGAAAATACATACACCATCGGATAGGCCATCACGATGACAAGCACAAGCATGAACACCACATTCAATACATCAAACACCTTCGAGGCCAAGCTTTCCTGCTTCTTCATCACGCACCTCCCTTACCACAGGCTGGTCTCTGAATATTTGCGTACGATCCGATTCGCCGCAACGACCAGAATGAAGCCAATCGCGGATTGGAACAGGCCGACCGCTGTTGCGAAGCTGAAATCGGCATCAAGAATCCCCCGCCTATAGACAAAGGTGTTAATGACATCCGAGGTTTCGTAATTCATCGTGTTGTAGATCAAGAGTATTTTCTCGAAGCTGGCCTCCATGAAATTACCGAGCGACAGCACGAACAGAATAATCATGACCGGCACCATGCCGATGAACGTAATATGCCGGACCTGCTGCCAGCGGTTCGCCCCATCCATCTTGGCCGCTTCGTACAGCGTTGGATCGATTCCGGCAATCGCTGCCAGATAGAGAATGGTGCCCCAGCCCACCTTCTGCCAGATCTCGGAGCCGACATAGACTGTACGGAACCACTCCGGCATACCTAGAAACATAATGGGCTCGATGCCAAACATCTTGACGAGCAGATGATTGACAACTCCAGTTGTCGGCGAAAGAAAGGTAACGAGTATGCCCGCGATAACGACGGTGGAGAGGAAATGCGGCATATAGCTGATGTTTTGCACAAATCGTTTGAACCATTTGCCCTTCAGTTCATGGAACAGGACCGCCAGAATAATAGGGGCGGGAAAATGAAACAGAAGGTCGTACACATTCAGCATGATCGTGTTGCGAATCAGCTTCCATGCATCGGGAGTAACGTAGAAGAATTCAATCAAATGCTTCAGTCCGACAAACTCGCTTCCCAGAATGCCCCGGCCGATCGAATAGTCCTGGAAGGCGATGATAATGCCATACATCGGCGCGTACTTGAATATCAAGTAGTACAAAATGCCGGGCAGCATCAGCAAGTACAGCGCTTTATGCTTTTTCAGAACATACCCGATCCGCGATAGCTGCGCCAATCATCCCCACCTCCAATTCTGTTTAAGATGAACGAAAGAATCTTAGCCTGAGCATCTCCACGATTGCGGAGATTCGTTGTTGTCCCCACTATACGAGCCGTGCTTCAAAGCGTAAAGCGTGCATCTTTTCATCGAGACACTTCTTTTGCAGGCCTGTTGGCACAAGGCTTTATCGGCAGCCGAATGCAAAAAAAGAGACTTCAGAAAATAATGCAGTCTCTTCTTCCCTTATTGGTGAATGTTCCGGTACTTTGCAGGTGTTATGCCTTCGTATCTGCGGAAAGCCCGAATCAGCGAATTCCTGCCCCAATACCCCACCTTCTCGGCAATCTCGTCCATTTTCAGATCGGTCTCCAGCAAAAATTGCTTGGCCTTCATCAACCGGTACTTCGCGATATATTCCACATATTTTTCACCCACCTCCTCCTTGAAGGTCCGACTGAAATGTCCTATGGACATGTTCATCATGCCTGCAAAATACTCAATCGACAGCTCTTGATCATAATGCTTGTGGATGTAGTCCACAATCTCTATGAATTGCTGACTGCGGCTGTTAGCCTGCGGCATCCGGAACAGAAACCCGTGTATGTCCTCGAAACAGCGCTTTAACTCGTCCCATGTCATGCAGCGATTCATTCGTTCAAACAGACCCGAATAATAAGGAACGTTCAGTTCATTGCGCTCTGATTCCACCGCCCGGATCCATGTGTTCAGCACGTCAGCGAGCAAATATTTCATTTGCACGGCTGCCGCGTCTTTGCGCTTCCCCTCCTCCAACAGATCAAACACGGATTGGAGCAGCTTGTCATACTCTCTGGTTTTGTACTGATTGAGAATTCGCTGGACCTCCTGCACGGACAAAAAAGGGTCCCATTGCTGCAGCTCCCGGTTAGGCTGACTCGTGCAAATTTCAATCATAGAGTGCAGTCCCCGATACTTCAGCATGGCGGCGGCATGCTCATAGGACAGATGCAGCTCTTCCATGGCGTGAACGGTTTTGCCGATACCGATGGTCGCTTTATAATAAGCGCTATATTCCAGGAAAATGAGTCGAACGCTTTCCGCCATATACTCCGGGTGGTCTTCCCGAATCGGATCATGCTGAACGATGCAAGCGAGTATATCCGGCCTTGTCTGGCAGATCCACACCATACCGGGTGCCAGCTGGTGGATCTTGTCCTTCAGCTCTGTGAGCAGAAACGTCTTGGTCGACTCCGATGCCCCATCGTACACGGGCGGATCATAGTGGAAGGAGATGCACAGGACGGTTCTGGCCGCTTCATGGCTGTAGGCAAACTCAATCTCCTTGGCGTAGTATTCAATCGATAATGCGTCACGATACTGGCCCAGTAATATTTTCGTAAAAAACTGCTCCTGCACAATCGGCAGCATCCCGCTCACCATCTGGAACAGCTCTTTATTCTCCGTCATGATGAACTGGGAGTAGCGTTTGATGACATCAAACTCATCTCCTTCGTGACGGAGTGCCTCGCCAGAGAGGTGATGTGGCTTCAGCCCTTCCCTAATCTCCCGGATCGGCCGATATAATCGCCGGCTTAAATAATACGAGGCGAGAGCGCCGACAGTCAGGAAGAAGATAAGGAACAACCAGCTGATCAAGCGGGTAATATAAACCGGCTTCATTAATGTTCCTAAATCAATCATGCTGATATAATGCCAGGACTCGTCAAAGCTCGAAGTTAGGAAGGACAGCCCCATCTTGTCCGATATCGTAAATTGCGGGGCCATGCCCTCTGTGCGGATTCGCTGCTGCAGCGCTTGCTGATCCTGCTCGGTCAATCCGGTTTGAGAGATCAGTTTTCCTGCATCATCCACAATTGCAGTACCGTTAACCCAGCTTTCCGTAATATGAATTTGCTCTTGAAGCTTCTCTGGGTTCACATCGACCAGGAGATATACTTCAGGGGCGGCGGTATTGAATGGATAGCTCATCGAAGCCGTTAAGGTGGCTGAAGAATCCATAAAGTCCATCATTTTCTTACCGGACAGTTCAGCCTCCAGCTTTTTGCGGCGGTTCAAATCCATGGGATATCGGGAGGAGAAATAATACGATTTATTCGTATACGTTTCGGAATCAATGATCAGGTCCTCGTGTACAAAATAATAGGATGCTCTATCAACCAAATCATCCGATTCCAGCTGCTGGAGCTGTTCCCGCAGCGAATGAAGCAGCTCCGGGAGGAGCTGACGGTCCGGGGATGAAGCCATGGGTGTGAGGAGCACGCTTCGCAGCCTCGAGGTGCTGAGGATATTAATCATATGGGTCTTCAACGATTGCAGCTCTGTGTCGGTCTGCTCGGAGAACCGGCTCATCATGACGTTGTTGAAGCGCTCCGCATCCTTTTCAATGATCCGAACGACAAGAACCTGTGCGAGCACACATGCAACAATGACCGGAATGAGAATCAGGAGGAAATAGTTCGCGAACAGCCTCCAAAAAAGGGTATGCCTCCTGGGAGGAGGAGAAGCAGCTCCTAACTCAGGAGATCGGTTAGGTGGTATCCTTCGCTTCATAAATATCCCCCCTTTGTATTTAAAATTTAAGGATAGCGAATCCCCTTGGCATGATCGGGCTCGTCATTTTTACTATATTTTGATGTTAGTTATAATATTCTTAATAGAAACCATTCGGAATCTCCTCTTATTCCACGGCACCCGGTCATGGCATTATTTCACAGCAAATTCTAATTCATCTCTAACCGTCCTCTCCTCTTTCTGTTTTAAAGTTTAAGCAACAACAGACAACAGGAGGAAAAGATATGAAAATCGTTATGGTTCCATCCGGATTTAAAGAGTGCCTGGATGCCGATGAAGTGGGAGAAGCCATGGAAAGGGGCGTTCGTCGTTTACATATGGATGCAAGCATTACCGTTATCCCTATGATTGACGGCGGGGAAGGATTTGCTAGGAGCATCGTCAATATAAAGCAAGGACAGCTGTATCATATGGAAGTAACCGGGCCAGTCGGTCAACCTATCACGAGCTGCTTCGGAGTCTACACTGAACATAATAAAAAGACTGCGGTCATCGAAATGGCTGCAGCAGCAGGCTTGAAGCTTGTTCCAAGAGACCGTCGCAACCCTTTATGGACGACCACCTATGGCGTGGGGGAGCTCATCAAAGGGGCACTGGACTATGGCGTCGACCATATCTTGATCGGCTGCGGAGATTCCGGAACATGCGACGGTGGTGCGGGAATGGCACAAGCCTTGGGAGCAGTGTTTAGCGATGAAGCTGGGAAACCGGTCTTTGTTAGGGGCGGCGGGGATTTACATAAAGTGCAGACCATTGAATTGGCAGGATTAGATCCAAGACTTCGGGATGTGCAGATCGACGTGGCCTGCAATTGGCATAACATCCTTTGCGGAATGGATGGCGTTGCTCACGTTTTTGCCCCGCAAAAAGGAGCTACTGAAGCAGAAGTGGAGCAATTGGCAGGCGCTCTTCATCATTATGCCTATCAGATACACAGCCAGCTTGGAGTGGATATAACCCATGCTCCTGGAAGCGGGGCATCCGGGGGCTTAGGCGCAGGACTGGCCGCTTTCACCAAGGCTAAGCTTCACCCACGTTACGAGATCATCATGCAATACATAAATATCGAAGAGCATATCCTTGGAGCGGATGTCGTGTTAACGGCAGAGGGCTGTCTGGATTACCAAACCCCAAACGGGAAAATACCTTCTGAGGTTGCGAGAATTGCCAAATCAAAAGGAATCCCGGTTATTGCAATCACCGGAACGATCGGCGAAAATGCTGAAATCAATTATGAAAATGGAATCGATGCGTATTCAAGCATTATTCAAACACCGACCTCATTAGATCAAGCCATCAAAAAAGCAGCCCTATGGATTGCAGATAGTACCGAAGCTGCGCTCCGGCATGTGCGTATCGGATATCAGATTGCCCATAGGTCGTTTGTCGAAGGGAAGCGACCATAATGGAGCCTGAATACGTACGATCTACGGGAAAACAGCTGGGCAAACCTGCCCTCGGATCAGAGGCAGTCCAGTCTACCAAACGCTTTTCCCCAAAAACTTGGTGGATTGTATTGGGTATTGCAGGATGCAGTGTTTGGATCGCTTCTGTCGATCGTTTATCTTATTCAGGAAAAATAGCCCTCTTATTCTTTATCATAGCCATGGTTTTGTGGATTTTCTCCAGCCTGCCGGCCGGGATGATTGCTTTAGGCGCCCTGATGTGCATAGTCTTATTGAAGGGCTCATCCGCTTCATTACTTTACGAATCCATTGCTGAAGAAATCGTATGGTTGATGATAGGTTCATTTATAATCGGTGAAAGTGTAAAAACCAGCGGACTTGCCTCGCGATTTACTCGCTTCGTGATACAGCGTGCCGGCAAACCCGAGCATTTATTGGGGTGGCTCGCTTTGGTCATCCAGCCCTTAACTTTTTTTATACCGTCTACTTCCGGCCGAGCGGCACTAACGTTACCTGTGGTGAAAGAGCTTCAGACTGTATTAAGGAATACGCAGCAAAAAAGAGCAGTCGCGATGCTCATTCCCGTTATGGTATTACTCGCTTCATCGGCTACGATCATCGGGGCGGGCTCTCACATCATTGGCATCGGGTTATTAAACGGGGCAACCGGTGAAGATATTTCGTATGTAACATGGGTTCTTTGGGGAGCGCCCTTCGCGCTTGTCATGTGCGGTCTGGCTCTTGTATTCATAAAAATCATGTTTTGGAGAAATGAACCGCGCAGCGAAGTCATGACCTCTGAATATAAAAATGTAGAAAAGCTCCCTCTAACCAACAGTGAGAAGAAAACCATCGTTATGATTGCGGTTTTAGTGATCCTGTGGATGACTGAAGCCCTGCACGGTTATGACATTGCCTTTATTACCATGGTTGGCTCCATGCTCTTCATGCTGCCCTCTATCGGGATAATGGGATGGAAGCAGGGCATACAGAGTGTTTCTTGGAATTTGATCCTCTTTGTCGCCGCAGCTACGGCACTGGGAAAAGCACTTGTTGAGAATGGCGTGGTTGCTTGGCTTCAGCATATGGTATTCAGTAAACTAAGTTTTCTGCAAGCGGCCCCCACATTTATGACGGTGCTCATCGTGATCCTCATATCGGTTACCTCACACTTATATATTACGTCGCATACAACCAGAGCGGTAGTGATGACGCCGGCTTTTATTGTGCTGAGCCAGATTCTTGGACTTCATGCGCCTTCGGTGGTGTTTTTGACACTGGTAGGCATGAACTACTGCATTACATTTCCAGTAAGTTCAAAGGCACTGCTCCTATTTTACGAAGATGAGCATGTTTCCTATCAGGCTAAGGATTTAGTGAAGCTCAGTATTGTTTTAATGCCCGTTTATATAGTAGTTATGCTATTGTTCTACTACTCTTATTGGAAATGGACGGGATTGACGATATAAAAAATAAATAGACCGTTATCCATGGAAGGAGCGGTCTATTTCTATTTTCTTGTTCAACAGATAAGCTGCACCTCGAAACAACGGGCACTATCCTCGTACAAGTTAAAGCATTCTGTTCACACATTCTCCATCGCGTTTCTCCACCCTCCGGCAGAGGTTAGATCGAGCGCATCTTCTACGGCATACGACTCACAGACAAATCCTGAAACTAAGCGTCCATCGACCAATTCAATCTTGCCAATCCCCAGCGGGGCTGGAATGGAGGCTGTAAATATGCCGAAGGCATCAGCCGACATCTCCCACAGCTCTAAGGCCATCGATGAGCCCCCTTCTCTTACCCGCACGAGCCCAGGTTTCGGCGGGGCCGTCGGCAGTTGGAACAATTGGTACTTCGGAGCAGTTACGGCCTCCTCCACGAAAATTGCACCAAGCCCAGTCATTTGCGGTTCAAGTACCATCCCTCGCATGTGGAGTCCACAGACAGCCACGGTGATCAGCTCCGTCTGCTTCAGAAAAAAGCGCGACGCGGCCACCATATTAGCCTCCTCCTCAGGCAGCGTAAACAGCGTGATGCCAAACGGCAGACGATCCTTGGCAAAACCGGCGGGAATGGCAATCGCACTTAAATCAAGCAGATTGCAGTGGTTTGTGTACAAACCCATTTGGCTATTCGTTGCAATCGGATCAGTATTCACCTGCTCCCGGGTCCAAGTGCCTCCACATGTCGGAAGGACAAGCACACCGCCCTTAAGCATTTCTTCCGTATGACGACGAATGTCGGCCAGGCGGTGCTGTGCTTGAAATAACGTTGCTGCTGTAAACTCTGCCTTGGCTCCAGAGCGAAGAATGGTTTCAGTCACCGGAGTTGCCGAGCCGGGATGACTCTCGATGAAGTCCGCAAGATGTGACCATCGCTCCGCAACGAGAGGGCCTTCATAGAGCAGGGCAGCCGCTTCATGCAGCAAGGATACATCCACCTCTTTTACTTTGACGCCGGATCGAATGAGGGTTTCCTTCGCCCGATTCCATGCCGCTTCATATTCTGATGCAAACGGGCCGAAGAACTGCGGCGGCTCCGATGGAAAGAGCCATGTGACTGGCAGCATAGGTCGGCCGAGCGGGCGGTCTTTGGAATACGGATCGCTGGCGAGGTACCCGCGAACGACTCCGTCCACCAGCTCTGCATCCTCTACGGAGCGGGCAAACACGGTGACGCAATCCAGGCTGCGGCATGCCGGGATCACGCCTTGTGAAGGCCAGGCGCCTACAGTCGGCTTGTAACCAACAAGCCCGTTCAGCGCAGCGGGCACCCGGCCCGAGCCTGCGGTATCCGTCCCCAACGCGAAGGCAGCCTGACCGCAGGCTACGGCAACGGCTGAGCCGGAGCTCGATCCGCCGCTGATTAACTCGGGACTCAGCGCATTATGCGTTGCGCCATATGGACTCCGCGTACCCACAAGTCCTGTGGCGAACTGATCCAGATTGGCCTTTCCAACAGGGATAGCTCCAGCCGCAATGAGTCTCTCGACAACAGCAGCATGTTGTTCCGGTACATAAGTGAAATCCGGGCACGCCGCGGTCACGGGCCAACCTGCCACCTCAATATTATCCTTGACCGCAAATGGAATTCCCCATAAAGGAGATTCAACCGGATTCAGATCGCTCAGCCGCTCCAAATACGGCTTTATCCGATCAAGCGTTGGCGGTAGAATCCAGATGTTGCTATCCCGCTCCCGATCCACCCGCTCAACAATAGCCATAATCACGTCTTCAGGCGTAAACCCGCCATGACGATACCCCTTCCGTAAAGCTTCAATCGATATCGCTGCAGGAACCGCTTCAATCGTCATGATACTGTCGCCTCCTCCTCCGCAGGATAAATGGCTGCAACGCAGTCACCGGCCCTTACCTGATCCCCGGATGATACATACACCGATGCAACTACTCCGTCAAATGGAGCCTGCTGCGGAAACTCCATTTTCATACTTTCTTCTATTATAATATCTTCACCCTTCCGAACCTTTTGCCCGGGTTGTACAAGCACCTTCCATACACTGCCGGACATGGAGCTGTTCAGAGCGAGGCTTCCCTCCGGCAGCACTTCCTGCGCAAGTGCTGCGGCAGCTTCCGGCTCTGACACGTGTTCTGCAATCCCAAGCTCCTTCCAGTAGGCACGTTCCTGCTGAAATGCAGCCTGACGCGATTGCCTGAACGCCGAAGATTCCTCCTCAATGGTATTCAGCCAAGCCAAGTACTTGCCCAGATTAAATGTCGTCTCTTCGACTTCAACCTTGAATTCGCCGCGCGGAAAATCTTCTCTCATCTTCAACAACTCTTCTTCAGATACAGGATAGAACCGAATCTGGTCGAAGAAGCGCAGCAGCCACGGCTTGCCCTGCTCAAAATTTGCCGTATGCCGGAACTTATTCCACATCTGTACGGTACGACCGACGAACTGGTATCCGCCAGGGCCTTCCATTCCATATACACAGAGGTAAGCACCTCCGATGCCAACGGCATTCTCCGGGGTCCAGGTCCGGGCAGGATTGTATTTGGTGGTCACCAGCCGGTGGCGTGGATCAAGCGGTACCGCAACCGGTGCACCAAGATAAACATCTCCCAATCCCATGACTAAATACGAGGCGTTATACACAATTTCCGCCACCTCCTCCAGTGAACCGAGCCCGTTCATCCGGCGGATAAATTCCAGATTGCTTGGACACCACGGCGCGTCGGGGCGAACATTTTGCTGATAACGCTCAATTGCTAGCTTTGTGGCAGGATCATCCCAGGACAATGGGAGTTTCACGATCCTGGAAGGAACCTCAATCGAATCTAGCGTTGGCAGCGTAAGATCAATATCCATAATGAGCGCCGCCGCTTCTTTCACGGTCATTCGGGCAGCATCCAGATGAATCTGCAGGGAGCGGATACCCGGCGTCATTTCGATATAAGGGATCTTCCCGCTATCTTTCACAGCCTGCATCAGCACATAGACCTGGAACCGGTACACCAGATCAAGCTCCCGCTCCCCGTACTCAATCAGAACATTCTCATCGCCAGAGCATCGAATGGCTATCGGGAAGCGTCTGCCTTCCTCCTCATAGGCGAGGAGCGGCATATACTCTTTCTTCGACTCTTTCGGAAGGGCAGGCAGTTTCGCCTCTCCATCCAGGTTATCCAGGAACAGCTCTTGTGCTGCTCTAAGCTGCCCCGCTTCCTCTACGGTGATTAGCTTAAAGCGTACCTTATCCCCGGGACGAAGCTGACCAACCTTCCAGAACTCTGCCGTCGCCGTCGTTACCGGGCAGACAAATCCGCCCAGACTCGGGCCATCCGGTCCGAGCAGAATCGGCATGTCACCGGTCAAGTCCAGCGCACCAACGGCGTAGGCATTATCATGGATATTCGACGGGTGCAGTCCTGCATCGCCCCCATCCTCACGGGCCCATAGCGGCAAAGGCCCTATCAGACGGACCCCGGTCCTTGAGCTGTTAAAGTGAACCTCCCATTCGGTCCCGGTCAACTGCTCCATATAGGCAGGCAGCAGATATTCCTCTGTACAATGAGGTCCCGGAATTACCCCGATGCTCCATTCCCGAGTCAATTCCGGACGGGACCGCATGGCCAGCGCACCAAGCGCTGTGCCAGTACCTTTGCGAACGCGTAGTACCGCACCTGTACGAAGCGCGCTGCCGGTATGACCGCCAAATCCGCCAAGCGTAAACGTGGATGCACTTCCAAGCGTAAGCGGCATGTCAAGCCCGCCAGCTACAAGAAGGTACGTGCGCATGCCCGCTGCCGCTTCACCAAGCACAAGGATGGAGCCTGAGGCTGCTGTAACTGGTGTGTACATGGGAACTGGGACCCCGTCCAGCGTCGCTGACATGTCCGCACCAGTCAGACAGAACTGCATGTCGCACCGGAACCGGTAGGTTCCGCCTCGAAGTGTCATTTCGAGACCGGCTGCCCCTTTTTCATTGCCGAGCAAACGGTTGCCGATCCGGAAGGCCAAGGCGTCCATCGGCCCGGAAGGGGGAACCCCGATATCCCAATAGCCGATTCTTCCCGGAACATCCTGTACCGTTGTCTGAACTCCCCCATCCAGCACTTCAATAGCACGCTCGGGGGGCTGGAATCCGTTTAACATATTAGTATTTACGAGACCTTCCGCAAAAGCATCCGTGTGCAAAAAGGCTTCGATGTAAGACTGATTTGTCGTCACGCCATAGACTCGGAGCTCCTGCAGAGCGGTAATCATCGCTTCAATTGCATCCTTACGGGTCTTTGCATGCACAATAATTTTGGCCAGCATCGGATCATATAGCGTCGTTACCTCTAGTCCGCTCTGAATCCATGTCTCGACCCGCGTGTTCTCAGGCCATACCATGCCGTCGATCCGGCCGTCACCCGGACGGAAGTCATTGGCACAATCCTCCGCGTAGAGCCTTACTTGAAGACTGTGACCTTGGGGCTCTCGAACCCGACCACCCAAATCGCTTAAGTCTCCGCCTGCCTCACGAACCATCCACTCCACCAGATCAATCCCGAGCACTTCCTCCGTCACTCCATGCTCGACCTGAAGCCGGGTGTTCACCTCAAGGAAATAATACTGCTCCTGCTCCGGATCATACAGGAACTCCACGGTTCCCGCGCTGCGGTATCCAGCGGCAAGCGCCAGGCGGCGCGCACTCTCATGCATCTCCCTACGTACATCCGCAGGCAGCAGCGGTGCAGGCGTCTCCTCAATGATCTTCTGGTTGCGGCGCTGCACGGAGCAGTCGCGCTCCCCAAGCGCTACCGCTTCCCCATCGCCATTACCGAAAACCTGCACCTCGACGTGCCGTGCACGCGCGATGTATTTTTCCAGGAACACGCCGCCATCGTTAAAGTTCACCGTAGCCAGCCGCGTTACCGAATCATATGCGTCACGTAGAGCAGCTTCATCTGCACAGATCCGCATCCCGATGCCGCCGCCGCCCGCTGTACTCTTGAGCATGACCGGATACCCGATTCTCCCCGTATGTTCAATTGCTTCCTCCAGCGACTTCATCAGGCCGGTCCCCGGCAGCATCGGAACCCCTGCCTTCTCTGCCATGGAACGGGCCGTATGCTTAAGGCCGAACAGCTCGATATGGTCAGGTGTTGGCCCGATAAACGTGATTCCTTGCTCCACGCAGGCTCTGGCAAAAGCAGCGTTCTCGCTCAGGAATCCATAACCGGGATGAATGGCATCGGCTCCGGTCTCACGAGCAACTTGCAAAATAAGCTCAGCATTGACATAACTCTCTTTGGCAGGGCCTTCTCCTATCAGTACCGCTTCATCTGCAAACTCCACATGTAGGCTGTCGCGATCTGCTGTCGTGTACACAGCAACCGATGAGATGCCCATGCTCCGCAAAGTGCGGATAATCCGTACTGCAATCGCGCCGCGGTTAGCGATCAGAATTTTGTTAAACATCCCCTTTACCCCCTTCTTCATCCCAGATCAGAACCTGTGCGGGAGTTGGGTTGTAAGCATTGCAAGGATTGTTGAGCTGAGGGCAATTGCTGATGAGCACGGTAACCGGTGCAAGTGCAGTCAATTCTACATAGCGTCCTGGACCTGATACGCCATCTGCAAAGGTGAGCTCCCCCTCCGGTGTGACCGGCACATTCATGAAGAAGTTCACATTCGGGGCCAAGTCCCGCTTCGTAAATTCATGTCGCTGGGACAGCATAAGCATGAATGTATCCCGGCAGTTATGCATCGGCAGCGTATCATGCGAATAGCGGACGGTGTTGCTCTGTGCCGAGCACGCACCGCCAATGGTGTCGTGACGACCGCAGGTATCTGCCGTAATCTTCAGCAGTTCCCGGCCTGATTCTGCAATTAGCAGAGATCCTGTCGTTAAATACAGATTCTGCTGTCCTGTAATCGTTCGGATCGCACTGTAATGATCACCCGGATCTTCTGTCGAGTAGAACAGGGTATCCACCGCTTGGTTCCCTTCCACATCCACGATCCGCAGCACTTGACCGGGAAGCAGATCATACAGCCATCCTTCTCCTGCTGGAATCGTCTTATCATAAACAGCATTCGCTGGATTCCGTTTGCTGCGTGTCGGCTCAAATGTACTCATGCCCATATTAATTCGCCCCTTTCATTAAAGCATAAGCGCTCCACGTATTTTCAAAAGCACGCCGATTCTCACCGCAATGCTGTACGCAAGAATCATCTTCCTGCACTGCCTCCGCATCGGTCACTCGGATCTCAACCGCCGCATCCGGGTAATCCGGGGACGGGTCGAGCAGGTTCGGTGTATTGGAGAACACCACCAGCACATCCATTTCCGTACGCAGTGTCACAGAACTTCCTGCCGTTTCCTGCTCCTCATACCGCAGGGTCCCATCCAGCTCGCAAACCACTTTGGAGAAAAAATTAACCGGAGCGCTCAGATCCCGCGGCGTAAGCTGGTGGCGGTACATTTCCACAATCAGATTTTCCTCTCCGCTGCGCAGCCAGGCGTTCCGCTCATTCTGGTAGCTGGTTCGACCATACTTCTGGTCCGTACTCTGCCGGGTGGTATAACCCGATAACGGATCATGCCAGCCGACCGAATCCCTGGTGATGGATGCCAGCACTCTCCCCTGGTCACTCATTAGCACATGTCCCGCCGTGAGCATCGCGGTATGCTGAGCCTTCAGCGTATCCGGCATATTGTAGCGCTCCGAAGGATACGGAGCATGGAAGAGAAGGGTCGACAGATTCGCCCGGTTACCGGCTGCCGTCAGCGTCATGGATTTTCCTCTGCTGATATAAGCAGACCACTTGCCGCCTGGTTGAATGGTGATTGAAAAGGATGATGTCATCTGAATTCCTCCTGTTATAAAAAAATAGAAAAAAGCCCGGGAGAAACATCAAAGATCATTTGATAGATTCTCCCGGGCTTTTTTCCCGCCGTGTACATCGACCATTCGAGCATCGATGCGTTTTCTCTCGGACCAGTCAACCGCAGAGGCGATTCGGAACCCTAGAAAACATTGTTATTCAATTATTTATGTTAAGTATCCTAACACAATAAATTATACCCTGCAACAAAAACAAGTTAAAAAATAAATTTTGTTTGTGTTTTTCAGCTTGAAACTCACGATTATGTAAGGTAAATGCACATAAATACATTGAATTCACTTTGATCCGTGAAAAAAAGGCTTGATTTTTTCTGAAAGCCCTGTAAGAATGTGAGATGTCATGACATATGTTTCGATTTGCCTTAGATTCATTCTCATTGGAGGAGGAAACCGCATGTCACAAAATATAACATTAAAGCGAAATCTATCCCTTTCCCATGTCGTGACGATGGGCTTGGCCTGGATGTCACCTATGATTTTTTTCACGAGTTTCGGAGTGCTCCATGAAGGATCAGGGGGGATGCTGCTAGCGGCTTACATGCTTGCATTTATTGCTATTGTGTTTACGGCTGCAAGCTATGGCCAGATGGCCCGGGCTTTTCCAGTGTCAGGTTCAGCCTATACCTATGTGACCAAAGCGATGAATCCCTTTCTAGGTTTCCTTGTCGGTTGGGCCGTACTGCTCGACTACCTGTTCTCCTGCATCATCGCTGTGCTCATGTTCGGCATTAACTTGAATGCCCAATTCCCGACCGTGCCTTCGGCCCTATGGGTTACTCTGTTAACCGTCATCGTAATGACCATCAACATTATCGGCATCAAAACCTCCGCCAATGTCAATAAAATTTTTGTACTGATGCAGATTGTTTTTATTGCCGGCTTCTGCGCCCTTCTCGTATATAAAGCCATGCAGGGTGGCATAACGGCTGACCTGAATCCTTTTGCCGCAAGTGAGGGAGTCTCCTTCTCGGCGATTCTTGCCGGCGCTTCGCTTGTATGCTTCTCCTTCCTCGGGTTCGATTCTATTACCACAATGGCTGAAGAAACTAAGGATCCGAAAAAAACCATCCCCCGTGCCATCATCATCATTGTGGTCCTGGCCGGACTGATGTATTTTGTCACCGCTTATTTGATCCAACAGCTGTATCCGTCCTTTGCCTTTGGCAACATCGACTCTGCAGGTTTTGAGCTCATGCAATCCATCGGCGGAGGCGCGCTCGCATCGGTCTTCACCTTTGTGATCATCTTCTCGGTCCTGTCACAAGGCGTGTCCTCGATGACCACCGTCACCCGCCTGCTGTTCGTCATGGGCCGAACGTCCCTGCTGCCGAAGAAATTCGGTTCCATCCATCCCAAATACCGCACGCCTGTTTTCAACATTGTGCTCGCCAGTATCATCTCGCTGTCCGCCATGTTTGTCAGCCTGGAGACAGCTATCAAATTCGTGAATTTCGGCGCCCTAACCGCCTTCCTGTTTGTGAACGTGTCCGTCATCTTTCATTACATCATCCGTGAAAAACGACGCACGCCCACAGACCTGCTGCTGCGCCTGTTATGTCCGTTGCTGGGTGCCGGCTTCGTGTTCTATCTGATCACGCTGCTGGATCTCTCCTCCCTGATGCTCGGCTCCGGCTGGCTTGTAATCGGGCTGGTCTACTATTCCATCAAACGGGTAAAATCCGTTCAGCATGAGGTGCCTATCCCTGAGGCTGAGAGTGCGGTGTGAACTCCATGGAATCAGGGTTGATTAGAAGCGAAAACCCCCTGGCTCCGGGTTAAGGAGACAGGGGGTTTTTATCCGCTGTTTATGAACCTCATCTCTTGTCAGAATGTAAGTCTTTCAAATCTAGTGCATTCGAACCAGGAATATAATACCATTGAATAGAAATGAAACCATATCAAAATTTGCAAGATTGCAGAAAACCAAAAACGCCCCCGCATCTGTCGCCAGACGCCAGGGACGCTTATCCATCCATTCGTTTTATTCCATGCGCTCAAACACCTTGAACCTTTGGCCTTCCTGCAATGCCACCAACGTATGTTCATCGACTACGTAGATTTCCGTGCCTTCCGGCAGCTCGTTCGATGATAAATGCGTATCCGGATATTGGTCCGGCTCGAGCCGCTTCTGGATCGTGCCCGCCAAGGTCAAATCCACCTCCGCAAAAGCCTCGGCACCCTCAATGCCTTTTCCAATATACTCTTGGTCATCGTACTTTAACAGTGACGCATAACTGGCCGACTGCTTGCTGCCGCAGCCCAAACATAGGATCAACAATAGGCTGATGATCGGAATCCCTGCTATCTTAAGCCTCTTGCCCATAAGTCTTCCTCCTTTGCGCCCATCATCCCTACGGTCTTTGTCATCTATCGATAACAGCTATTACAGCTCATCCAAGCGTTCCTTTAAAGCTCTGGCATCATAACGAATAAAAGCTCCGTTGACCGTGCCGACGAGCACTTCCCGTTCCGTTACGTTCAGCGCACCGTTCTTGGTATAAACCTCTCGCAAATCAACGCTGCCGGTGACCACGTTATGCAATCTGCCCAAGCTTCTGCCGTCTTCCTTGTTCAACACCACGAGATCGCTTCCCAAACTTAACAGCAGGTACGAATCCAGGATTCCGTAGCTGCTGCCAACCAGATGGGAGAGATCGCCACCCGCTTTGGAAGTAGTCTCCATCTTCCATAGGATGCTGCCGCTCTCTATATCTATCGCTGCCGGAATGCCGTTCAAGGCAAGATAGACCCGTTCTCCCTCGATGTCGCCGTGGGCGGCCCTGCCTTTCACGGTCCATAATTCCTTATCTTCCAGACTGTCATACAATACGCTTTCGTAAGCGGTAGCCCCGCTGAAATACTCCCCGTTCAGCGCACGCTGCACTAATAGATACCGCTCATTCAGCACCTCGAACCTTTCCATCTCACGGGCCGGATACACGGCTTCGCGCGCCCCGGTTTCCGTATTGAGGAGTACCCATTCCTTGCCAAGCAGCATCCATCTTGTTGTCATATCCGCAGGAGATACCGGACTGTAGCGATACCCTCCGATAAAATACGGATCTTGAGTCGGATCGTCCATAGCCCTCTTACCGACCTTTACATTCCATGCCGCTTTGCCGGTGACCGGATCGTAAGCGGTAAGCTGTCCGTTCTGCTCGACGAGCACATACGGATCACCCGATCCTGCATTCAGCAAGCGGTGTTCGCCGGACAACGTCTTTTTCCAACGCAGTTTTCCGGTTTCCTGGTCCAGCACGCTCAGCACGCTATCGTTTTTGGTTTCGTTCATATTCAAAGCTTCATCCAGAATGATCGCATCGGCCGCAGCCGTCATTGTCAGGCCAAATTCATTCTTCGGCTTAACCTCCCATTTCACTTTGCCATCCGACAACCGGATATGCCGCACGCGGGCTGCATAATCCTTAACCTCCGGGTTATAAGCCGAGTACATGGTAACATGCTCCCGCTCCTTATCCGTGACAGCCGTATACCAGCCAAATCCCGCATCCTCCTGCCACAGCTTCTTGCCGGTGCTGCGGTCAATCGCATACAGGGAAGAATTATCGTGCATCCCACTGTACCCGCCATCATCTCCCTTGAGGAGCAGGACGTCCTCGCTTGCCTCAAGCAGGAAGGTAAAATTCAGATTGCCCTGATTTCGCCAGTCGGGTACGGCTTCAATCGTCTTTTGAGGCGGCACGGCGGCAAAACGATAGGTAAACTCGTAATCATCGCCAGGACTGTAACTCCGTTCAAGGGATCCAGCCCAAGGGATTACCCACTCGCTGGACGTCAGCTTTCCGGATGGGGAGAACGTCACGGTATAATGGGCATCCCGCTGCTCATATCTCCAGGTCTCGCCGAGTATCATCGGTTTATTGGAGCTCATCTCCTGATTCCGCGATGTCTCCCTCACCTGCGGTTCGCCGAGCAGCTTTTTCACGTATGAAGAAGGAGTTCCTTTCTTAAAAAGAAACTCCGTCAAGTTCCGCACCACATCCGTCGGTACTCCCGAATCCCCACCTAATAGCGCTTCAGGCATCGCCTTCTTGGCTGTCGTGTCCTTGCCCTGTACCCACATCATTGCCGGGCGGTAGATTCGGTAGTCTTCCTTCCACTTGGAAGGTGCGACCATGACCCCGTACCAGTCCTTCCACTGCGCTACGGCGATGAGCGACGTTCCGGTTTGGGATACCGGCCATTTCATTGCGCTTCCAGGAGCAAGATATATACTGCCGCTGCTGCGCAGTTGAAGCGAGAGCGGGGAAATTTCTTTCACTTGGGCAGCTTCCTTGGAAACATACCATGTAGGGAGCCACAAGTCTCCCCGGGAATCGGATTGGATAAAGGCTAATTCCCCCTTCACGGAGGTAAGCCGGAGCCTTTCCCCCTTGGCGCCGTAATAGCTCACCTTGAGATTTGTCAGATTGCTGTTCTTACTAAGCGCTTTAGGAAACAAAGCAGCCTTCTGCTGAAGCGTGACGCGTTGACCGGATGTAAAACTCCCGGCTCCGGCAGCATCGGCGAATACGACATGAGCGCTCTCCTGTGTCCGCTGAGCCGGAATCCCAACAAGTGAAATGCAGACGGCTGCCGTTATTCCGATGAATAGTCGCTTTCGGATCGATACGCGTAAACTCACAGAAACCATCCTCTCCCATACAAGCCTATATAATGTAAACGCTATTATAAGGCAAACTGTTCCAAAATCAAAACAAAAAAACTCCCTTCCACGAAAGGAGTCTACCAATCTCTTATTGCCAATGTACATTCACGAAGAGTTCTCGTTAAAATGTTTTCTGCTGCAAATTCACAATTAGCCGTCTTACCCGCATTATCTTACATCCATACGCCAACCCGCTTCGGGTAGAGTACGGCTCGGCGTTTGCCTGCCTGTCATTTTTCTGGTGCGGTTTGTCACCCCGTCCGATATGTCCCCCCATAACTGCCCGAGAAAGGATGCTGAAGCCATTGACGTGCTTCTATTGCTTGCTGTGGCCATCCCCTGAGCGGATCGATTCTCAATCCGTGTATCTTCGCGGGATATCCTGAACTCTGCGCATCCCGATAGTAATATGACACCAACAACCATCACAATAATTGCCGGCCATGCCATCGTAAGCCTCATGTTCCGTTTCGCATGATGTATGGATCCCATCCCGACTGCCTCCTTATGTACGTTCCTGAAGGAAAGTATAAGGAACACATCTTATCAATCAGTGATCCAAGTTCTTAACGAATGCTTAAATAAAACTGAACAATTACCTACGCCACATTATAACAGATCTTAGCAAGCTTCTTCGACTTCTTTTTCCACCCCTTTTTTTGGACTGCTTAATGAAAAAAACTGATTTGTGGTTGTAAAAGGAATGGGAAATTCACCTATATATATGAAGGGCCATTAAACCATATATAAGGAGAGTTGACCAATGAGAAATGTATTGTATGTACCCTTGGATGACCGCCCGGTAAACCTTGATGATGTAATCAAACTAGGACAAGCCTCAGGCTTGAACCTGATAACTCCTCTTGCTGCAGATATTCGTAACCGGCTCGATTCGGTCGCAGAAGCTTCAGACAGCCAACTTATAGGCACCTCGGCACCTACCTTTGGTAAACCGGAAGATATTCATCAGTTCATATTGAGTCACGCCTCTTCCGTCCAGGGTTTTATTATTTCGATCGATATGCTCGTTTATGGAGGCTTAATCGGTAGCAGACGTTTACGAACAAGCGGAGGAGGAACGTATCCCCATTATGATTCAGGGACGGCAGACTTGCTTGACGTAATCCGCGAGATTAAACAGCTTTATCCCAACAAGCCAATCTATGTGTTGGATACCATTATGCGACTCGCTACGACCACATATGTGGAGGGACTCTCTTATAACGCGTACACAGAGTCTCGCAGTCTCATGGGGATAGCTCGCAAAAAATATACAGACTTCAACGATATTTTGAACGGCTATAATATATCCAGTGATGGCACCGAGTTGGGCGATACCGTCCACTTCAATAAAACCCATTACTACAATACAAGGCAGCATAAGTTTAAAACCAATTATTATGTCTTGGACAGACTTGTACGTCAGGGTTATATTGATTTCCTGGCCGTTGGGGTGGACGATGCGAATAAAGAAGGCGTGCAAATGAATGAAATTCAATTTGTGGAGAACTACATCGATCGTTATCTAGGCGGTTGTGAGGGGCAAAATCCGAATCGTGCCATTATATTGCCTGATGCAGATGGCTTAGGTCATTCTCTGGTAGCACGGATGGCTAATCAATTGCATCGGGAAGGAAGAAAAACGCAAATTTCGGTGCAATATTTCGGTCCTCATGGATCCACAATCATCAACAACTATGAATACATGACTGTTCATCAGAATATTCTTCGTCATATTGATGTTGTTGGCGGCCAATATGTCACTTGCACACCAAACATTGAAATCCTGGCAATCACAGACGAAACACAGGTGTCCAGTGCCGTAAGCCGTATCCATGCCAATGGAACAAACTTCGTAGCAACTGTGGTTATGGATTTCACGGGAAAAGGCTCTGCCAATCCAACGGTAACGGAAGCGCTGCTAGACAGCCAGTACACGGGACGCCTATTGGGTTATAGTGCATGGAACACTGCCGGGAACCTTATGGGCATCTCGCTTGGCATGGGGCAAGCGCGCTACGCTTTTTTGGTATCAGAGACCTCTGCCTCCGAATTGAATATGGCCGTGAACGCTCATGGGTCACTACTCTTCAAACGATTTTTGAAGGATTATTATTATAAGAGGCTTGCTGTAGTCGATGTCCGAAGCTATTCCAGAACTCCAAGCAATATTCGTTACGATAATCTTCAAGCCTCGTTCGCTGATCAAAACATGCGTCTCTTTAACACAGAATCAGCTTACCAGCAAGTGTTCACGATTCTTCGAGATCAAATGCAGATCCACCAAACAACGCTGGCCGGAAGGAACGCTTTCCTGATCGGTGCCCCCACTCCGACATGCAATGTCAAACAAATAAAGGGGGCTTTGTGGACATTTTCAGAATACGACAGTGCTTCGCTGGTTTATGACAATCCTGATTTCATCTGGTGGCGCGCCTTTGAGATCACGCTCAATCCTAAGGTCACACTCCAATAATATGAGAATGAAAAAGGACAGCTCGGGCTTTTAAAATGTACCCCGTAGAGTAAACACCTAAAAAAGGTCTACTCTACGGGGTACATTTATTTATCGGAGCTGTCCTTTTTCTATTGTCCTTTTTGTGAGTGGATTTCTACAGTGAATTCAATAATTCAACTTATAGAGTAGATTACCATTTCACAATAGATGTAAAAAATGGTACAATAAAACGAGAACAAACGTTCCTGTTTTGTAATTCGTTAGCTTTCTCTTTTTCCCTAAATAATGAATACGATGATAGACCGGCATAGGAGGGACGCGTTATGAAAAAGCATATAACAGCATACGAGCGCTATAAAACTGAAATTTATCGAATTGGTTGGAGAATACAATATCAGGCTAAAAAACTTAGAAAACGAGAAACGCTATACCCTGATTTTAGTACCGTGCAGACGGGGTCATTTCATGCTAGATCCGATGACCGCATTTGGATTGGTCAATTGCTGGATTCATTGCCCCCTCAAGGAAGAACCATTATATATAAACTCTTCTTAGAAGACCTCACTGAAGCGGAAGTAGCCAAGCAGCTCCATATCTCTCAACAGGCGGTGAACCGATGGAAAAGAAAAATGATTCAAAAGTTATCTCAGATCGCGAATTCATGATTTTGCTGAAAGCTGCAAAGCAGAATGAAGATCAAGCCATTCTGCAGCTCATTGATTTATACAAAGACGATATAATGAGAATCAGTCAATATATCTATATGCCTCAAGAGGATGCCATATCAACGATTGTCCTGGAGTTTATGGAAGTGATTCGAGAGAACAATGATACGTCTGAGACAGACTGAATTTCTTTTGAACCCTTTCCCGGTTCAGAGCGAATATAAAGATGGGACGCTTTATTCTATCGACCATCCAGTTCAGGTTTACGACGAACACGGTTAATTGTCTGCCTTGTGAATCAAACGACTTCTCTCCCTTTTTCCTTTTCCAATATAACAACAAACCCAGTACCGCCCGAGGCACTGGGTTGTGTTTTATAGAAATTGCATTCGTTTTGCAGTGCCCTCATTAAGGGGCACACATTCAAGATCACATCCTGTTTTCCTGGGAAAATAGGCAATACAGGAAGTTGAAGCAGTCGCTATACGACTTTAGGAAACCTCGTTTCAAAAGTCGTTCGATGCCGATCGCTCCGCACCCGGATTTCGCCGCCCTGGACTTCCACTATGCTCTTCGTAATGGCCAACCCCAGGCCGGTGCCACCGGTCTGCTTCGAACGGGAAGCCTCTACACGGTAGAAGCGGTCAAAGATGAACGGCAAATCCCGCTCGGGAATCGGATCGCCATAGTTGGTGAAGCTGATGCTCACCTGATTGCCATCGCTGCGGACGGCAATGTCGATCCTTTTGCCCGACTCCCCGTAACGGATCGCATTGGATATCAAATTCTCGTAAGCCCGGACGAGCTGGGCGCCGTCTGCCCGAACCACGAGCCCTTCCTCTGCAGCAAGCTTACATTCCAGCCCCGCTTTCTCCAGGGCAGGAACGAATTCCTCGATCAGTTGTCTCATGAACTGAGCCATATCGATCTCCCGGATATCCAGCGGAAGCCCGTTATTAATCCGGGTGTATTCGAATAAATCATCAATCAGCTTCTTCAGACTTTGCGCCTTCTCATAAGCGATATTTACGTAATATCGCAGCTCCACTTCATCCTGGTACCGATCTTCCTCGATAACCTCCAGAAATCCCAGTATCGATGTAAGCGGCGTCCGCAAGTCATGGGAAACTCCCGTAATCAGATCATTCTTTGTTTTCTCCGCGTTACGCTCCTCCAGAATGGATTGGTGAAGCTGCCTGCTCATCTGATTGATGCTCTCGGCCACCTCACCCAGCTGGCTGCCTGACTGAACCGGAATGTCGGTGTCGAAATTCCCCTTGGCAATCTCGCGAAGCCCATTCCTGATTTCCTCCAGATAAACGTTCAACTGATCGGTCATGCGGTTTATGCTGGAAGCGACGACGCCTAATTCGTCTTGAGATTTGAGCTCGATTCTGGAATCGAATCGGCCCGCGGTAATGTCCTGAAGACCGGTCTGAATCTTCTGCAGATCAAGGACAAACCACTTCGTGCTCACATAATAGCTGACCAAAAAAAGAATAATGCCTGCAACCAGCATAACCGGATCCGAGCCAATGTTGTTAATGATCCAGACGAGCGGCGGCTTGATGGCCGGAATAGAGAGTATCAGCGTGCTTAATGCGTAGAGTATGATAAGCAGGGCGGCCGTGATGCCGATGCTGGCAAGCAGCATAAGCAGCATCTTCAGGCGGATGCTATGAAGCTTCATTATTTTCAAGTTCGTCACCTCTGCTTAAGTTTACTCTATTTTATAGCCAATCCCCCACACCGTCTTAATATATTCGGGCTGCTGCGGATCCCTCTCGATCTTCTCGCGCAGCTTGCGAATATGTACCATGACCGTATTTTTCGATTCCATGAACGGTTCGTTCCACACCTCGGTATAAATCTTGTCCATGCTAAGGACGAGTCCGCGATTGATGGCCAGCATATGCAGCAGAGCAAATTCGCGGGGCGTCAGCTTAATCTCAACGCCTGCCACCGTCACCCGGTGGGAAGCGACATTAATAACAAGCTCATCGATCTGGATTTCGTTCTCATCCCTCACCGAATTACTGTTCAGCTGTTTGTATCGGCGGAGCTGCGATTTGATTCTTGCGATCAATTCCAGCGGGCTGAACGGCTTGGTCACGTAATCATCCGCGCCGATGCTGAGTCCGGCGATTTTGTCAATCTCCTGACTCTTTGCCGAGAGCATGATGATCGGCGTGTTGTTCTCCTCCCGAATTCTCATGCATGCCTCAATGCCATCCATCTGCGGCATCATGACATCAAGGATGATCAAATCCACTTTCTGGGTTCTTAGAATCTCCAGCGCTTCCAGGCCGTGAGATGCGGTGAGCAGCGTGTAGCCCTCATTTCTGACGTAAATCTCCATCAATTTCAAAATTTCGGTTTCATCATCAACCATTAATATCGTAACTCCAGACATGGCTCCTCCTTGATCAACGGCTGCCAGAACAACGCCGTACGGCGTCATTCTTCACGGATGTCAGACTGCGTGGTGGTAATGGTTGTCTCTTCGCTTCGCCAGAGCCATACCCTCGTCTTCGGATACGTCCTGGTTTGCCATGAAGCAGACTACGAACCGGAAAGCGGCACAGACGGCGAATCGACTGATTTAACCGACTTCTTCGCCTTCGGAATATTACCGAATATCACCCATGAGCCTGGTATATATCGAACCGTCAATTCCACAACGATCCATGAACAGACTAATGCTGCCGCAAAACCGCCTGCGTACCACAGGTGGGTTAGCATTGAATTCCCCGTAGTTAACGGAAACTCCCGGTAGACGAGCAGAAAGAACGGATGAATGAGATATATCCCGAAGGATACGGCACCCAGTCTTTCCAGCGCCGGCGTCCATCCCCGCACCCCTGCCCGATAAAAAAGAATCGCAAGCTGGAGCAGAACGAGCGCCCCCAGGTACGTATGCATATTCCACAGCAACTCATACAGCGTTGAATTATACCCGGTTCCATGCAGCCGGCTGTTGTAATAAATGTACACATGCCCGAGACCGGCCGCCGCCCATGCGATCCACAGCACTACCCAGGCGGTAATGCGATGAGGCCGTGCGTTCCCGCGGCTAATAACAAGCCAG
Source organism: Paenibacillus sp. p3-SID867 (assembly GCF_025142895.1). Lineage (NCBI taxonomy): Bacteria > Bacillati > Bacillota > Bacilli > Caryophanales > Paenibacillaceae > Paenibacillus > Paenibacillus sp. p3-SID867. Next base: position 255,539 of record NZ_JAMBDM010000006.1, read on the forward strand.
GCTTTCAGTTTCGGGTAATAGACGCCGATAAAAGCACCCAGCATGAAATAGGCAATATAGGACAATGCCCAGCTTCCTTTATTCGGTACCTGCCAATAATACTTATTCATTAGTATAAACGTCCACTGGATCACCAGTCCAATCGGTATCGCCCATTTCGCCAGCTGGGGCATCTTCTTGAACAGCCATAATACAAGCGGAAACAGCACATAAAACTGAATGCTGATAAATACGAAATAGAGATGCGTATACGCTTTGCCCGTCAACAGCTTTTGCACAAAGCTCTCCATCGTCTCACCGAACGGCCTGCCCTGATAATGCAAATAGTGCAGCAGCGCGAAGTAGAACACGGAGAACAGCGTATACGGAATGATAATATACAGCAGTCTTTTCTTGTAAAATCCGCCGATCAGCTTCTTCGTTGTGGGACGGTCATAGTAATTATAGAAGAGTACCAGACTGCTCAAAAATATAAATGTCGGCGTTCCGAATTTCATGAAGATGTTCATGAAATTGTACATAAAAAAGTAGTTGGAAGCCGTCATCGCAGATACGGCATACGATGTGGAGTGAACGGACAGCACGCCGATGATGGCGAATGCGCGTACCAATTGCAGCTCGGGAAGACGTTCCCTTGACAAAGATTTTAATTTGTTCATGACAGTACCCTCTCATCTTTAAAATCCGATTATTCTCGTTCCTTGAACAGATTCATCAAGTATAGTAGACAGTTCTTAACGCCATACTTCCAAATTCTTATCATTTGCTTAAGATTATGGTCCTTCCTCCTAATAAAATTCTCCTTGATCATGAAGAATCCTTGGACTTACAATAAGAAAAACATATATCGACGTACTTTCTCAGAAGACAGACCGCGTATAGCGGAAGTTTTTCTTGCGAGATAAGGATGGTAAGCCTCTGAAGCTTATACTTTTTTATCTCTTAAAAATAATCTTTCAGAATTGAGGTGAATTGGATGCTGATTAGGATCCTTGCCGTTCGAAGTAGCTAGGCCCGGTCTATCATACTGGACCGGGCCTAGCCAGAATCACAGTAGCTGGCTGCGAACGAATAAGAGACGATCTGTTTTCAGCATCCCATTTTATCTCATATGGAAGGTGAACAATATAAATGAATTCACAGGAATACAAGCAGTTTTATGATATCGTAGGAGCCCTAAACGGCTGGGACTTCAGCCAGCTAAGATGTATCTCGGAGGGTATGGAGTGGGATTTTTACGATGAGGTCGGCAAATTATGCAAATCATCCGATGTGGTGCTTGATATCGGCACTGGTGGTGGAGAGAGCTTGTTGTCCATCGCCGACCAAGCAGCCCTGCTGGTTGGAATCGATCTTTCCCATTCGATGATAGAGACTGCCCAGAGTAATAAACGGAAGGCTGCGGCTTCCAATGTACGCTTTATGCAGATGGATGCAGAGTCGCTTCAATTTCCGGAGGCGTTTTTCAATTTGATCTCCTGCAGACACTCCCCTTTTCGTGCATCAGAGGTGGGAAGAGTACTAGAAGAGGATGGCGTGTTTTTGACGCAGCAGGTTCGCGAATCTGATAAAGCCAATCTGGCTCAGGCCTTTGGCAGAGGGCAATCCTCCCGTGAAGACGGTGCCTTAAAGGATCAATATATGGAGGAACTTTGGCTTGCCGGGTTCCGCAATATCCAATATGCCGAATACGATGCGGATGAATACTATGAGCGTGAAGAGGATCTTATCTTTTTGCTGAAGCACACGCCCATTATCCCCGGATTTGGGCAGGAGGAACCGGATTTTCGCACCCTGCAGCAGTTTATCAGAGACCATCGCACAGATCGGGGAATCCGGACGAATTCCGCCCGGTTTATGATCGTGGCCCGGAAATAACCGGCCCCTCTGGCAATCCATAACCCGCAGCATCCCGCTGTTAAACAGAAAAAGCGCAAAGGGACGAGACCTTGGCGCTTTTTCTTATGCACAACAGCTCCGGATATCATCCCTTTGATGAATAGGTTGACCTCCACATAAAAAAGCAAGCCCCCCGCAAAAGGAGGAGCTTGCTTTCGGTATGGTTATCTTCGCATCCACGAAGGAGCACATTATTAGCCGTTAACCAGCAGTTCTTTCAGCTGCTTGATCTGCTTACGCTCGCCCGCAAGCACCAGCGTCGATCCCGCTGTCAGGATGTCGTCCGGACCCGGATTGATTTTCTGCTCTTTCTTGTTCACAATCGCTAATACATTAGCACCTGTACGTTGACGAACCTGAAGCCCCGCAATGGATTGTCCGACGCATTTGTAATGCGGCTCGATGCGTGCCCATTCGATGATCAGGTCTTCGAGTGTCACCTCGATGGTCTCGAGTGCTTTCGGTTTATACGTCATGCCGCCGATGATGCCGGCGATTTGTCTAGCCTCATCATCCTCTAATGTAATCTGGGAGATGGTCTCCTCAGGATCGTCATCCTCAAAATGGTACAGCTCTCTACGGCCATCGTCATGAATAACAATAACCAGCTTATCCCCTGATCTCGCCTGAATAAGGAATTTCTTACCGATACCCGGCAGATCAGATTCGCGAATAATACTCATGTGAAAATCCTCCGTTCTGGGGTTAATTCAATCTCTAGATTATATAGATTACTTGGAAGAAAGTAAATCAGCCCAGCAGCCTTACGCCTTCCTTTTTTTTACTTTCTCCACAGGCTCGCTCCATTTGAATATTTTATTCGCTCCGCGGTAGATACGTTTTGACTCCTTGGCTAGAAGAGGACCGAGAATCGCAAGAATCAGAACATAGAGGGCCGAGAATGGTTTCAGCATAGCGGACAGTCCGCCGGCTAGTCCCAGATTCGCAACGATGATCGTGAACTCCCCGCGAGCCATAATGGTCAATCCGATGTTAAGTGACGATTTATGCGATAATCCGGCCTTCCGACCCGCTATCATGCCTGCGACCAGGTTGCCGATAATGGTCAATACCACGGCGCCAAGAGCAAGCCATAACGCATTCCCAAGCGTGGTCGGGTCGATGCCGAGACCGAAGCTGAAGAAGAAGATTGCTCCAAAAAAATCACGGAAAGGAATCACCAGCTGCTCGATCCGTTCGCTATGATCCGTCTCCGATAAAGCCAGTCCGAACAACAGCGCTCCGATCGCTTCGGCTACGTGGAGTGTCTCGGAAAACCCGGCAATAAAGAACATCGACGAGAATACTACGATAATGAAAATCTCGCTGGACGTAATATTCAGCAATTTGTTAAGTATAGGCGGACCTTTTCTCGCAATAACAAAGAACAACAGCATGTAACCTATGGAAATGCAAACCGAGATGATGGTTGCCCCTATCGATGTGGCCCCGCCTAATAACAGTCCCGACATAATCGATAAGAACACGGCAAGAAAAATATCATCGAACAAAATCATGCCAAGTATGAGTTCCGTCTCCGCATTCCCTGTGCGCCGTAGATCCACGAGCACCTTAGCGACAATGGCGCTGGAGGAAACCGACAGCATCCCTGCAATGATCAGCGTCTCGTACAGAGGCATATTGATCACGAAACCGTAGGCCACACCCAACACGAAGTTCAATACTACGTATACGGTTCCGCCTACCACAATGTTTTTTCCGGATTTGATCAATTTTTGAACAGAAAATTCAAGACCAAGGTAAAAGAGCAGAAATAGAATACCGATCTGTCCCAGAAAATCGATGATCCCCTGGCTCTCGATGAACTTAAAGTCAAGAATCCCTATCGTTGGTGCATGCGGACCGACAAGCATCCCGAGTACAATCAAGAACGGTATGATCGAGAACTTGAGCTTTCCAGCAATTACGGAGGCTATAGCAACCAGAATCAGAGCAGTTCCAACCTCAAACATCATATGGTCCATAGAAGACCTCCTCCTCCTCAAATTTGACTTCTGGCAATCATTTCTATTATACATAAAAATGCATACATTTACAAAGTGACAACAGTATTCTTGCTTGATAACACAATAGATGCTATATTTACCCCATAATGATCAGGGTTAATTTTATTAGTGATTTTATGGTTTCCAAAAAATATAAATTATATCCAAACACTTTACCCTATAAAAGAAAATGAATATTTATGCATAATATTGAATACTATACCAGGTAAAAAAATACATATATCGCGAAAAAAAACGCCCTGGCGGCCATCCCCCATTATCTTTTATCCGCACAAAAAAGAAGCCCGGTGGCTGCAACCACGGGGCTTCCGGCTATTTTCGGATGATTATTTAAACCAACCTTTTTCTTTAAAACGCGTAATCGCTTCGATCCGGTTGCTGACACCGAGCTTATCAAGAATAACGGAAATATAATTCCGGACGGTGCCCGTTGTAATAAACAGCTGATTGGCAATTTCCTTCGTGTTCTTGCCGTCCGCAATCAGGCCCAGCACTTCCTTTTCCCGCTCCGTCAGCGGATTCTCTTCGCCGGAATACGCTTCATCCACCAGCTCGGAGGCGTATATTCGTCTGCCGGCCATTATGCTCCGAATGGATGCCGCCAGTTCCTCGCTAGGGCTGTCCTTCAGGAGGTAGGCGTTGGCGCCGGCCTTCACGGCACGCTCAAAATACCCCGGCCGGGCAAAGGTTGTCAAAATCATCACCTTGCAGCCAGAGCCCTTTAGTTCTTCAGCCGCTTCAAGTCCGTTCATCATCGGCATCTCAATATCCATGATACAGATATCCGGTTTATGAAGTTTGACAAGCTGTACGGCATCCTTCCCATTACCTGCCGTCCCGACAACCTGCATATCTTCTTCCAGATCAAGCAGTGAGGCCAGGGCTCCAAGCAGCAATCGCTGATCTTCGGCTATGACAATTCGGATCATATTCCCGCCTCCTTATCCGGCATTCTGAGCACATTAGGTACACGTAGCACCAGCGTAGTCCCCTCGCCGGAAGTGAACTCCATGCTTCCGTTTACGAATTCAAGCCGCTCTCTCATTCCTCGCAGTCCGTTGCCGCGGTTTCTCGCATCGGTCACGAACCCTGTTCCATTGTCCTTCACCCTCGCAACCAGATCCGTTTCCGTGGATTCGATCACAATGGAGCAAGCCGTGGCATTGCTATGTTTTACTATGTTATTCACGGCCTCTTTCAGGCACATGCTGATCACATTTTCATTCATTAACGACAGATTTTCCGGCTCCAGCGTTCCCTCAAAGGTTAATTCAATCTGGGCAGCCTTTAGAATTTGCTGAATGCGGAAAATTTCATCCGTAAGCCGGGTCCCCCGCATCCGTGTCACCATTTCGCGCACTTCCTTGAGTGCCGTTCTGGCCGTCTGGCGTACATCATTGATCTCGGCCTGGGCTCTTTCCGTATCCTGCGTCATCAATTTACCGGCCAAATCACTTTTGAGGCCAATGAGAGACAGCTTCTGTCCGAGCGTATCATGCAAATCGCGGGCAATCCGCTGACGTTCCTCCAGCTTCACCAGTTCCGAAATCCGTTTGTTGGCATCCTCCAGCTGACCCTGCAGCTGATCATTCTTATTCCGGTTATAGTTCGTCACGGGCAGCAGAATCACCCCGACTACACTGACAAGCACAAATGGCAGCTGTGTGATAAAGAACGGATTCCGCGTTAACAATCCATAATTGACCGTAATGATGGTCGTGACCAGATGGATCGAATACAGCGTGATAAACCCGGCCTTGTTCTTGATGTTCCCGATAAAAAAGGCGAGGAACAACGAGAAATAGATATACCCGAATACCAATGACATCGTAATCGATATCAGAATTTGCAGACTCGTCCAGAAGTAGACGAGCCAGCCTTTGGCCAGAAATGAAAGCACGTAGAAAGCAAAGAACATCAGGATCATCAGAGTACCCAATATAACCTGATAGGTAGAGGTCGACCGGAAGATGAAATAGAACGGAAGGATATAGAAGACGACCCATACATAAGGGCTCAGCCCCGTACTTTTATGAAATATCTGATACCATTTCTGCATGGAGTCCCACCTTCTGTCGGTTCTAGCTTTGTCCTCATTTCTGCATAACGGACTCGTATTCTTCTTTATTCCTATTATAACCTCATAGCCGCAAGGAATTACTCGCCCTGCACTCTGGGCCTGCTGCTCGCCAGGCTCTTCTCTGCTTTTGCCAATACCGATTCCTGCGGTTTACGGAGCGACTTCTTTGCTTGCTTAAATGTGACAAACTCCTTTTTCTCTTCATCCCACAGACGGAAACGAATAGATTTCAAACTGGTCTTGAGTGTAATCGTTGTTGCCTTTTGCAGCGGAGGAGCAGCTTCATGCGCCTTCTCCAGATTGTAATTAGGAACCTTCGGGCTCAGATGGTGAACGTGATGGAAGCCGATGTTACCCGTGATCCATTGCAGAACCTTCGGAAGTTTGTAATAAGAGCTGCCTTCTACGGCTGCATTGATATAACTCCACTCTTCATCATGCTCGTAGTACGTTTCTTCGAATTGATGCTGTACATAGAACAACCAAATGCCAAGCATTCCCGACACCATGAAGATAGGAGCTTGAACGAGCAGGAAGGCCTGCCATCCGATCGCCCAGCACAGCAATGCATACAGCGCAACAATCGAAATATTCGTTATATAGTTACTGATTTTCTCCTTGCGTCTCGCACCTTTACGGTTAAAACGGTAGGATACCAGAAATATGGCGATGGGACCCAGTCCGAACATCACGATCGGATTACGGTATACCCGGTAGTATAAACGCTGCCAAAAGGAAGCCGCTCCATACTCTTCAACGGTCAATACCCACATATCGCCGATTCCCCGCTTATCGAGATTGCTGCTCGTCGCGTGATGAATCGCGTGCGTGTTCTTCCATTGCTCGTAAGGGCACAATGTAATAACGCCTGTAATCGTGCCGAGAATTTTGTTCGCCCGGCGGCTTTTAAAGAAAGATCCGTGACAACAGTCATGGAATATGATAAATGTCCGAACAACAAACCCCGATGCAATAACCGCTATGGGAATGGTAAGCCAGTACGATACGGATAAACTTAAATAGGCTGCATACCATAGCAATATCAAGGGAACCAGTGTATTGAAAAGCTGACCTATACTCGCCTTTGTGTCAATTTCTTCATAAGGGGCAACGTTCTTTTTCAAGCTGGACAATTTGTTATCGGGTTTAGCCATAGTTGTCTTCCTCCTCGAAATGAAACGCAAGGACGCTGTGAAGATGTCACGCACTTGTCTAATCTAATTATAGATAGAATGTCACGTAACTCGTAGTCATAAACGTCATTTCGGGAGTATGACAAATATCATATATCGGTGCGGGAATCGGCCGGAAACCGCAGTCCTACCTGGCGTCTGGCCTCCTGCATGATTTCAGCCGTAATGAGTGAGTTGGCATGGGTATTGATTGCACTTTCCCGTTCGCCGCATTGGATTAAATGGATAAATTCCCGGGCTTCATAATACATCGATTCATGGGTCTGCAGCTGTGTCACGTTCTCAATGGTGCCGTCTCTGTAATGAATCTTCACATCATAAGGCTGATTGATCTTGTCGATAATCATCGTGCCGTTCTCGCCCTGGATTTCGGCAGGGGCATAGGAATCGCTGATCTTGGAGTGCATAATCACGGCTTCCATCTCGGGATAGGACAACAGCAGGCTGCCCTCGCCATCAACTCCGGAGGATAGCATATAGCCGGAAGCTTTGACGGAGTCCGGTTTGCCGAACAGGGTGACCATCGGATACAGGCAATAAATCCCCAGATCCATAAGAGAGCCGTTGGAATATTCGGGGTTAAACGCGTTGAGCACCGTCCCCTGCTTGAAAGCATCGTAACGGGAAGAGTATTGGCAGTAGCTTGCAAAATAACGCCGAATCGGACCCAGCTTGTACAGGTTTTCCCTGACGGTCTTGAAATTCGGCATCAACGTCGACTTCAGGGCTTCCATGAGCAGAACGTTGTTATTCTTCGCTGCTTCAATCATGGCGGACACTTCGGCTGCGTTAGAAGCCATTGGCTTCTCGCACAGAACATGCTTCCCGTGGTTCATGCATAATATCGCCTGATCTACGTGATAGGAATTCGGACTCGCAATGTACACTGCGTCAACCTCGTCATCCTGCAGCATCGTCACAAGATCCGTATACACTTTGGGATCCGCGTACTTCGCCGCGAAAGCCCTGCCCTTCTCTTCCGTACGGGAGTATACGGCAGCAAGTATAAATTCTTCCGTCTCCAGAGCAGCTTGGAGAAACCGCTCGGTAATCCAGTTTGTGCCGATAACGGCAAAACGGATGTTCATCCCTAATCCCTTCCCTTCTCATCTGATAGTAAGTGATCTTTCACTTTGCGTTACATCCATCCTTCAAAAGTCGAAATCCGCTCGCGTGCCGAATCCGGAATCGGCGTGCTCTTGCCTGTCGCGGTATCGATGAGCACAATGGTTCCGCGACCGGCCGCTTTTAAGGTGCCGTCCACCACGATCGCATACTGGACGTCCATGGAGGAGCGTCCGATCTCAGCCACTCGGACATGAAGCTTAAGCGGGTCCTTCAGATACAATTGAGCAAGATACTGGCATTCCAGATCCGCAACCACCGACACCTTTTGTTTGCTGAACAGGTCCTCGGTCAATCCCAAGTTCTCGAAATACTCAATGCGTCCCTGCTCAAAATACATGAAATAGCTGACGTTATTGACATGACCAAGCATATCCGTTTCGCAGTACCTTATCTTTATCGGAATTTCAAAGTGAAACGTGTCCAGCCAAGCCTTGGGATCCGGTTGTATGAAGGTTGTTTTTTTCATGATGAGTCCCCTTTCTCTCTGTAAGAGACAAATGTATGTACAATTAAATCAGTCTTCTACAAGGATAGTCAATACAAGTTGAGTCCGTCAACTACCTAACCAAATCATGGATAACCTGCCAAGAATGCAGCCGGCTATGAAAAAAGACCACCCACTCCAGGGCAGAATCACTGGAGGGATGGTCTTGATAAGGATGAATGGAACAAGTTGGTCAAAATACGTGCCGCTTAGCCATCAATGTCTCTTCTTATAGTAAGTTAAGGCAAGCGCCAACGCCAGCACCGAGCCCTTCACGATATCCATCGCATAATACGGCACGGACAGCATGATCAGACCGTTTTGCAATATACCGATCAACACGGCGCCGACAAAGGTCCCGAGCGCGTTCGGCTTGCCGGCTCCGAATACGGAGTATCCGATGAAGGTCGCAGCGACGGCATCCATCAGATAAGGTCCGCCGGAGCCCACCTCGGCCGTCATGACGCGAGCCCCGAGGATAATCCCGCCGATGGCGGCAAACAATGCGGAGACCAGGTATGCAATCAAACGGTATTTGCTCACCGGAATCCCGGATAATGCTGCCGCTTCTCGGTTGCCTCCGATCATGTACATATACCGTCCGTGTTTGGTATAGGTCAGGAACAGATGGACCACGAGGACCACGAGCACCATGATGATAATGATCCATGGCACCTGCCCGATCTTCTCAAACACCGCCGGAATTTTACCCGTGGCAAAATCTCCGCTCGGCAGGATCATATTCTGGGAAATGGTAGCGCCGCGGGTATATGTCAAGGCAATGCCCTGGAAGATAAACATCGTCGCCAGGGTCATCAGCATGTCGTCGATCTTGAAATTGATGACCAGAAACGCGTTGATCAGCCCGACGGCTAGACAGAACAGCAGCGTGAGGCCGATGCCGATGCCGATATTTTGCCCGTGCCAGACGAACATGGAAATAACCAGAGCGTTCGCCAAGGAAGCCGTTGATCCGACAGACAGGTCAAAGCCGCCCACAGCCAGCGATACGGTCAGTCCCACGGCAATAATCGTCACGATCGAAATCGAACGGAGTATGTTAATAATGTTGCTTGTATTCAAAAAGTTGTCGGCGACGGTCCCGAATACGAGAATAAGTGCGAATACCGTGATCAACGTGCCGTATTTATATAGAAAATCAAAAGCGAAACTAGCCGCCGGCTTCTCCTTAATTGGTCTTGCTGTATTCATGTTAACCCGCCTCCTGTGCAATAAAGCAATAGTTCCTCTTCGTTGGATGACTGCGTCGTCAGCTCCTTCGTGATGCCGCCGTCATACATCACATACACCCGATCCGTGATGCCAACAATTTCGGACAGCTCGCTGGAGGCGTACAGCACGCATTTCCCCCGCTTAGCCAGCTCGGCCACCAGATGAAAAATGTCCCGCTTCGCGCCAACGTCAACCCCTTTGGTCGGCTCATCAAAAATATACACATCGGCGTCGACCAGCAGCCATTTGCCGATTGCCACCTTCTGCTGGTTGCCCCCGGACAAGTTTCTCACTCTGGCCCGCTCGTTCGGGGTCTTAATTCCGAGCGACTCGATAATCTCCCTCGCCGCCTGCTTTTCCTTGCCGAAGCTAAGCCAGGACCCCCATCTGGAAAAACGGGACAGCACCGCAGCCGTTAAATTGACGGACACCGGCTCTTCCACGAAGACGCCTTCGCGTCGGCGTTCCTCGGGAACCAGCGCGATGCCATGCGAGACAGCATCGTACGGCGAACGGATGCGGAGTTTATTCCCGTTCAGCGTGATCTCACCGGTTGATGTATCGGATGCTCCGAATATCGCCCGACACAGCTCCGTTTTCCCGGCTCCGACCAGCCCGGCCAAGCCGACAATTTCTCCCTTGCGTATGTGCAGGTTAACACTGTTGATTTTGCCTCGGTCGAACATGTTCTTCACCTCGAAGCAGACGGAGCCGATCTCTCGCTGGATACGGGGAAACTGCTGCTCCATCCTGGAGCCCAGCATGTACTCCACCACTTTGGGCTGATCGATATTCGCAATGCGGTCACTCTTCACCAGCTGACCATCCCGCATGATCGTAATATCATCGCAGATTTCATACAGCTCCGGTAGCCGGTGCGAGATGAAAATAATGCCGACCCCATCCTGCTTCAGCTTGCGCACCAGCTTGAACAGCTGATCTGTCTCGCTGTGGCTGAGCGGCGCGGTCGGCTCGTCCAGAACCAGAATCCGGCACTGCTTGGAGACGGCTCTTGCGATCAGCACCATCTGCTTCTCCGCCAGCGTCAGCTCCGAGATCAGCTTCTTGCCGGGAACCCGGATGTTCATCCGTGCAAGAATCGACTCAGCTTCCTGATGGAGCTCCTTCCAGCGGATCAGGTGCCGCTTGCCCATATCGTGAACCGTCCGATCGAGCATAATGTTCTCTCCAACCGTCAGGTTCGGAATGAGCGCCGTATCCACCTCTTGATAGACGATCTGAATGCCCAGATCCTTCGCTTCCTTCGGGGAGCGGATGTCTGCCTTGCTCCCATCGATCCAGATCTCGCCCTCATAATGGTTGTAAGCACCCGATAAAATCTTCATTAATGTAGATTTCCCTGCGCCATTCGCGCCGATCAATGCATGTGCTGTTCCTGCGACCGTCTGAAAGTCAACATCGATTAACGCCTTAACGCCTGGAAAAGAGATTGAGATATGCTTCATTTGAAGTAAGGGTGCCGCATCCGACACGTCGGTCGATGTGGCAGTTGTTGGCTCCATAACGCTTCGCAAGTGTATTCTTCCCTTCAAATAGGATAGGGCGCTCTTATCGAAAACCGACAAGAGCGCCTGTATGAATAATGCTGTTTATTTGCCGCTTGCTTCTTTTAACGCCTTCATCCAGTCCTCTTCGAATTCGGTGCTCGTCCCCCAGCTAGGGATAATATCCGCCAGGTTGACCATGTTGACTGCTTCGGCTGCACCCTCTAGGCTGGAGCGCTCGATCAATACAGGCTCCAGATTGACCGTGGCAGGCGTTTCCTCGCCGGCAATCTTTTTAGCAAGCAAACGGACGTTGATCGCGCCGATCGTTTTCGGATCTACGGCTGCGGTAGCCACCCAAGGGCTGTCCGGCTTCTGGATCAGCTCCAGGTCCGCGTTGGATACGTCGATGCCGTAAATCTTAACCTCGGTGCGTCCCGCTTCCTCCAGCGCTCTGGCTGCGCCGATGGCGAACGCATCCCAGGTTGCGAAGATCGCATCGATTTCGCCCTTCGGATACTTCGTCAGGATGGCGGATACCGCATTTTGTGTTTCCAGCGAAGTCTGGTCGCTCGCCACGCCGAAACGCTCCACCTCCTTGATGCCCGGATTGTTCTTCAGCGTTTCCTGGTATACGGCATTACGTCGTACCATCGGCGGGAATCCGTCCACCCAGAGATAGACGATGTTGGCTTCCGGCCCTTGCTCTTCGACCATCTCGTCCAGTGCCAGCTTCGCCAGCTGCTCATCATCCTGCGACGTCTGGGTTACCCCTGCAATGTCGCCGATCTCCGGCAAGGAGTCAAAGGTGACGACAGGAATTCCTTTGTCCGTAATCTTCTTCACGTCTTGAACAGATGCAGGATCGTCTCCGTGCGAAATGATAAATCCATCGTAATCGCTGTCAATGGCTTGGGCGATCGCATCGTGGAATTTAGCGGAATCCCCGTTCGCCGAGAAGGTATCTACCTTAAACCCGAGAGCCTCGCCTTCCTGCTTCGCGCCTGCCAAAAATTGCGCCGTATGATCATCGCCCCCGATTTTCCGGACGACCATCAATTTCACCGGATCCTTCTCGGCAATGCCTGCCGGCAGGTTCTCGACCTTGTCCGCCAGATTGCCTGCTCCGCTACCGCCGCCGCTGCCCGATTCAGCACAGCCGGTTAAGACAATCATAAACGCAAGCACCAGCGCGGTTAATTTCCTTACGTGTTTACTGCCTTTCATGTTCTCTCTCCCCCTGTTTTCCGTTAAAAGGACTATACTAATTAATACAAGTAATCCTATAGGATTTAATTAGAGGCGTCAACCCTTATTTTCTTGCTTTAATGCATTACACCACAAAGGCAAAAAAAATGAAAGTTGTTTTGATATGTATCGGCAGCGGCGCGCTCATATTTCATATCCCGTGCAAATCCTATCAGAAAAAAAAGAGCTCGGGAAGGCAGTGATTCACCCCCCGAGCTCTTTTCCCATCCTAATCGATCAGCTTACCCAAGCTTATCCTGCAGCCTTGCATTCCGCTTTTCGCTGATATTATGAATTAATCCAAACGAACGCCCATCGTTTCAAGCCAAGCCTTCGCGATCAGGCCGTGTCCGGCCGGTGACGGATGCACGCCGTCCGGCGCCCAGAAGGCAGCTTCGCGGCGCGCCGACGCCGCAGCAAACAATCCGTCCAGCGGCACCAGCAGCGCCCCGTATTCCACTGCTAATTCGCGAACGGCCGTAATTTTCGGATCCAGATCCTCGCGCCAAACTCTGCGATCCTCCGGATGCGGCAGCACGAACGGCTCAACCAGAATCAGCTTGGCGTCAAGCGCCCCTTTGGTGCGTTCGATCAATTTACGGTAGCCGGCTTTGTAATCCTCGGTGCTTGTCGGGTCCCCGCTATCATACCGGCGCCAAGTGTCATTGATTCCGATATAGATGGATACCCAGTCCGGTTTCAGGTCCAGGCAATCCTCCTGCCATCTAGCATTCAAGTCGACGACCCGGTTTCCGCTGATCCCTCTATTCAAAAAGGTTACGTTTAACTCAGGAAATTTCATGCCGAACAACGAGTCAATCAATAGCGGGTAGCCGTTTCCCAAGCTGCCTGAAAAGTTCCGGTCACGACCGCAATCCGTAATGCTGTCCCCTTGAAATAATACGACATCCCCTTGCTGTAAACGATTCATTTCTTTATTCCTCCTTTTATAAGTGCGTAGCTTTTGTACGTACAATTGGAAATTCGTTAAGCTCATCTCTCGTGAGAACGCTTCCTACCTTTTTATATTTGCCATGCCAGGTTTGAATTCCTTTTTATTAGAGCGATGACTTTTGATGCATAGTCGAATTTCCGAATTCATGATAAACTGTAATTTACTAACTTCAGAGAGGTGCTACATGAGAACAAACAAAGGTATTGCTGTAACTATCTTATTATCTGCCATGATCGCATTATCAGCTTGCGGCAATTCTGAGCCAAGTGATTCAGGATCAATTCCAGCCGCGCAACCGGAAACCGAGACTTCCACACCTGCTCCATCTGATGGGAAAGCAGACGCCCCGGATACAGTGGATTCCGATACAACCACAACGGATGGTGCTGAAACGGACAAAGAAGCCAAGGCTCCGGCTGGCGGAGGTTCTATAGAAAAGCCAAGCGCTAAGGATAAAAAAGCCGGCGCATTGACTTTGGAGCAAGCTCAGCTTTATCTTGAATCCCCGCCGGAAGCTGTAAAGAATCAGAAAGATATTCTGACCGAATTAATGGGGGTTACCATTTCCATGTTGTCGGAGGGACAGCAGGCGCCTTTCAATGAAATGCTGGAGCTGATTCAGCAGGACAAGCTGGATGAAGCCAAAAAAATATACGAGCAATTAGTCGTCGCATACGATTACCAAAAAGTAGATTTTGACGAGAAGCTAAATGAAATCGAAGGAAAAGAAAATAAATAAAAAAGACAGCAAAAATCCCTCTCCCAAAAACCGATTTGGGAGAGGGATTTTTCATTTATATTTATGCCCCGGTTGGCATGGCCACCCAGTGGCCTTTCGATACTTCCACAAGTTCCGAATGCTCCAGGTTATACTTGTCCTCACCGGTGCGTTCATCGAGCAGCACCCGCTTTTTCTTCGCTTCAATCTTTGGATCAGGTACTGGAATTGCCGCGAGCAAGGACTTCGTATAATCATGCTGCGGATTCGAGTACAGCTCTTCGCTCTCCGCAAGCTCGACGATCTTGCCCATATACATAACGGCGACGCGGTCACTGATATGCTTCACCATCGAGAGGTCATGCGCGATGAACAGATAAGTCAGGCCTAGACGCTGCTGGAGCTCCTCCAGCAGCTTCACAATCTGGGATTGAATCGACACGTCGAGCGCGGAAAGCGGCTCATCGCACACGATGAATTTCGGTTCTACCGCCAGCGCGCGGGCTATCCCGATACGCTGACGCTGTCCGCCGGAGAACTCATGCGGATACCGTGTGGCATAGGCCGGATCCAATCCGACCATATCCAGCAGCTCCTCGACCCGTTTCTTCCGCTCCTGCTTACTGCCGGTCAATTTGTGAACATCCAGTGCTTCGCCGATAATGTCCACCACCTTCAATCTCGGGTTGAGCGAGGCATACGGATCCTGGAAAATCATCTGCATATGGCGCCGCATGGCCTTCATTTCCGAAGGAGAAAGACGATTTACGGACATTCCTTGATACAGCACTTCTCCGCCTGTTGGCTGGTGAAGGCGAAGGATGGCTCGTCCCGTCGTCGATTTTCCGCTGCCGGATTCCCCGACAACCCCGAGCGTTTCCCCAGCCTGAATGTGAAAGCTGATATCATTCACCGCTTTAAGCACATTACCTTTACCCATATCAAAATACTGCTTCAAGGATTTAACCTCTAACAGAGGTCCCTTGTAATCCGTGCTTGGCACGATGATCGGCGCTGGCTTCGCTTTCTTCTTCTCGTCCAGGCGCGGAAGCGCGTTTAACAGCTTCAGGGTGTAGGGATGCTGAGGATTCTCGAAAATTTCCTCCGTCGTTCCCGTCTCGACGATCACGCCGTCCTTCATTACCGCCACGCGGTCGCACATGCCCGCAACAACGCCGAGGTCATGCGTGATCAATATAATGGAAGAACCGAAGCGCTCCTGCATATTTTTCATCAGATTGAGGATTTGAGCCTGAATGGTTACGTCAAGCGCCGTCGTCGGCTCGTCCGCGATCAGCAGCGCAGGTCTGCACGCCAGCGCGATGGCAATCATGACCCGCTGCCGCATGCCGCCCGAGAACTCGTGCGGGTACTGGTTATAACGCGCTTCGCTGTTCGGTATGCCGACCAGCTTCAGCATCTCAAGCGCCTGCTGCTTCGCTTCCTGCTTGGACAGCTTCTGGTGTTTGACCAGGCTCTCTGATATTTGTTCCCCGATTCGGATCGTCGGATTAAGCGAGGTCATCGGATCCTGAAAGATCATCCCGATATCGCGTCCGCGGATGCTCTCCATCTCTTTCTCGGTTTTCTCGGCCAGGTTCTGGCCAAGGAACAGGATCTCCCCATCTTTCATATAAGAAGGCGGGGAAGGCAGAAGCCGCATGATCGAGCGTGCGGTGACGCTTTTGCCGCTTCCCGATTCCCCAACGATCCCGAGCGTTTCCCCTTTCTTCACTTCAAAGCTGACCCCACGCACCGCGTGAAATTCTGAATCACGGGATTGAAAGGCTACACTCAAATTTTTAACCTGCAATATCGGTTCCAACTCTGCTCACCTGCCATTATGCGTTTATGTCATTAAAGTAATATCATCTACAACTCTTATAATCTATTGACTTTTAAAATAGGCTAAAATAAAATATACTATATCACTCGGAATAATGCAATTTGAAACAAGGAGGAAAGGCAGCTTATGGGGGGGACAGAAGCAGCAAGACCAAACAGACTCATAGGTTCGATAAGCAGCACATACAGTAAGATCCTTCTGAATCCTTCTTATAGATACTTACTATTATTATTGGGAGCGCCCGTGAATCTCGTGGTCTTCCTATTTTATTTGGTTCAGAGAAAGAAGGACGACTACGCGGCGGCTGAGAACCGCATACGCAGCGAGATGCTGGCTGCCGGAGATCTGGAGGCCCTTCGCTCCGAGATGATGGAGCAGCAGAAGCGCAAGCACGACTTCTTCAAGCAAAAAGTCAATGAAGGGCAGCTTCGGCAGGAAGTCGACAAAATCGTAGAAGCAAGATTCCGGGAAGTCCTTAAGGAACGGACTGTCAAGGAACTGAAACTGAGCAACCGGAAACGGTTGACCATGGCCGATACGTTTGGTTCTCTCATCGAGAATCCGTTGTTCTTCATTATATCACTTATTCCGGGCTTGCTGATGTACATCCTTATTTTTTTGTACAGCAATCCTTACCTGAAATATATTCTGGAGAGACTCGTGATGACGGTCTTCGTTATCTTCGGGGTAGCGGTGCTAGTCTTTACGATTCTCCACTTGTCGCCGTTCAACCCGGCAGCCAACATTCTGGGCGAGACGGCAACTCCGGAACAGATCGCGGCTTTTAACAAAATGCACGGACTGGATCAGGGCTATCTCACGCAGCTGTGGAACAACATTAAAGGAATCGCCTACTTCGATCTCGGCAAATCCTTCTCGGGCAATGAAGAGATTACTTCAAGCATCGCCAGAAAGTTCCCGATTACGCTGACGCTTACGGTCATTTCCCTGATGATCGCGATTGTGATCGCATTGCCGATCGGGATTATCTCGGCTACGAGACCGAATTCGTTTTTTGATTATACGTTTATGTTCATCGCGCTGATCGGGCTGTCCATACCAAACTTCTGGCAGGGACTGATCTTCATCCTGAATTTCTCGATCAAGCTGCAGTGGCTCCCCGCCACCTTTAATCCGGAGAACTGGTTGTCCATGATCATGCCGGTGATCGTGCTCGGTACAGGACTCACCGCTTCGGTAGCGAGGATGACGCGCTCCTCTACGCTGGAGGTTATTAATGAAGATTACATGATCACAGCCAGAGCGAAGGGGCTCAGCAAGGGCACCATTCTGATGAAGCATGCTGTCCGCAACGCCATCATTCCGATCATTACGGTCATCGGACTTCAGTTCGGCGGAATGCTCGGCGGCTCTGCCGTTACGGAGAAGGTATTCAACATCAGCGGAATCGGCAGCTACATCGTCGATAAACAATTCATCCCTGACATCCCGGCCATAATGGGCGGCGTGGTTTACACCGCCATTACCATATCGCTGGTGAACGTCATCATTGATATCTTGTACGCGTTCTTCGATCCACGGATCAGGTCCAAGATGAAACAATACTAAAGCAGGTGTACTCATGATCAAGAAGCTTCTTTCTAAACAAGAAACCAAACACCAGCTGAAATCCTCACACGAGTACAGTCAAGCCAGCTTCACATGGGTTATTTCTTTGACCTTAACGGTGATCCTGCTTCTGAACAGCTTTGATTTCACTGGGGGAACCATCAAACCGTGGGTGTTCGCCGCCTTTGCGGCATATGCATTGTTCACCATCATTCAGATCATCATTACGCTGTTGATCCGCAGAGATCTTCAAAGCCAGGGAGAAATCCGGCGCTCGACAAGGATCCTGGGATACATTCAGCTGCTGAGCATTGCCACAGGAAATCTGTTTACCGTCACGTTCGGTTTCAATCTGATCAAAAAACAGAAGCCTCCTGAATATACAATTGCCGTCTACATGCTGTTAACCCAGCTGTTTGTCATCGCGGTCTCGGCACTGAATCTGTTCAAGCCTTATGTCTCGAATACATTCCTGCCGGCGATGGCCTTGCTTCTGATGATTGCAGTCATTCAGCTGATCGCGCTTATACTCGTTGCCCGATATGTTACAACGAATTCTGCACCTCCCCGGATGGCCTGGCTTGCCTTTCCGCTCATTCTGACTGCGGTGACGGGTAATATTTTTGCCTTGGTGCTCGGCATCAACCTGCTTGCGAAGATACGCAAGAACGGTAATCCGGCGATGACCCGCTGGGGCGACGTGTGGGTGAAGCTTACTGCCAACTCGACTGCCATGTCCGGATTGTTCTTTGTGATCTTCCTGTTCTGTCTGTCGGTAAGCAGTCTGTTTACCTTCGATTACAGCATCGCGATCGATAACAATTACAGTGCCATCCTGCAGCCGCCAAGCCTTGTGTACCCCTTCGGTACGGACAACTTCGGCCGGGATTTGTTCTCCCGAATCGTATTCGGAGCCCGAATCTCGCTGATCGTCGGATTTGCCTCTACGGCGATCCCGGTTGTTATCGGCGGTGTTCTCGGTGCCATCTCCGGCTACTATGGCCGCCATACCGATAACATCATCATGCGTTTGCTGGACGTGCTGTACGCCATTCCGGGCATCCTGCTCGCCATTGCGATCATTGCTGCATTCGGAGCCAACACCGTTAACCTCATCCTTGCACTCAGCGTAGGTGCAATACCCACGTATGCGAGAACCATGAGGGCGAACGTGCTCCTGGTCTCCACCTTTGAATATGTCGATGCGGCCAGAGCTTTCGGCTCCAGCAATTTTTCGATTATATTCAAGCATATCGTTCCTAACTCGCTTGCACCGATGATTGTCAAATCTACGCTAACCATTGGTGCAGCCGTCATCTCGACGAGCAGCTTGAGTTATCTGGGTCTCGGCGTTGAGCCGCACATCCCGGAATGGGGGAATATCCTGAAGATCGGAAGCACGTATCTTGAGACGCATTCCTACTTGGCCATTTATCCGGGTCTAGCCATCATCGGGCTTGTCCTGTCCTTCAACTTCCTTGGCGACGGACTGCGGGATGCCCTGGATCCTAAACTGGATTAAAACTTTTCGTGCCCTTGGCACACTAACTATCGGTTTCAAAAAATATTTTATATATATACAACTCAGGAGGGTATCACCAATGAAAAAGAGTTCCTTGCTGTTACTGTTTCTCTCGCTAGTCATTGTACTGGCCGGATGCAACGTAACAACCAAAGATGATGCACAGCAAAATCAGCAAGAACCATCGGATACAGCAACAGACACATCCGCTGTTAATATTGAACTGCTTGGCATGAGCTCTAACGAATCCGATGTCAACATCATTCGCGACCAGCTCACGAAGAACGGCTTCAATGTGAAGCTGAATCTGCAGGCGGACTACGGCAGCTTCAAGGCACAGCAGGATGCCGGCAACTACGACATCGCGCTGTCCAGCTGGACTACCGTAACCGGTAACCCTGACTATGCCGTTCGTTCCCTGTTCAAAACCGGCGGCGACTACAGCATCCTGTCCGACGAAGAAGTGGACAAGCTGATCGACCAAGCAGCTACGCAAACGCCAGAAGACGCTGTTGAAACTTACAAACAACTGGAACAACGTCTTGTAACAGACAAAGCTTATATCGCACCATTGTACATCTCCCTGAAGAGCCAAGCGTTCAACAAGGATGTCCTGGACGAAAATTCCGTCCGTCTCTCGAAGTCCCGTTCCCTTCCTTGGGAAGCCGTTGATTTCAAAGACCAATCCAAGCGTGCTTCGCAGCCGCTGATTCTGTCCCAATCGATCTCCGAACTGACTTCTCTTGATCCAATCAAGGGTAATGACGGTTCCATCAACATCATCAACACCAACATGAACGTACGTCTGATCAACCTGACCGATGATGACAAGATCACATCCGAAGGCTCGCTGTCTTATAACCATGCCATTGGCGAAGGCAACTCGGAGTATTACTTCATTCTTAGAGACGACATTAACTTTGCTAAAATCACAAACAAAAAGGCTGAAGATTCCGGCGAGCGCGTAGGCGCTGACGATGTCATCTTCTCCATGAACAGAGCCAAAGACAAAAATTCGGTACCGGATCACCGCACCTACACGCTTCACGAGCATATCAACACGGTTGAAGCTGTAACCGATCTGAGCGCGCTGGAGAACACCAAAGTATCCGGTGGCAGCGAAAGCATTAAGGATGCGCTGGAAGCTGGCTTGGATACCAAGATCACTTCCCTCGTTGACGACAAGAATCAAGCAAGCACGAAAGACGGTAAATACCAAGTCATTAAATTGACGACCACCGAGCCGTTCCCGCAAGTGTTGAACTACCTGGCTCACCAATCGGCCGGTATCGTATCGAAGAAACAAGTGGAATCCATCAACACGTATGACGTCGAGAAATTCGATGTGAACAAAGACATCCCTTACGGCGACCAAAACACGGTAACCGAAGGCGACAAATATAACAACACGCTGTATGCCAGCGGTCCTTATATTCTGTCTTCCAAAAATGACTATGAAGCGACCTTCTTCAAAAACCCTGGCTACATGAAGGGCACCGAGCACGAACCGAAAATCGAGCAAGTGAAGGTGCGCTTTATCAAGGATGCGGACAGCACGCTTTCCGCACTGCGCAGCGGCGAGATTCACTTGTACTACGGCGTGCCTGAAACGAAATACGATGTGGTTAAAGGCGACAGCAAGCTGAAGCTGCAAACGATCGAAAGCAACGCGGTATCCTACTTGCTGTTCAACACGAAGAACCGTGATGTGGCAACTAGCGATGATCTGAGAAGAGCGGTGCTCTACTCCATCAACCAGGATGAAATTTTGACTTACTACAACAACAACAAAATCAAAGCCTACTCCACCGTCAGCCCAATCGTCAAAACCGGCAACGAGCTGGTGGCTGATCCGGCGAAGGTGAAGGAATTCTTGAGCGCATATAAAGCGAGCAAGTAAAAAAGAGGACGACATTAGCGAAAAGCTGATGTCGTCGTTTTTTTTGATCCGAGGTTTACATGGGCGCCGCTAACTACTATAACGTCACTAAGGACGATAGACCCTTTGCATCGCTCCGCATGCGGATGATTCTTCCGATCTCTGTTGCCCCCAGATTTCCATGAATGAATGGGGCTGATGTAGAAATCCGGGTGCAAAGGAGACCGCTACCGCTTCTCCAGAATCATTCCGCCTTCTCCGCTGAAGTCTTAACGGGACGGACCTGCATCCACACTTATTCGAAGATGTTAAACTAAACAAAGGACGAATGATTAGCCGCTGCGCAGCTACTCTCTCCCTTTTTTTGGGAGGGGGGGAGGAAGCCGCCCCTGTAATTCACATATACAGGGGTGGCTGAACAGACGAAGATTGAAGGCTTGGATTACATGCGCTTGATATCATCTGCAAGCTCGGGCAAGCCCTTGCCGAAGTAGTGATCGTCACCCTCATATGCCCGAGTGACGGCTTGGGGGAGCTGCTTCGCGTAGTGCTGGGCATGTGCGAAAGGTACTATTGGATCGTGACGGCTGTGATATAGAATTAACTTTGATATGTGCGGTAGCTTGGCTGCAAATGAATTGGATAACGTATACTCTTCATGCTGCCAATCGTCGTCCTTGCCCCAATAGGGGGCCGCGACCAAGAACAGTCCAGAGATGGTTCGCTTGCAACCTTCTTCCGAGAGATATTTCAGTAGCACCGAGCCGCCTAGGGAATGGCCTATGAGGAAAAGCTCCTCATCCAGTTCCTCGATTTCACTAGCTATCTGCGCTTTCCACAGAGCACAATCCAGATTCTCGGGCATGCCTGGGGATATAACATGATAAGCTTCACCGAGCTGTTCTTGTAGATGGGCGATCAAGCCGCTGCTGCCTTGGTGAATACCTTGCGGGCCTGCACTATGGATGAACATAATTTGTTTTTTCATGTTCAGCCTCCTTCCCGATCTTTGCTTATGGGGTATGAGCATGTCCAACAGGATGTGTACCAACCTAGAATAACTGATATCAGCGTGCCGGACTTCTTTTCGTTTGCTGACATCCGACCTGTATCAGAACCCATGGCATACCCTTTATCACATAAAGGTATCCAGATCAAGGTGTCGACCCCCGTGATCACCCGCTTATGATTAAGCCAACAAAGAAATGGTTAGCATCAACTTCATGGCTCCACTAAAGACAAACAAGCAGCCCCTTCACCAGAATCGGTTGAAGGGGCTGCTCTTTTTAGCGGATCTATTATGGTCTCTTTTTTATATCGCCAACACCATCGCCGGGTCAATACAATCAGCCATGGACCGAACCTCGACCTGACCTGGCTTGCCCGGTACGAATGCCTGCTCTCCGTTATTTCGGCAGCTGAAGGAAACCGTCATCGGAATGCCCGGTATCAAGTCGAAGAAGTTATCGCTGTAGAAGCCTTCCGCTTCCGACGACAGCCATACGTGGCGGCAAAGCACGTTGCTCTCCAGCACAAACGTGGTGCCATTGCTTCCCTCAACTTCTTTCACGTGGATGGTCGGGCTGTGCAGACGAAGTTGTTTGTCATTCACGAAATAGAATGTTTTGCTGTCCACCACGTCCCCGTCCTGAAGCAATTGCGCCAACAGCACGACCTCAGCTGGATCATGTCCACGAAGCAATTCCTCGTTCACAGCTCGGAATACAACGAGCGACGCTTGCTCTTCCGCACGAATCGATTGCTCCGATACATAGAGCTCTTTTCCATTAAAATCGAATAATTGAACCTTAAGAGTCCCTTGGACCTCTTCTGAAATGTCAGATACAAGATGGACCAGAATTTCGGAGTCCTTGGACTCGATCGACAGACTCACATCCCGGAAACTGCGCTTGGCCACATATTGCAGCGCCTTCCATCTGCCGAGATAATCCATGCCCGCCCACGAAGCGACCGGCCAGCAGTCATTCATCTGCCAGTACAGCGTGCCCATGCAGTACGGTTTGTTGCGGCGATGGGCTTCAATCGCCATCTTCATTGCTTCGGCCTGCTGAATTTGGCTCATATGCAGGAAAGCTTCAAAATCCTTCGGCTCATTATAATATTGATCCATATAAGTCTTGATCAAGCGGTTACCCGCACCGTTCTTCTGGTGCGCCAGCATGACCGTCGACTCCAGCTCCATATCGCCGTCTTCGGCGTAGGTACGGACCGTCTTCGGTTCCGGGAAGGACTGGAATCCGTATTCGCTCATGAACCGGCCGACGTAAACATTGTAGTTATCAAACGGCTCCGTATTATGCCATACGCCCCAGTAATGAATATCTCCGCTCGTTGTGGACGGATTGGCATGCTGCTCCTTGTCATGGCTGAGCGATACCAGCGGGGATGAAGGCCAATACTCCGCTCCCGGTGCATAACCGGTTACAGCCTCAGGCAGAATTTCGTGGAATACCTTTTCGTAGTCGCTCCAGATCTTCTCGCGGAGTTCCTCGGTATAGTCCTGCTTCCAGCCCCAGCCGCCATTCTCTTCATAATGCGCCCATGCAGAATCAATCTCGTTGTTGCCGCACCAGAGCACGATGCTCGGATGATTCCGCAGACGGACCAGGTTCTCCTCCGCTTCCAGCCGCACGTTCTCCAGAAAAGCCTCGTCGCCTGGATACATGCTGCAAGCGAACATGAAATCCTGCCATACCATGATTCCATATTCATCACACAGATCGTAGAATACGTCCTCTTCATAAATACCGCCGCCCCATACGCGCAGCATGTTCATGTTCGATTCCGCTGCGGACGCGATTTCATGGCGGTAGCGTTCCGCCGTCACTTCCGTTATGAAGCTGTCGTTCGGAATATGGTTCGCTCCCTTGGCAAACACAGGCGTGCCGTTGAGCTCGATGTAAAAGGACGTGCCGCGGCTATCCTGTTCACGTACCAGCTTGACGGTGCGCAGGCCGGTTCTAACCTCTTTCCCTGCAACGATCCGTTCCGCTTCCATCAGCTCGGCATGGAACGAATACAGATGAGCCTCACCCAGGCCGCGGCACCACCACAGCTTCGGATCCGCAATCGCAATATTTAATTCAACCGAGTGACGGCCTTCTTCAAGCTGTAGCTGCTGTTCCCATACCTTACTGCCTGCAGTTACGCGCAGCACTCCTTGCCAAGGTTGCCCCGCTTCGATTGCAGCTACCGCGGTCACTTTAGCCATGTCAGCCGCAACCTCATTCTGACGGATGAACAAGTCATCGATTCGCACCTCGGACCAAGCCTCAATCCGGGCTTCCCGCCAGATTCCGCTGGTCACAAACCGCGGTCCCCAATCCCAGCCATAATGATAAGGTGCTTTACGGGAAAATATGCTCAGTTTCTGATCGCCCAGACCCCCAAGCTCAGACTGGTCATTCGTAGCTGGCAGCGGATATCCGAGCTTCGCAAGCTTCGGCAGATCCTCCTGGATAGGGGAACGGAAGCGAATGTTAATCACGTTGCCGGAAGTCTTTAGCTGCGATTTCACATCGATCCTCCATGAACGGAACATATTATCTGCGGAAAGCACCTTCGTCCCGTTCACGAATACGTCCGCGTAGGTATCCAGTCCGTCAAATACGAGTTCAATGCGGGATTGGGCGCTCAGATTCGGATCCAGATCAAATGTGGTCTCATACTCCCAATCCTTCTTGTCGATCCACTGCAGGTCATGCTCATTCGTTCCGTAGAAGGGATCCGGGATTTTGTCATTTTTCAGCAGGTCCGTGTGTACGCAGCCCGGCACCTGTGCCGGAAGCCACTCGGATTCGTCGCACGCTTTGAATTTCCATTGGTTTAAGGTCATAACGTTATGATTCATGATAGTAGTCTCTCCATCTCTATATATTTATTTGATGCGGATCGGGTCATATTCCATACAGATATGGCTTCTCCGCGCATCAGCTTGTTCTCCACTCTACGCTCAGGCTAAGTGCGGCTTATGCTTGCACCCTTATCAGATACAAGCCGCTCAGCCTTTTAAATCCGGAAGCTCATCCAGCGTGACCGTAAACGGATGATGATAGGTTCGAATCAACTGCTGCTCGTCCGTATACTCTTCTGAATACCTCCGTTCATTTCCTTCTCCTGTGAACACGAAGTTTCCATACCACGTGCAATTCCATGCCCACGGGCATCCGTCCTCCAGCATGAGATCGGGGTCTGGAATGACGCCGTTCTCGGTCAGCGCAATGATTTTTGCCGTATCCGTATACGATAAAGCCGTGCGGAACCGCTCAGATTGCGAACCGTAATCCCGGGCAGGCGGATAAATGTCCTCTCCGATGAT
The DNA here is from genome assembly GCF_025142895.1 of Paenibacillus sp. p3-SID867. NCBI lineage: Bacteria > Bacillati > Bacillota > Bacilli > Caryophanales > Paenibacillaceae > Paenibacillus > Paenibacillus sp. p3-SID867. The sequence continues at coordinate 281,164 of NZ_JAMBDM010000006.1, forward strand.
ATCGACGTAGGAATCGCCCGGATACCAATCTTTGTGCTGCCCGTTCCATACCCAGATCAGGTTGTTCAATTCGTGGTAATGCGTCATGCGTTCGTACATCAGCTTCCAGAGCGCGATGCAAGGCTCGGGGCCTTTGGCCCCCCACCAGAACCAGCCTCCCGAAGCCTCGTGCAGTGGTCTCCACAGCACCGGAATGCCGGCATCCTGCATACGCTTAAGCTCTGCAGCGATAGCATCGATATCCCGAATGATAAGGCCGTACTCTTCCGATGAAGGCTCCGCCATCGCCTGTGCGATATCAAAGGTTGTCGCATTGGTGTAAAAGCCTCTGCCCCAGGTCCGATCCGGCGGCATATCCACCAAATCCTTCGGGGCGTTCCAGTGCCAGCAGAAGGTCACGATCCCGCCGCGATTCCACCACTTCATCGCCAGATCCGTATCCTGACACTCGGCTCCGCGCTCCACCCGTGAAGGCGAGTAATTCATGAAATCGAATCCGCCGACGGCAGGGTATTTCCCCGTGACCTCGTGGATCATGTCGAACTCCGGCGTGGATACAACGCCAATCTGCTGCCCGGTCAGCATCCGTTTGCCGTAGATGCTGCATAAATACTCCATTAGCCGTTTGGCTTGATCAGAAGCGGCCGGGTTGATCAGGTCCGGCTGGACCTCAAAGCGGGTGCTGCTTGCTTTTGTCATGCGATTCACTCCTGTCCTGTAATTGCCGTATGGATGAAAGATCCTACAGATTTCCTTCATCCGTCATACAAATGGCACAGCCCGATTCCTGCGGCATACCTATCAGACAAGCACAAAACCTGTCTCACGCACCGCACTCATCCTGCGACACGGCATCTCTCCTGCATCATGGCATCCTCCTGCAACATGACATCTATCCTGCAACATGACATCTATCCTGCCACTTAACATCTATCCTGTAACACGACATCTATCTTGCGACATAACCACCTGTCCTGCAGCAGCCTTTACCCGACAACCCCGGTACGCTCCACGCTCTCCACAAAGTGGCGCTGTACGAACAAATACAGTCCAATGAGAGGTAGAATGGCCAGCAATATCCCCGTATCTACCACGAGTGCCACGTAGTTCGGATCGGCTTTGGCCGATGAACCAAGTCCCATCAGCGCCGGGAGAAACTGGTTCGCATCCGCGGGCAGGGAAGCGATCTTCAGCGGCATCAGCGACTGCTCACTCATAAAGAGCGAAGTATAGAAGGTGTCATTATACTGCCAGACGAACGAGAACAGGGTCACCGTAATAAGCGGCGGAATCGCATTGGGGAGCATGATCGCAAAAAACGTCTTAATCCCGCCTGCACCGTCAATCAGCGCAGCTTCCTCAATCTCCTTCGGGAGCCCCCGGAAAAATTGACGGAAGATATAAATGAACAGTCCGGCTTTAAGCCCGGTGGCCGTTGCCGAAGTAATAATCGAGGGCCAGTAGCTGTTCAGCAGGTTAACGCCTTCTTTTCCGGTAAACAAATGAACCAGCCCCAGAATATCAAAGCTGCGAAAATGCAAATACATCGGTACCATCAGCGTGCTCATCGGAATCAGGATCGTCAGCACGACCAGGCCGAACAGCAGGTTGCTTCCTGGAAAGGTGAACCGGGCAAAGCCATATCCGGCAAGCGCGGTCGACATCGTGGTCAGCAGCATCGTGATGAATACGTAAATCATCGTGTTCAGCAGCAGCGGCCAATAATCCAGCAGGTCGAGCACGAGCTTGAAGTTATCCAATGTGAAATGCACCGGAATCATATAAATCGTTGGATTATAAATATCCTGTTTGTCTTTAAACGCCACAGAGAACTTGGAGATGATCGGATAGATGATGATAAATGTAATGCCGATGATCAGCAGGTAGCGGAACACCGCCCACAGAATAGGCAGCGCCTTGTTCTTGAACCGGTTCATTCGTTCCTGAGCCGTTTCGTCCGAGCGATCCCGAATCGATGCCATACGGACCTCCTTTTTTTCCTGTACCGTCAGGAATCTCTTAGCCATTAGTTTTGATAAAAGGTTTTCCTTGAGACGATGATCCCCATAATAATCAGCAGCAAGCTGATAACGATGGTATACAGCCAAGCCATCGCGGCACTGAGCCCGAAATTCTGCGTTTTGAAGGCCGTCTCGTATATCGTCCGGGTCACGGTGCTGTCCGCGAACGAATCGATGATGGTATAAATCATGTTTGTCAGGATGAGCGGACTCACCATCGGAAAGGTGATTTTCCAGAACGATTCATAAGCGGTAGCCCCCTCGATCTTCGCAACCTCGTACATTGAACCCGGGACGGCCTGCAAGGCGGCAAGAAAGATCAGAATCTGCACGCCTGAGCTGCTGATAATATCGTAGATCCTCATGACCGCCCCGATAATATACTCGGTTACGGTAAGGGGAAATCCGGCCTCGGATAAAATGCGCACCATCGACAGCACATTGAATTGTCCGGAAGCTTGCCCGAGCTCCTCCGCCACCGTAGCATTTCCGACCAGATTGATCAGACCGGAAGTTTCCGCTGCGGAAATTGCGCCTGACGCCAGGATGACCGGCAGGAAGAATATCGCCCTCGCAAGGGCTCTCCCCCTGAATTTCTGATTCAGCAGAATGGCGGAGAACAAACTGAAGAACAAGATCAGCGGAACGTCCACCACCATGCCCAGTATCGATTCCGTCAAGATCCGGTTGAAATTCGCGTCCACGAACAGCGCCGTGTTGAAATTGCTCCATCCAACCGACTCCAGTTCATAGCCTGTGGGGGAAATGTTCAATTTACTGAAGCTGAACAGGATGGACTGGAGCAAAGGTCCGGCAAACAAAAAGATGAAACCGATCAGCCATGGTGCGATGAAAAGGAGACCGAGCATGGATCTTTTTTGAGTCAGGGACAATCTCATTTTCATGCCCGGCCACCCCCTACGGCATAATTTTGCGGCTCCACAAGGACCCCGTTAACATCGACGGCTTGATCGGTATAATTGATCAGAATCGACGTGCCGTTCTCGTACCTCACTTCAACCACGCCGCCTTCATGCCGCTTATGCTCCACCATCCGCTGCGTCCGAAGCGGCGCCAGCACCTCATTCAGCTCCTTGTACAAGGAAACCGCTTCTTCGAACCAATCCTTGTAATGGGTGGAGTACATGTCATCAAAACGCGTGTACTTCAGCTTCGAGCTTTGTTCATATGACCACAGAAAATGCGGAGCTGATCCGAATTCGAGTGACTGCAGAAGCTGATTGCGTAAATTTTGCTCATTCAGGTTATTGACTGCTGCCCCCGCATAATCCAGGTATCCGTGAATGACCATTTGATAAAAGGGGACTTCCTCATCCGTCAGCCCGAATCCACTGCTCGACGTCGGTGCGTCGATCACGTGGCTGGCATAAGCCCAGCTGTATGCATTGGCGCCGGAAACCATCGTATCCGGGTAGGCTTCATGCAGCTTCTGCAGCTGATCAGTCACGATAAGCTTCGCGGTTTCACGGAAAACCACCCGCTGCACCCGGTAATCCGAGCTCAGAACATCGCCCAGGTCCCGCAATGACACAGCCCCGATGCCGAAGCGTTCATATTGCCCCGCGAATCGGTCCACGTAATAGGGAAGCTTCGCCGGCGACATGAGACTGTACGTACCGTAATAAGAGTCCATCCGGTTCGTGTTCCGGTCATAGGGATGCAGCGCTGCCGTTTCCCTGGTCACGAAACGGGATGCATCGGATGACGGCGTGAACGCCCCATCATCATGATAGACGTGCTGGAAGGCAACATCCGGATACAATCCGCCGCCGGAATCCTTCAATTGCTGGGACAGGGCCTTCAACTCCGATGTGCTTCCAACCACTCGATCGGCCTTCACCTTAACCGGGGTTTTGTGATGGACGCCTTTGCCGAACCAGCCGAGGTAACGCATTCGGAGATTGGCGATGCCCTCGCCATTCAGAAGAGCGGCGATCTCCCCTGCCTGCTCGAAGGTGGTCATCGAGACGACGGCATCATAAGGTACGCCCAGAAAAGATCTCCGTTTATCCACGCTGCCCAACATATCCAGATAGAACGGGATCCCCTCGTCTTCTTCCAGTGGAGTCAGCTGGTTATCCTCCACGAGCGTTTCCTGATACAAGCGCGCCATGCCCGAGTAGCTGGCCTCATCACCCGACAGGAAGCTGTATCTAACCGCCAGATTACCGCTGTAGAGCTTGTCATTCAGCAGCTGAATCTCCTGCACCGTGCTGCCGGTGTAAAGCTCCAGCATATCCTCGCCGCGCACGGCAAAGCTGCTGAATACATGATTGTACGAGTTCTGCTTCCCGCCGATATCAGCGGACACGCTCGCGATGGCGTCGCCTTCTTCAATCACGGCAAACCAGCCGCGGTCACCGCTCTTCATGCCGAACACGGGCATCCGTGCCTGCTCCGCCACCTGCCCGCGGCTGCCGCTGTTGTTATTCGGATCGGTGCCGTATATCCGCTGCACGTACTGCTCTTCCTTCACTTTGCCGTTATTCAGCTTAATGAGACTGCCGCTGCCGTCCGGGACCAGCATATATCCCTGTTCTTTCGAGCCGGCCGCGCCGAAATAACGAAGCAGCTCCACGCTGCGCAGACGGTGGCTCTCGCTTTCCGTTACTTGGTCAAGCGGAATTGAAACGACCAGCGAATCCTCCTCCAGCCGGTACTCGAGCGGAATCTTGAACTGCGGTTTCGAAGAGGCACTTGCGGCGGCTCCTCCGCCCGCTTCGTTATCAAAGGCAAGATCCTCCGCGGTGTAGCCGGCCTGCTCGAACGCCCCCAGCATTTTTTTCAGCACCAGCTCTTTCTTGATCTGGTCATCCAATCGCTCCAGCATCGCCGGATTATCCTTCATGGGGTAATACCGGGCCTGCACATATCTCGCCAGCGACTCATCCAGCTTGCTGATCACCTTCTCCTGCAATCGGTCCTGCGAGATGTATTTCGGCAAGGCGTCGATCCCGAGCGACACATCTCCCAGCGTATACGTGACGCGAATTCCGTTGTCCAAGCTTTCCACCGTGTAGTTCCCGTTCATCACACTCCACGTATAGTTCGGATAGGTCTCAAGCGTGCCGATCGGATCCCGGAACGTCAGCGTCAATTGCGAAGATAACACTTCCTTCTCAAACGGCGAGGCAATTCCATCCTCCATGCGGTCTGACGGATTGCTGTACCATACCGTATCGCTCCGTTTATCCCGTACCGCCACTTCGGTCGTTTCCGGATGATAATACAGGGCAAGCGCCGCCGTCTCCGCTACCAGATCCATACCGGCTACGCCGTCTGTCGAATCGTTCAGAAGGGTCAGCTCACCGCCCGGCGTCGACTCGGCTGCCGCGATTCGGTAAGCCGCCACGTCAACTGCCGGTGCTCCCCGATTCACGTAGATCAGAAAGCCCGCAGCCATGCACGTTATAACGGTACATGCAAGCACCGTGTACAGCCATTTTCTTTTTTTCACGGCCTACGGCCTCCTCTATTGCCTGAATAGGATCTCTCGGTAAACGTTGACAACGAACGTGTAAATCTGCTGCATCATGCTCAGCACGAGCGTGCCCAGAAATACGATGATGCCCATAACGATCAGGGTCAGAAACATCGTGACGATCGTTTTGCCGGCCGAGTACTGATGAACCGTCATCGTGCCGACAAAGAGCAGCCCGATAAACCAAATCGCCGCAACCGTCGTAAGCAGATAGTAGAACACAGTCTCTTCTTGCACCATGAACCGGCTCGCCAGCGTCATGGGCGGATAAATCAGCACCATCGGAATCAGGGCATACGCGCTGGCCATCACGATTTCTTTAAACTTCCCTTCCCCGCCCATGAGCGTGGTGACCGACCAGTTGGAGACGCACCACAGAAAGAACGGGAGCACGATATAGATCAGTTCGTCGATGCTGCTCAGCGTTCTCGGATCATTGTAATTGACCAGAAATCCCGCATATTGCCGCTGCAGAATCATGGCTATGACCACAAGCGCCAATACGACATAAGCAACCCCGAGACGTCCTCTGTTCTCATACTTCAGGTCCCAATACCCGTCGAAGGGGTGCACGATCAAATGAAGGGGGAATCTAAGATAATCCTGTTTCATGCTTCCCTTCCCTCCTCTGCTTTCGGTATCTCACCGTTCTATAGACCGCATAGAGCAGCACAACGCTGGTCCCAACCGATAAAATGGTGCCGAAATGCTCCTTCATGACCTCTCTGCGGTAGCGTTTATAAGCAACGGAATAATTTTTGCGGTCCATGCCCAGCTCAAAATATCGAAGGGCTTCCTTGTTCTCCCCCTTCATGAGCTTCGCTTTCCCGATGCCGATATAAGCGATGTCATAGTTGGCGTTGAGCTGAAGCACGCGTTCCCAGTACCTTTCCGCCTCCTCGTCTTCCCCCCGATAATGGTGGCGTACGGCAAGGTTAACCTGCTTCCCGAACTTGGTTGGCTCGAACATGACTATGCTTGCCTTTCCCCGGTCCAGCACAAGCTGACGGTCTCCAAGCCGTTCAATCGCCGCCGGCGTCTTAAACACGCCCAGCTGATTCCCGATGCCGCCGTAGACATACAGCAGGTTTCCGGACTCATCATAGGTGAATACGCGTCCCTGGGTAGAGTCGAGCGCGCTGTAAATCCCGTCGCCAAGCACTTTAATATCAACGAACTTGGAGGGGCCTACCGTTCTCCGATAATAAATATCCCCGGCAACCGGAAAGTAGCCAAAGCGTTTCAGCACATCCTCACCTGACGGATTAAGGCGTTTAATCGGCTCCTTGGACCCGACATCAATATTCGTGGCATAAACGAACCCTTTGGCGTCGATATCCAGATTGGAGAATTCAGTCGGGATGAACAGTCTCATCTGGGCTTTTTGGGCACTCGTTGATACCAGTCGCCAGAAATAATCGCCATAATCGCGTTTTACCTTAATCGTTCCGACGTAACCGAGAAAGGTACCGTTCTCCTCAAACTGCATAATGCCTTCATAAACACCCCGGGCGACAACGAATACCCGCTTGGCTTCATCCACCGTTACTTTCAGCGGGATGAATTGAAAGCCTTGAGGCAGTACATCCGATTCCGGCTGCTCAATGATCCGGACAAGCGCGCCTTCCGCCGTTAATACGACAACCCGCTGATGGTCGGTATCAGCAACATAAATGTTCTCGTCCCCGTCAATGAAGATGCCGGAAGGATTGGCAAAGCCGTCCTCTTTCCCTTCATTCATAAAGGCATCAATGACGCGAACGACATTCCACGCTTCATCGAGGCATACAATTCGTTTGTTGCCGCTGTCCAGCACGTAGATGTTACCTGCCTCTGACACATGCATATCGCTGGGCTCCAAAAACTCCCCGATGCCCAGATCCTTCCCCGTCACGGAGCGTACCGGCAGATAGGCTGCAGGCACGGCAACCGTTTCCTCCCAATAATTGTAGATATAGCTCTCATACGGAGCACTGGCGGAGACGCTCCCCGGCATCAGGCCGGTTAGCAGCAGGGAGGCCGCCGCGAGCGATAGCAACCATTTTTTCGCTGACATGTGATCCCCCCTAATCCTTCATCCCGGATGTGGCCATCGTCTCGATAATCCGGCTCTGCGAGAACAGAAAGAGCACAATCGGCACACTCATCAGGATGACTGCCACGGCCGCACCTGCGCCGGCCCGGGATATACCGCCCAGAATGATCTGATTGGACGCATAGTGCAGGGTCTTGAGCTGCTCGCTGTAAATAAAGCCGTTGCCATCGGTCCCCCATAGGATCTGGAACAGCAAAATAATCAAGGTAAGCCACGCCGGCTTCACATTAGGCATCACGATGGACCAGAAGATCCGGTATTCGCTGGCTCCGTCGATCTTGGCCGCTTCAAGCAGGGCATCCGGTATCTGCTCCATGAACTGCTTCATCAGGTATAGGCCGAGCGAATAACCGAATGCCGGTATAATTACCGCCCAGTAGGTGTCGATCAGTCCCAGCCACGACAGGATCATATAGTTCGGCGTCGCCGTCACGACCGGCGTGAACATCAGCGACAACACCACGATTTGGAACAGGAAAACCTTGCCCGGAAACTTGTGCTTGGCCAGCGGATATGCCGCAGCGGAGGCAAAGATCACGTGCCCGACAATGCCAACGCCGGTAATGAATACCGTATTGAAGATATACCGCGAGAACGGTACCCAGGACTGACCGAGCAGATTGATCAGATCGGAAAAATTATTCCACGTGGGATTGCGGACAAACAACGTGGGCGGGAACAGGAAAATCTCGTCCAGCGGCTTGAACGCATTGTTGATGGCGTACACCAAGGGCAGCGCCATGAAAGCGCCGAACACCGCCAGCAGCGCAAACAGGGAGAAGGTGCCCATGAAGGAACGGTTTACCCGTTTGCTGCGACCTTTAAGATTTACGTTCAGCAGGCGGCTGCCCCGTTTTTTTGGAAGTTCGTATGTAACCCTCATGCGTCTACTCACCTACCTTGCGCAGCAATTTTTGGACGATCAGGTTGGTTCCCACCATCAGAATGAACAGCACGGTCGCAATCGCCGAAGCAAAACCCATCTCGAAGCGCGTCGTGCCAAAATCGATGAGATGCGTTACGATCGTTTCCGCCGCATAATTCACGCTCGGGAAACCGGCAAGCGCAATCGATACGTCGGCCACAGCAAACGATGTCGTAAGCTGAATGACCGCGCCGAACATGAGCTGCGGCCGCATCGAAGGCAGCGTGATGTACCACAGCTCCTGCCAACGGTTGCGGACCCCGTCCACGGCACCGGCTTCGTAGAGCGTTTTATCAACGGTCTGAAGACCGGCGATGAAAGCCAGGAAGCCGGTTCCGAGGCTGAGCCACAGCTGGACCAAAATGATGATCGGCATAATCAACGCTTCGGTCTTCAGCCATTGGATCGGCTCCAGGATGATGCCCAGCTTAATCAGCATGCCGTTCGCTATGCCGTATCGGTCGCCCGAAAAGATCATCAGCCAGATGAAGTAAATGTTCCCGGAGATCGAAGGCGCATAGAAGATCAGAGTCATGAACGCCCGCAGCCGAGGACCCAGCTCATTGATGACCCACGCAAACAGGAAACAGGCCAAATAGCTGATGGGTCCTGTGATGGCGGCGAAGAGAAGGGTATTCTTCAGCGCAACCAGAAAGATATCGTCTTCCAGGAACAAACGCGTGTAATTATCCCAACCGACAAACCGCGGAAATTCCAGCATGTTGAAGTACGTAAAGCTGAGAATCATGGAAATAACGACCGGAAAAACGGTAAACAGCGTGAACAGGATCATATAAGGCGCAAGCAATATATAGGAATGCTTGCTGGCCTTGATCTCCGCCAGCTTCCGCTTCCACCATGATTGCGGCTTCACCGGGTGAACAGCGGCAGAGATCGTAACCTCAGGATCCTGAAGGCTGACATTATGCAATTTGGATTCCCCCTATCCCTGCGGCTCGCCGAATTCTTCTTGCTTGGTCCGGATTTCGTCGTGAATATACTGCACGGAATCCATCAAGGCCTCCCGCGGCTCGATGCCGCTGATCACCGCTCGGTAGAAGGCATTAAACAGATGTCTGCCCGTCGAATAGCCGCCTGGCACCTCCGGAATTCCCTGCACCCATTCAAATTGCGATTTCAAATTCTCATAATCGGCAACGGGCCACGGCAGACTGTCAAGCGCCTTAATATTCGCGGTCGGATACCGTGCCGCTGCGCCCATCAGGCCTTCCATCTCGCGGCCGAAGTTGGTCTGCGTTGCATCGCTGGTCCACCATTTCAGGAACTCCCAGGCCGCGTCCTTATCCTTGGCATCATCCAGCATCAGCACGGCACTGCCACCGCTTGGAACGGTGCGATCAATCGTGCCGTCCGCCTGAACGGTTCCCGGAACGGGCGCAAAGCCCCATACGCCACGAATTTCCGGCGCGAACACCGACAGCTGGTTATAGGTGGTGTAGTCGGAAATGCCGATCGGCATTTGTCCTGTACGGAACCGGTTCGCAAAATCATACTCCCGCTCCAGCTTGTAATCCGTGTAATATTCCGTCCATTGTTTAAAAGCTTCCAGCCCTATCTTGGAATCCAGATCCGATTCCTGGTTGTTGTTGCGGTAGAATTGCCCGCCGGATTGCATCAGGAGCGCCGCATACAAGGAATTCGGCGGCAGTGTAGTCCACTGATCCGGTGCCTGCGCCACAACGGGAAGACCGAATTGCATATGATTTTTGTTCAATACGGCAAGCAGGCTGGCTACATCGTTCCAGGTCTTCGGAACTTCAAGTCCAAGCTCCTCCAGCACATCCTTCCGGTAGAACATCATATTGAAGGTTTGCGTCTCGGGCAGCGCATACACGCCGTCCAGGTATCGGTAAGGTACCAAGGCGCTGTCCCTGAATCGGTCCGCTACCGAATCGAAATCATGGAATTGCGTCAGGTCTGCTGCCGCGTTCCGCATGGCAAAGTTCACCGGCAGATCGTTACCGATCTGCATCGCGACCTCAGGTCCCTGTCCCGACAAAGTTGCGGGGAGCAGCGTCCCCATGTTGACCAGCTTCAGATTGACGTTAATGCCGGTCTCCGGCGTAAAGGTCTCGTCAATCATCGCCTTGATGGTATTGGCCTGATCGCGACCGCTGCCGATCCATACCGTGATCGAACGTTGATTCTTCGCATCCGCAACATTACCGATATTGTTGTAATCGATGAAGAAGGAGCTGAAGAACGTCGACACCTCATGCTTCACCTTATCACCGGCACCCATCCCGCTCTTGGGCAGCTTGACATCGGCCGAGGCAACATAGAGGGCATCGATCTCGAGCGGCTGCTCCCTAGCCTGCTGCAGCCATGTTCCAAGTCCGCCGGTATTCGTCTTGTAAGCCTCCAGCCTGCGCGGAATCGTATCCGGCTTCGCGATCATCTCATCCAGCTGAAGCGCCATGGTCTTTAGTAGCGCCTCCTGATCGCCGGATTGTCCCGACAGTTCAACCAATCTGGCCGCGATGACTTTCAGTCTGTCGCTTTCGAATCGGAAGATTTCCAGCAGCTCCGGTATCCGCTGCTCCACGCGGTAATCGCGGAATTCATCCGGACTCGTGCCAGTGATCATCAAAATTTTGCGGTACATGGCATTCAGGTTCAGCAGACTGTCCTCCACCTCTTGAATGAGCGGAGCGAATTCACCCAGACTCGCCTCGAGGCGTAACACATGCTTACCTTGCTCCAACCGGAACAGATAGGGTTCATCGCCTCCAAGCACGTCCATGCGATATCCGTTCTTAAATTGGAACGGAACGTGGTTCATTTCTTCAAACGGAACCTTCCCGTCAATCGTCAGCCTTCTCGTCGTGTACATGCCCCGCACAAAATTTTGCTGCGATTTGAATGCAATCTTGTAGAGCCCGCTCTCGGGTACATCCAGCTCCCATTCGATCCACTGCCCGGGCAGCCGCCAGTTCAAACCGCCAATGGTATTGATTCGGATCTTTGAGGCGCTGTAGGGACTGACGCTCGGACTCGAACGCTCGCTTAGCGGATACAAGGTCGGTGATGATTTGGCGACTGCGTCTTCACCCTGAATCGTAAGTAAAGTTCCTTCGGTTATTCGAGCACCTTCAGCCTCATACTGTTGATGCAGCTCGGCGTACGTCAACGGGCGCTCCTGCTTGAAAAGCTTCAGCTCCCCGATCACCATCGGCTCCCTTGCTGCTGTAAGAGACACGGTATGCTCTCCTTTTTCAAAGTAAAATAGAAACGGCTCCGTGATATATCCGTCCGCATCCTTCAGCACTGCCTCGACCCAAGCCGGACGTTCGATTTGCTTCGGTCTCAGGTCATTGCCCTGGTTATCCTGATCGATGCCGTCCTTGGCGTTATCCCATATCCGGTCGAATTGCAAATAGGCAGCCTCTTGAAAGGGAAGCTTCCCGTCGATGCGGATGGAACGCTCAATAGAGGAGCTCTTTCCTTCCACTGGATAATAGAGCAGGGACAGATTGTACATTCCCTCTTCCTCTACATGAACCTTCCATTCCACCTCCCCTTTCTCCCCCGTAAAAAGCGAGGTTCCAGGATGACCCTCATAGGCTTCCAGTCTGCGGAATTCCCCGCCGTCGGCACGACTGTATTCCGCCGCAGGAATCGTGATTACACGATCAGGTCGACTCTTTCCGTCATGATCCGACAAATACTGGGCATATGAAATGCTTTTTCCCTGCTGTGTGCTGAGTTTGACCAGCGATGCGGGACGTTCCAATGAAAGCTCTGTCCGGCTGTCTTCGGCCTTGATGCCGGATCCGGGTTCATTTCCCTCTCTATTGAAAAACAGAATCAAAGCGGCCATGACCGCCAAAAGAATCAATAGTCGGCTCATCCATTTTTTTAGCTGCACATGAAGTGTCAATGTTCATCCCCCTGTTCAGGAGAAGGGGGCGCGGCTTTAAGCTTTAACGCCCCCGTCCATCTTATTTGCCCATTTTATCGACAGCAGCCTGCGCCTGTTGTTTATATTTCTCGGCCGTAGCGGTTACCGATTGATTGTTCACGATAATATCCTCAATGAAAGCGCCCGTAGGGTAATCCGTGTAAGCTTCGTCGACCGTGATGACACCGGTTCCGGCAATATGCTCGCGAATCATGTCAATGTCTTCCTGATTGGTATAGATGCTCTCCAGGTAATCCTGACCCGGATATTCCTCTGTTGGCGGTATATCGAACGTCTCTTCATAAATTTGATAGACGATGGCCGGATCTTTCACGCCCTTTGGAATGAACTTCGCGGATGCGGCGGTATTGGCATACGTTGTTTCCGGCGAGCCTTGCGGACCGCTAGGAATCGGAACCACGCCGACCTCGAACGTAATGTCGCCTAGCATCCATTCCGCTGCCGTAAACATGGCTACATCACCGTCTTTAAAGGTGTTTGTTTCTTCCCAGTTCGTTTTGTTGCCGCTCTTGACTTTAACCACCTTCTCCACGTTGTAGAGGCGGTTCACAAATTCGGCTGCTTCCAATGTTTTCGGATCGGACAAGCCTTCTTTGCCATTGGAATCATCAACGATTTTGCCCCCGTTAGCGGCGGTGAAATGTTTAACCGCATCAATCGCCCAACCGGAGAAGCCCCATACGTCGGTTTTCCCGTCGTTATTCGTATCCTTGGTTGCCTGCTTGGCAATCTCCATGAGTTTATCCCAGTTCCATTCTCCCTTGGCATACAGCTCCTGAAGATCCGGGAGGCCGTTCTTCTTAAATAAATCGCGATTGTAATGAAGTCCAAGTCCGATGGAGGTCGGATTATCGAATCCGTATTCCCCTCCGCCAATGGCAGGATATTTCGTCTGCAGATCGGCTTCGTTATTGATATTGTTCTGATCCGTCGTAAACTCGCTGATCGGCAGGATCTGCCCTTTCATAATAGCCGGCAATGCCGATTTGTACTCCAGCTGCACGATATCGGCAAACGGCTCGCCTGCCAGCACGCTTGTCGTAAATTTATTCATGTACTCCTCAAAGGGAACGTTAACAAACTCGATTTTGCAATTGTATTTCTTCTCGATTTCAGCAATCTTCTCCAGGCGGGCTTTCTCCCCGGCTGTTGTGCCTGCCGGCTTCAGATCCCACCAAGATGCAACCTTAATCACCCGGCCGCCTAGATCTACAGGTTCGGCTTCAGGTTCAGCGGGTTCTTCTTTTGGAGTCTCTGCCGCCGTTTCCGTGCTAGGAGCCGGAGTCGCAGGCGGTGTCTCCGCTTGTTTAGCCCCTCCCCCACTGCAGGCCGTAATCAAAAATAATAAACAGACAAGCAATAAAGAAAGCCCTTTCATTTTTTTCACGCTAAAAACCTCCCCTATTTGTTAAACGCCCTGTTTAAAGCTGCATGTCCCCCCAAGATGATGTTGAATGGATTGATTCACGGTTTTCCCTGCTGCTATCCTCGCCCCCCAATCCGTTATCCCTGTTTGCCAAAAAATATATCACTTTGATTGTAATTTCGTCAATATATTTTATGATAATAATAACAATAAACCTAATCAATTATTAAAAATAACATAAATATTTAGTGACAGCGATTACAAATTCATACTGCATAACTCGGCTTTTTTCGATACATTCCCTTATATATCAACGATATATTTCAATCCAATGCAGCGAACAAGAGCTTTATATGATTATATCATTTGTTATTTTTTTGTTATGATAATATAAAAACCCCGATGTCATGGAGACATCGGGGCTAACGTGAAAATATGACAATGCAGCTTACGCTTCATCCGTATCGCGTGTTGCGTTATTCAAATCCCTAACAATGACATCCGCTTGAATTAAAAGCCGCTCGTAATTGGAATCCGGGTTCAATATCCGCCACAGCAATTGATCGACGGCACGCATCCCGAGCAGTTCCTTATCGATGTTGACGGTTGCCATAATCGGCAGGTTATCGTACATATTATCAAATCCAGTCACCTGTACGCGGCCCGGTACGTCGATGCCCTGATTCCTGAGCGCCTCCATGGCGAACATGGCGGTGATATCGTTGGCGCAAACAAACACTTCCGGAAGCTCGCTTCCGGCAAGGGCCTTTTCTAACGCTACGTGTATATTCTCAATCTCCGGGCTGATCAGAGATGGCAGCTGACGATGTTCGATTTTGTAATCGGCCAGCGCGGACGAGAAGCCGATCCAGCGCTCGTAATAGCTCTGGGCATCTTCGATATTGCCGATGAACTGATACTTTTTATACCCTCTGCTGATCAGCTTGGTCATGATTTGTTTCATGCTGTGCATATTGTCGGTGAATACCGTGTCCGATTGAAAAGCCGGGTCCATGTGGTCCACCATGACCACGGGAATGTTCAGCTTCTTGATATCCATTAAATTTTGGGTGGATACCGATCCCACCGTCACAATCCCGAGAATGCCCTGGGGATTTAGCAGAGTGAACATATGGTCATTCGATGGCTCCGTTAGCGTGAGAATGTCCAGCCCCTTCTGATTCAGGCGAGCGGATATGCCGTCAAACACTGGTCCCCAATAGGGGGATTCCCGATTTTGATAACGGACATTCGGGAATAGAACAAGCACCGCCCCCGCCCATTTTCTGTTTTCCGGATCTTGAAGCTGCTGGTTTTTCCCCGCGGCTTGGTTCGGCTGATCCTTAAAGTACCCCAGTTGGCCCGCTGCCTTCAGAATCATGTCCCTGGTCTGCGGACTGACGCCCGACTTTCCCGACAAAGCACGGGATACCGCGAATTTAGACACGCCCGTGAAATCGGCAATTTCCTGAATCGTCACTTTCGTTTTCATCGTTATCTACCTACTTAAGTGCGAATTTGTCGTTCATTTCTCGTGTTATTTATGTTAGTTTTTGTTAGGTTACAGACATAATATTATTTGAAAAAGCAGTCAAAGTCAAAGAATATCCTGCATTTTCTTGTTTTCATTTTTACAAAAACAAAAGCTGTCCTCTGGTCATGTTCAGACCAGCAGGACAGCTCCTCTCTTGTAAGAGATAATATTACGATTTTATGGTTTCTCCACGAGCAGCGCTTCCCACTGCAAGCCTTCCCCGGTGATTTCGGTCCGGAGGTCGGAGATGCTCTTCAGTGCCTCCTCGCGGCGTGTCTCAAGTGTGATTACCGTTTCCTTGTATAGCTCGCCTATCTTCTTCTGCGTACCGGTTGCCATTTTCGTTATTTCGGATTTTCTTGCAGCATTACCCTTGGAGATCGCGGTTGTCTGTTCCTTAAACAGCTTGCTGTATTGGCTCTTAGCTGTTGCCTTGCTGATTTTCCCCTGTTTGTACTTCCACATCGGACTGTTCAGATACGACGTACTGGATCCGTTACGAAGCTTCCACATCGGGCTGTTCAAATAGCTTTCACTGACCATTTTGCTGAATTTCCATGCGGCACTGTTCAAATAGCTCGGGGTGATGGTCTTCTTGTATGTCCACATCAGGCTGTTCAAATAATCCTCGTTCATTTCTTTGCTTAGCTTCCAGAGCGTACTGTTCAAATAATCCCGGTCTGCGGCTTTCGCATACTTCCACATCGGACTGTTTAAATAACTTGGATTGATCAACCGTTCATATTGTGTCAGCTTATCCTTTAAATCACGGTTCCCTTCATACTTCAGCTTCAGCTGATCCAGATCTGCTTGGAGCTTCTCGTCCCACTGCTTTTGATCCTCCAGCACTTTTTTCTCCAGCTGATCCAGGGACGCATGGCTTGCATCGTAAAACACCTTATATTTCTTGTCTACTTGTTTCTGGTAATTGTTATACGCATTTACCGTCTTCTTGTTATAGGATTTATACTCGCTCCATACTTGATTCATCCATTTCTGATCCGCTGCGTGAACCGTTGTTTGCGGAAATAGGACCGAGACTGCAAGCAAAAGGCTGCATAGGGTCAATACGGATTTTCGCACCAATCTCATCGAATTTCGCCCCTTTTCTATAGATAGTAAACAAGGGATATTTTACCTAATGGCTTGGTATCTTCCAATAGGAATTCCGAACCCCTAACTTTTAGACTATTGCCTGCTTGCTCAGAGCTCGATTATTTCATAATACATCGTACTTCATTCCCTAGCTCTTTCGCGAAAATCATGCCTTTTTTTCGCAATTCCATTTTTCAAAGTGGAGGATATATACACTTCCATAGTCCTGTAGTCACTAAGTATCGATTAAGTTAGTTAGCTAGTTATAACAGCCCATCTTTGACCAGAAGCGCTTCCAGACGCTTGACCGGTCGAAAAACACACTTATACAATGTATTTTGTAGTGTTTTAGCAAATTATAGATGGAGGATTGCAGATGTTGAAGTTCAGGGCACTATGTGCGCCTATACTCCTGGTTGCCTTCTTATTCGTAGGGGCTGGCAGCGCTTCCGCTGGAGTTACGTTTCGGGATATTGATAATCACTGGGCAAAAACGACCATCGAATGGGGCGTCGATAAGGGAATTGTCAACGGTTATGCCAACGGGATGTTCATGCCCAACCAGAATGTGACCGAGGCCGAATTCATCCGCATGCTGGTTGTCGGCATCACGGGCAAAGACCTGCAGGAGAACTATTTGACCGAGCTATGGTCGGATAAATATTATCATTTTCTGCACTTCAAGAACTATCCCGTTCACGGATTTGCAGACAAAACCAAGCGCAGCCAATACATAACGCGGGCCCATGTGGCCGAGCTGATATCCAGCGCCGATGGCGTGAACTATGACGGAAATCAAGCGATTCAATACGTTTTGGGCAAAAAGTACGCACAAGGCCGAATCAAGGGCGAAAACACGATTGAAGGGTATGTAGGAAGCGGCACCATCACGCGCGCCGAAGTGCTTCAGCTGATCAAAAACCTGACTGATCGCGGAATGTCGAACCTGTACGATCGTCCTGCCGTGCCAAGTGCGGAGGCGATGCTTCCGAAGCTGCCAACGCCTTGGGATGTGTATCGGGACGAGATGTATCTCGTGATTCGTCAGAAGGTATTCTCGAATTACAGCGGATACCGCATCTATGACGACGGGTCGAACAAAATTGTGATGACCAGCACGAAGCAAACCGGCGAAACGGATTATGCCGTATCCGTTCAATTCGAGCCGCAGATTATGCAGTTCAGCGGAATCGCACTGTCCAATGCCGCCGATAAAACGCAGCGCAGCATGCTGATCGAGCTCCTCCAACTGTATGGCTTTCAGGTCGATTCCGCCTTCCTCGCGAAGATAGACTCCGCCGAGAAGAACAAGAAGGTGATCGAGCTGAAGGTAAGCGGTAAGACCATCGTGATTGATCCGCTAGTGGCAAGCCCTGCAGGGCATGTCCATATCTACTATAAGTGGTGGGATGGAACGCGGGCGTAGATAAGGGATCTCCCTTTTTGCTATAACCGAATAAGGGCCCTGACGGCAAATCCTCAGGGCCCTTTTTATTATACCTGCAGGAGTGGAATCTACTTCTGCGCTTCAACTTCGGTTGAAATATTCCAGTATACGCCGTATTTGTCCGCTACGATCCCGTAGGCCGGGCTCCAGAACGTCTCCTGCAGCGGCATAACCACCTGACCACCTTCAAGCAGCGCTTCGTAGAACCGCTTCGCGTGTTCGGGTGCATCGGTCATGATGCAGATCTGAACCTGATTGCTGGATTCAACCGGTTGACCGGGAAATGTATCCGAAAACATCAGATCCGTCTCTCCTACCCTCAGCAAAGCGTGGGAAACGCGATCCCTCGCGCTCTCCGGCAGCGGAAAATCAGGGTTCGCCGGCATTTCGCCGAAGGTCTGAACCATGACCATCTGGGCATCCAACGCCTTTTCATAGAATTGAATAGCTTCCTTAGCATTCCCGTCCATAATGAGATACGGATTCAATCGAAGTGTCATGCGATCGTTAACCACCTTTTATTTTCATATTAAAGTAGATAACTCCTATTATCTCCCAACAGGATCACTTTAGCAAAATATGACGCAAATCTAGACAGGAACATTACTTACCCTCATATCCATCCATACAGAAGTGTGAAGTCGGCGGTTACCTCCATCTCTCCATCTGGCATCCGTTCAATAACCTCAGGTGGGATGCTCCAGGATAGCGGCGTCATGTGAATCAGTTGCTTCATCTGATTGGAATCCAGAATGACGCGATACCGAAGCTCATCGAATTCGATCCGTTCAAAGTGACGGATGAACAGCTCCATCGTGCCGTCATTGGAATACGTCTCTTTACCTGTACCTGTATAAAACAAAGCGCGAAGCTCCTGCAAATACATGCTCCCCGGGATTACTTTCACTAACATTCCGTCACTCGTTAGCAGTCGCCTGAACTCCGAATAATTGGAAGGAGACAGAATATTCAAAATGTAATCAAACTGTTGGTCGGCAAACGGGCTCTGAGACAAATCAGCCACGCACCATATGGGGTCCGGGGATGTCTTAGCGGCCGTAACGATGCCCTCTTTGGCAATATCCATACCCACTCCGAGAACGTCCGGCACCATTCGTTGCTCTCGAAGCTTACGTAAAATGGCGGATAGATGGGAGCCCTCCCCGCAGCCTGCATCAAGCAGCCTTACAGACTTCCGGGATTCCCTGGACTTCATTGCCTGGATCAGGCGGCTCGTTACCGCTTCTACCATAGGGCCGAAGAAGCCGCTGCCGCTGATTTTTTTTCGAGCCTCGAACAAAGCCTTATCGTATTTGGTTCTGGGTGTTTGGTTCAACAGGTTTACGTATCCCTGTCTGGATATATCATAGCAATGCCTGTTCTCGCATTCCAGGCTGGCCATCCGTTCTACCTTCATGGCACCGCTGCAAATCGGGCATTGAAACATCTTCTCGTGTATCGAAAGTTTTTGCGCTTTTTTTAACAATTTTTCATTGTTGGACACAGCAAAATCACCCTTTCATTCGATTGAACGCAATGAAAAAGGCACAGAAAAATAAACTCCGGCCGCAGTTGTCAAAAAAATGGGCCGAGCCTACTTTGATCTGTACCTCACATTAACGTAAACGAATGAAATGGATCACGAAAAACACGCTCCTGATATCGATTCGGGCAAGAGAGATGCCCTAATCCAATTTTAACACGCGAGCACAGAATGTAAACCTCCGGGGCAAGCATCCGGTTCAGCAAAAAATATCAAGAATTAGCTCCCCCTATGGACTATGATGAGTGCTTGAAGCTCTATCCACCTGCTCACTTAAAAAGACAAATATTAAATTCAAAATGACATATATATATTGCAAAAAGACGTAAATACTATTACAATGCAGGTATCCATAAAATCTCAAGAACCTATCTCTAACCAAAGGAAGGAATGATGAGCTTGAATTGGTTTAAGAAGAGCACGGCTGAAGATGAGCGTATCGTCAATCTAAAGAACAAGTTATATAAAGAGGTGTATACCTTGATCATGATCATATGCAGCATATCCGTCATCATCAAATCTTTTGCGCTCCCGCGAACGGAGTCCGTCTGGCTGGAAATGCTGATCATACTGGGAGGAAGCTTATATTTCGGGATACGCAGCGTGGCGCTGGGGATTTACTCCGATGAAGTGGAGGTCCATGACCAGCGGAGCAAAATTTCGTTCAGCATGCGTACGGCGATATGGGGGCTTGTTATCGGTGTCGCGCTTGCTCTTTTTTTCGGTATCCGCAGCGCGATTCTGTTTGGCAATGACAACAGTGCGACCGAGCTCAAATATTTCTTTAGCGTTTTCTTCGTCTCACTGATCATCTACATCCCACTCTTTGTCGGGGTGAATTGGTTGATCCACTACGGCGCCAACAAGGTGAGCCAGAAAATGTCGCAGAACGATCCGTTCGACTCGTAGAAAGGGATAAACAGGGGGACTGCCGCATGAAAAACATCAAATTGAAGATGGCCCGCGTCGAGAAGGATTTATCGCAGGAAGAACTGGCCCAGATCGTCGGTGTCTCCAGGCAGACCATCAGCCTGATCGAGCTGGGGAAATATAATCCGTCCCTCAGCCTGTGCGTTGCCATATGCAAGGCATTATCGCGTACTTTGAACGATCTGTTCTGGGAAGAGGATTAAGCGGCCAGCTCATGGCGCGGCGTTGAACCATCGAGCCGTAATCTCGACTATGTTAAGGAGGTGATTCCCACATTCAAAGCACGAAGCACATAGTGGCGGGCTTCTTTACACGTCCGTTCATTCAATTTAAAAATCATTCAACATCTTATAAGGAGTGATCCTCTATGCCACTACATAACGCTAGAAAAGCATTCACCGTGTTTTTGCTCACCGCTTCTATTGTAGGAACTTCCCTAATCCCTCACGGAGAAGCATATGCTTCTACCGCCGATTCCATCCAAGGCCAGGTTACAGAAGTTAAAACAGCCCGAACTTCGGATGAAAAGATTGCCGAGTGGGAGAATTGGGCCAAAGACCATGCGTACCGACTGGATACGATTCAACCCACCGACACGGCGGGCGGTCCAAATCAATATAAGGATCTGGCTATGCTAAAACCATTGCTGCAAGATAAACGTTTCGTGTTTCTGGGGGAAAGCTCCCACGGGGTTGGCGAGTTCAATCTGGCTAAGACCCGTTTGATCCAGTTTCTGCATCAGGAGATGGGGTACAACGTTCTGGCCTTTGAGAGTGGTCTTGGTAATAGCTCCTTGGCTTACGGCCGGGCCGGACAGCAGAGCGCGGAACAAACGATGAAGGATTCAATCTTTGGCGTCTGGTGGTCCAAGGAGATATTGCCGTTGTTCGAATACATACAAACAGCACAACAGAGCAAGCAGCCGCTCGTGCTGACCGGTTTTGACATGCAGCTGCAGCATCCGCTGTTGGATGGACAATGGCTCCAGGATCAGGCCATGGCTAAGCGTCTAACGGAAGCTGAGAAAAAATTGTCAGACTACTCACTTGGTACGGATCTTGAAGCTTACCGCAAAGAGAAAAAGCAGCTGATTCAAATATATAAGGATGCTCTAAAATCCTTAAAAACGGAGGCAAACGAAGCTCATTTGAAAAAGCTCTATCCGGATAACCCCAAACTTTCCATGCTGCTTGAAAGAAGCTTGAACGACCGGATTCGGGTAGCCCAGGAATATGTGGAGCTCTCCATCAAGTCGACCCTCGGCATGGAAAGCGGGGATTATGCACCGTTCCTGGAATCGATGGAATGGCGGGATCAGGCGATGCATGACAATCTCATGTGGCTGGCAACCGAAGTATACCCGACGGAGAAATTCATCGTCTGGGGACATAACGACCACATCCGCAAAGCCCAAACCGAGGTGATGGGTTCGCCATATCCGGTGACTTTAATGGGAGAAAAACTATCGGATGAAATGAAAAAATACAGTTACGTGCTTGGCCTGTATCCAGCCAGCGGACAAACCGCAGATAACATGGGGAATGTGCATGACGTTCTGCCGGCAGAGCCGGGATCCATCGAATCGATCCTGTCGGCCGCAGGCTCGCCGTATACCTTCGTTGACCTGCGTTACCAAAAACGCGAGGCAGGGAACTCGTGGATGTTCGAGCCTCGTTTTGCCTATAGCTGGGGCATGATTCCAGAGAGCTTAATCGCCCGTGACCAATACGACGGTATTCTGCTGATCGATGACGTAAGCCCGCCGCAATATATGAGATCCTCCGCTTCATCCAAGGCTTCAGTGCCTGCCGAAGAATAAGGTGCTATCATTTTTCATTGTCATATAGGAGTTTAATAGGTTAACATGCCAAGCATCCCCTGATCGTCTGCTTCTAGAGCACATAAACTGTGAACTCTGGAGCGGACTAGTGCGGGGATGCTTCTTTTTCTTATTTTCTAGCATGTTATTTTATCGAGATGTTCCCCGAGGAGGTTTTGAGCTTCACCACATGCTGCCCGTCACCAGAGCGTCCTTCCGTCTTCCTGTTGCTCTCCTTCCTGTCCTCGAGCGGAACCGCAATGGACCGATGCCCGCTTCCGGATTGCAGCATCCATGTCGCATCAGGCGTTTCTTCATCCAGCTGGATGTTCACGTTTCCGCTTGTCGCCGATACCTCCACATCATTATTCAAACGGGTGAACGCAAGCGAGATATTCCCGCTTTTCCCCTTCACCTGGAGGCTGTGGTTTTGCAACCCGGTCCCCGTTACATGGCCGGAAGAGCCGTTAATTACGACCTTTCCTGCGTAATCCGCAGGAATTCTCACGCTGAGCTCCGGCATCCTGCCGATATTCAATATCCGAGTAATATCGTTATCTAAATGAATCTTCACCCGATTGTTTTCCTGATTAACAACGGCCCCTGCGGAACTGCTGTTTCTGAGCAGCGAAACTTCCAATGCTTCCACATCCGCTGTCTCCACGTATAATGGCGTACTGCCATGGTCGATCTCCAGCACTTCAACCTCCTCAAGCGTTACGCGTTGGAGTTGCTCTTCTTCTTCGGCCCTCGAACCGCATGCACTGAGCAAGAACATGCAGAGGATCCATAGGATTGCAGCTGGTGCATATCGTTCCATTACTTTTTCCACCCCTTTTCAACATTGAAGCCATTGTACAGGATGACGCAGCGTCACTTTCAAGCGATTTTTCAATACCGGTAAAAAACAGGAAAAAGACACCGCCTTGTGGCCGTGCCTCTCAATAGGTCAAGTTATGGATCCTATGGTTGTCCATCTTTGTTGTCGTACCACGATAATGTTGGACGGGTTGGAGGATATCCGTGCTGCTCCCTGAATTGCTTACGCACTTCGGTAAAGTCATGCCAGCTCTTCCCGCTCCCCGGATGATTGGCATGATATACGATGCAGCGAAACGCATCCTCCACGCAAGGATCCACCCAGAAACCGCTGCTCGCTTCCATCCGGTCCGTTAAAGCGGCAGCGTCTTCATCCTTGATATCTTCCAATGCGTAATACCCCAACTGGACTACGCGTTCAGCCACTTTCGGTCCGATCGAAGGAACCGTCTGAAACTGCGCCATTCCCCGGATATATTGTGCGCGGCTATCCGAAACACCAAGCACGCCGGACAATAACTCGATATCCATATGCGCAATATCGCTGAGCTTCATTTTGTTTGACCGCAGCTTTGCTCGCTCTTTACCGGTTAACGGCAGCTTCGGCGATTTTCCCGGTATTTGTCGCGGCATCCTTCCCCCTCCTGTTCTTAATCAGCACTCCTGACGTTTAATATAAATCGAACATACTCACTTCATAGCCCTGGGCTTTCAGATAATTGAACATTTGCGCCCGATGATGCTGGGCATGCGTGACGATTTCAATCAGCCACTTGGCTTGGGTTGAACCGTGCTCCAAGTAGAAGGGTTGGGTTGTCTTCTGCATAAATTCTTCATCTGTCAGCCCATTCATGTAGGATTTTACATCGGCAAGTCCCCTCGTCATCCAAGAGATCAGCTTGTCCTTGTCCACGCCGTCAGCGGCGATGCTTGCTTCCAGCTCCCGGATCTCCGCTTCGCTCTTCTCTTGCAGAATCAACAGGTCCGTCGCAGGCACCGAAACCAGATGATGTACGAGTTCCTGAAGCGATCTCATATTATGGGCCGGCCTGTAATCCCAATGCGCTTCTGAAATTTTGCCGATCAGATTCGAACTGGTACGAACGATAAGCTCCAGCTCCTCGAACAACAGCTGCTTCATTTCATGCAATTGACTCACGTTTCATCACTCCATTTTTTAGTTATACGGGGTCTTTTGGGTTCTACGGCAAGTATAGCGTATAATAGTGACAACTATTGTCATAGTCATCCAACGATTCGGAGCTGATCCTATGTCCAAATCCAAACGTCTCATTGATCTGATGATGACCGTTAACCGAATGCGAAAATTCACCGTAAGAGAACTGGCCGATCAATTCGGCGTGTCGTCTCGCACAATCTTGCGGGATCTGCAGGAGCTCAGCGAACTGGGGGTCCCCCTTTATTCCGAGGTAGGACCGCACGGCGGCTACCAGGTGCTGAAAGAACGGGTTCTTCCGCCGATCGCCTTCAGCGAGGAAGAAGCCGTCGCGATGTTTTTTGCCAGCCACGCCTTGCGTCACTATCTATTTCTTCCCTTTGAAGCCGAGTCCTCTACCGCACTTCAGAAATTTTATTATTACATGCCCGGGGATGTCCGCGACCGGATCGACCAGATGAAGAATCGGGTGGATTTTCTGACGCATACCAGACAGCAGAAGGCTGAATCTCTCGGGGCTCTGCTGGATGCCGCCGTCGACCAGCGGGTCGTTACGGTGTTGTACGAGAGCAGGGAAGGCTATGCCGCGCGAAGCATCCAGCCCGTGGGCATCTATGCAAGCAACGGCTTCTGGTATTGTCCCGCTTATTGTTTTCTGCGCGATGATTTCCGTCTGTTCCGCTGCGACCGCATGCAGTCCGTGGCTGAGGATGCAACCGGCATCGAGCCGCGGGATCACCGGCATATCCATCTGGGCAATTGGAGGGAATACGGGGCAGAGAAATCAGTCTATACCCGGATGGTCGTTGATCTGAGCCGGGAAGGCGTTCAGCGCTGCGAATCCGAATTGTGTCCTGTTCCCCATATTGACATGCAACCGGATGGTAGCGGACGGCTTGATCAGAACGTCCCTGCCAGCGAGCTTTTGTATTTTGCTAAATTTTTCCTCGGATTAGGAAATGAAGCCACGGTGAAGGAGCCGCAGGAGCTGGTGGATTGCATGAAGGGGATTCTGAAGAAGGTTATGGCGAAGTATGATTAGAGGTACCCAACATGACTTGTAAAGCATGCGTTTGACGAAAAGATCAACCTTTTGTTACAATCTCACCAATACTGAGGAAAAGGATGAGGACGATGGTTCGTCGCTTGATCAGGTTTAAGAATGTCGCTACTGTATTAAGCTTCTAAGTAAAAATGATCTATTCTACTTAGAAGCGAGGTATAAGAATGAAACAACATCGGTTCGAACACTGGTCCGAAATTAAGTATTTAAAGGATATTGTCACTAACCCAATGATTACAGTAGGAGAATACTCTTACTATTCCGGT
This sequence comes from Paenibacillus sp. p3-SID867, assembly GCF_025142895.1. Taxonomy (NCBI): domain Bacteria; kingdom Bacillati; phylum Bacillota; class Bacilli; order Caryophanales; family Paenibacillaceae; genus Paenibacillus; species Paenibacillus sp. p3-SID867. The sequence goes on from NZ_JAMBDM010000006.1 coordinate 306,709, forward strand.
TATTACGATTTTCATGATTTTGAAGATGGTTGCGTTAGATACCTTTGGGGGGATGAGAAATCCCGAAGGTTGTTTAATCCCATCGAAGAACATGGTTGGCAAAACCATACGTTTAAAACGTTACATTAGAAAAAAACGGATGCAGATATCCCTTCTTGAATTCAAGAAGGGATATTTTTTACGTGGTCTCTGCAGTTGCATTCATTACAACCTATGGACCCATTATTAGATATCCTAAAAAGGTGTAGATAAAATAAGAGAATAGCGCAAGCGCATTGCAGGTTATTAATAACAGGTCCTTGGCTGAATCGGTTACGTCATAGGAACGTATGGATAGCGCGATACCAAATGGCGGAATAACGACAGTGGACAGAAGTCCATAAAAGTGAAACCAGTGCCCGTCGCGGATAAACAAAATCTCTATAGTGAACAAGAGGATAGGCAGCACAAATGTCCACAATGAGATTTGCCGTACAACGGGAACTCTCCATTTCAATGGCATGTCTTCTCTCCCTCCTGTTCCATGATAAGGAAAAACCCAGATCGCAATCTGGGTTTTGGTTACATTTTCTATATTTTAACATCTAACAATCCCCTTGGTAAACTGAACGCCCTCCCTTGACGGTCTCCACTATGCAGAGGCACCCCTTGCGCTTCTCCAGCACTACGAAGTCGGCCTGTGCTCCTCTCATTAGGCCATAGGGTTCCGCTTGCCCCATCGCCTCGGCGGGCCGCATGGAAGCCATGTCCCAAGCTTCAGGAAACGTGCACAGCCCCGACTGAGCCAGCCGCCAAACCGCATCGGCAAGCATCATGGCCGAGCCTGCCAACAGCTCGGGCTTGCGGGCGAGATGCAATCGGCCTTCCGGCGTTAAGACAACATTTCCGCCGATATGGGTCTCGTATTCTCCTGGCGGCATCCCGCTTAAATAGACGGCATCGCTGACGAGCAGCGCTTTGGACGACTTGGCGCGGAGCATCACTTTGATGACCGAATCCGGCAGATGGTTCCCGTCCGCAATGATTCCTGCCCACAGCTGATCTTGCGCAAGCTGCTCCCATATATAATTCGGATGCCGCGGCAGCGTCAGATGTGCGCCATTGCCAAGATGAGTAGACATCGTGGCTCCTGCTTCCACGGCTTCCCGAATTTGCGCAGACGTTGCAGCGGTGTGCCCGATTGATACGACGATTCCCGATTCGACGCATGACCGGATAAAACTCGCGGCATCGGGCCACTCCGGCGATAGGGTGACGATCCGAATCCGGTTCCCCGATGCCGCCTGCCATCTCGCAAACAATGCCCAGTCCGGCGCCTTGATATACCGGGAATCATGCGCTCCCCTTGGGCCTTCCTCCGGAGAAAGAAAAGGACCCTCCAAATGTATACCGCCAATAGTTGAACCGACCACTTCAACCTCCAGGCAAGCCGCGTCGATAACCCGCAGCAATTCCTCGATCTCTTCGTCTCCGTTGGTAATGACGGTGGGGTAGTACAGCGTTACGCCTTTCTCCCATAAGCGCCGGGTTGCCTGAATGATCGTATCCGTTGTGAGCGGCAGCGAATTGAAATCATGTCCGTAACCGCCGTTAATCTGAAGATCGATCAAACCGGGAGCGATCCACGTCTCCTCTTCACCATCGTGAGGAAGTATCCGTTCTATCCGGCCGCCAGAGTCCCATTCTAGCCTTATTCGCTCCCCTGTTGCGTAATGACGGCCCATACGAACAAGTTCATGGCTATCCATTCCGGATTTCCCCGTACGACTCCCGGTCCACGTACAGCGTGCAATCCGAATGCTGCCGAAGAATGCTGGCAGGACAAGCCTCGCTTATATCGCCGTACAGCGTCCTTTGTACCGCCGCTTGCTTGCTTGCGCCCGGAACGACGCAGAACAGGTGGGCAGCCGACATTAAGGCCGGAATGGTAAGCGTAAGCGCGTATTTCGGAACCTCCTCCAAGCTCGGGAAACAGCCGTCATTCACCTGCTGTCGGCGACAATCCTCGTCCAGCTTCACCCGCTTTACCCATAACGGATCCGCAAAATCGGCAACGGGCGGATCGTTGAAGGCGATATGCCCGTTCTCGCCAATGCCGAGGACCACCATATCGATCGGCGCAGCGGTAATCAATCCGCTGTACCTGTCGCACTCCGCTTCAGGATCATTCAAACCGTCGATCAGATGCACCTCTCCTGGAGATACGAGATCAAACAGCCGCCGGGATAAAAAGTTCCCGAACCGCTGCGGGGCCGACTTGGGAAGCCCGATGTATTCGTCCATATGAAAAGCCGTGACTCGGCTCCAGTCTAATCCGTCCGATTGCACCAGCGCCGCCAGGCACTCATTCTGGGACGGGGCGGCTGCAAAGACGATACGAATGCGCTCTTTCTCGGCCAGCAGGCGCTGCATGGCTGCACGAATATCAGCGGCAGCCGCCTTCCCCATCGCCTCGCGCTGGTCATAAATGCGGACCTTCAGTTGATCCTGAACTTTTTCAAGCACAGGCTTTACGCTGCGCTGAGACATCATAAAGTCACCTCCATCCCCTACAACACCGGTGTTCCGGTCTGCAGTTCGATTTCCTTGCGCTGGCGGGAAGCCTCGTAGGTGCCGAGAATAATCTCCAGCGAATGCCTGCCGTCCTTCCCGGTGATAACAGGCTGTCGGCCTTCGCGAACGGCAAGCGCCATATCTCGAATTTGCAGGCGATGACCGTCCGGTATGACTTTAAATGGCTCGAACTCAGGCAGCTGAATCTGCTGGCCATCGATCTCAAGGGATACGATCGTATCCTCTTCAATGACGAGCACGCCCTTATCCCCATGGATGACCAGCCGCTGTCCTTTGCCGTCGCAGGCCGTAGTCGTGATCTCCAGCACGCCGAGCGCCCCGCTCGCAAATTCAAGTGCAGCGATAACGGTATCTTCGACCTCGATATTACGCAGCACGGCCTTGGCCTTTGCAGTCAAGGACGCAACAGGGCCTACGAGCCATTGCAGCATATCCACCGTATGGATTCCCTGATTCATCATCGCCCCGCCGCCATCCATGGCCCAGGTCCCGCGCCAGCCCGCACTGTCATAATAGGCCTGATCGCGGTACAGCATGACATAGGCCGAGCATAAACTGAGCTTCCCGAGCCGTCCTTCCTGAATGACCTGCCGGGCATACACGGCCTGCGGGGACATGCGCCTCGGAAAGACGGTTGCGAGCAGCACTCCGTTTTCCGCACACACCTCAATCATGCGCTCGACATCGTCAAGCCGGATCGCCATCGGTTTCTCCACCAGCACATGCTTGCCCGCCCGGGCAACCATCGCCGTCTGTTCTGCATGCATGCCGCTTGGCGTGCAGATACAGACGACCTCCACATCCTCGCGTGCCAGCAGTTCTTCCAAGGTGTTGCAGATGTCTCCTCCGTACGTTTCGGTAAGCTTGACGGCTGATTCCCGTTTCGTATCGAATACGGCGGCAAGCTCAGCCTCCTCCGTATTCAAGATGCCCTTCGCATGAATATCCGCAATAATCCCGCAACCGATCATACCGAATCGGACGGGCAGCTTTTCCTTTGTCATGTTGCCTACGCCTCCTCCACACGCTCTTTTTCAATGAAAGCCGTATACATTCCCTATTCCCGGATCAGGATCCGTGCTCCCTCATCGGCCATCACCGTAGCCTCCGAGGCTTTGTAAATATCTTCATGCGTGATGATCCCCTCTTCCCCCTCCACCCGGTTCAGAAAATCCTGGGCAAGGGAGAGGGGCGGTGGTGTCAAAGGCAAAGAACGCAGCTCCTGATCGGTGATGACAAGCGCAACCTCATCACTCGATAATAAGGGATCGCCTTCCAGCCGAATTTCCGCAATGCCGTGCGTCCCCGTAATGAATATCCGGCCGTCTCCCCAAGTCCAGCTGCCGGCGGGCGTATGCCAGTCCGCGTACAGCTGTGCCGTGATCCCGCCATCCATGAATACCTGCACGCCGGCTGCGTCATAGAAGGTCGGGTATTCAGGCAGCATATGCTTCGCCAGATAACCGGATGCAGCCTCCACCTCCCGGCCCGTCAGCCATCGTAACAGGTCAAAATCGTGCACGAAGAGATCGTTAATGATGCCTCCGGATTGCGACTTGTCAAAATGCCAGGCTGGCCTCGATTCCGGATTCAGCCGATGCGGCTTACGCATCGAGATGTGGACGATGTCCCCTAACTCTCCCGCCCGGATCATCCGATGAATGGTATGCAGGGAAGGGCGGAAGCGCTCGGTCAGCATCATCCCTACCTCGATTCTTCCCCGCTCCAGAACGCCGCGCAGCCTGGTCAGCCCCGCCCGATCTGTCACAGCAGGCTTGTCGATCATGACAGGCTTGCCGTGCAGCTCACACAGCTCAATGACATCGATCTTCTCATGGTTGATGGCCGCGCAGCCGATAACGCTCACTTCTTCATCGTTCAGCAGCGATTCCTGATTCCCTGTCAGTTCCAGACCGTACCGGTCGGCAAGAGTACGGGCTAGAGGCTTATTGTCCGGTTCGTATACGCCTGCGCATTCGTAGCCCAGTTCCAGCATCTCCTCGATAAACATGCCGATGTGGGCATGCTGGCAGCCGATGATTCCAAATTTCCGCGCGTTCCCCGTCATCCGGTCGACACCTCCACAGCCTGCAGCCACTCCTTGATGACCGAGAGATCATAAGCAAGCCGTTCCTTCGGCGGATAGGGAGCTGCGCATTCCAGTGTAAGCCAACCCCCGTACCGGTATTTCCGAAGTCCCCTGAGCAACCCGCCGTGATCCACTTCTCCTTCACCAAGGCGGCACTGCAGGAAGAACTCTTCCCCGTGACGGGTCAAATTCTTGAACGTTCCCGGGGCGCCCCCCTGAGCGATCCGCCGTTCATCCTTGATGTGCACATGGAACAAACGGCTTCCGAGCTGCCGGACCGACTCTTCCCCAAATTCCGTGTCGGTGATATACATATTCCCTGCGTCATGAATCAGACCAACCTGGTCATCGCCGATCAAATCCAGCAGTCGCAGAGCGCTATCTGTCGTTTCCACCAGGCTCTGGTTGTGAATCTCCAGCACGATCCGTTTTCCCGCAGCACGAGCTTCCTCCGCGCATTTCCGAATCCAGAAGGCCGTCTTGGCATAATGATAATCCTCCGCCAGGAAGGCATTCGGCCCTCCTTGAAAGATCCGGATCATCCCCGCCTCCAACATTACCGCGCGTTCAAGCAGGCCCATAAACTGATCGTAAGCCTCAGCGCATTCCGCATCTCCGCTTGTCGAGAAATGTCCCATGTAACCTGCCAATGCCGGAATCTCCAAGCCATGGCCTTCCGCAACAGCCTTCATTTCGCGTACCCGCGGCAGCGAAGCTTCCGGACTTAAGTGCGGCTCGCGGCAGGCAATTTCGATACCGTCGAAACCGAGCCCGGCCGCGATCGACATCGCTTCATGGATGCTGTAATCGATTAACGATCCGCTGAATGCCGCTATTTTCATCTTCTCTTTCATCCTTTCCATCACAGACATGGCCCCTTCCGGAGCCGATAGCAACGTTAGTAACGTTCCATTATTTAATCCCGGCCATATTGTGGTTCTGCACAAAATATTTCTCGGCAAACAGGAATACCAGCAGGATCGGAACCAGACTGACCAGTGCGGCTGCGATCATAAGCTGTTCATTGCCGGTCCACTGGCCTGACAAGGAGAGAATGCCGATGGGCAGCGTATACTTCTCATTCGAGGTCAAATAAATGACAGGCGTCAGAATCTCGTTCCACTTGCCCATGAATGTAAAGATCGCCAGCGTCGCCAAGGTAGGCCTGGCCATCGGAATAAAAATTCGCAGGTAGATCTGGAACGGATTGCAGCCCTCCATCTTGGCCGCTTCCTCATACTCTTTAGGTATATTCATGAAAGCCTGACGCATGAGGAAAATCCCAAACGGCTGAGCCAGCCATTCGATAATCCACAGCGGCGTGAGCGTATCCAGCATGTTCAATTTGTTAAAAATGATGAAGTGCGGGATGATGATCACCACCGCCGGAATCATCATCGTTCCCAGCACCATCACGAACAGCGCGCCTTTCAGTGGAAAGCGCAGCCTCGCGAACGCATACCCGACCATCGAGCAGGAGATCAGGGCGCCGATGACGGACAATGCGGCTACGAAGATGCTGTTCAGCGTGTAGCCCCCAATATTCCCAAGCTGGAACACCTGGGCGTAATTGGACCATTGGAATACTTCAGGAATCCAGCGGGGCGGAACCGTTGTATATTCCTTGTAGGTTTTCAATGAATTCATGAGTGCCGACAGAAACGGCACGATCATGATGAGCGAGCTGATCCCGATCAGCACGTATCCGATACTTTTTCCCAGCAGCTTTCTTCTCATTTGAGGCCACTCCTTCCTCCGATGCGGTTCCAAATCCCCAGTTCCATCTTGATCGCTTGATCAGTCATAATGCACCCACTTCTTTTGGGCCCGAAGCTGTATCAGCGTCAGCAGGAACAGGATCATGAACAGGACCCAGGCAATGGCGGAAGCATACCCCATCCTCATAAAGGTGAACCCTTCGCGATATAAATACAGCATCATGACCAGGCTGGAGTTATTCGGACCTCCCGCCGAGCTGATGTCGCCCCTGCCGGTCAGCACGTAGATCTGTTCGAATGCCTGGAAGGTAGAGATCGTGCTCATGATGACAACCAGAAAGGTCGTCGGTGAGATCAATGGAACCGTAATGTACCGGAATTTGCGCAGGGCTCCTGCGCCGTCGATCTCCGCGGCTTCATACAAATCCCCGGGAACGCTCTGCAGACCCGCCAGATAAATGACCATAATATAGCCGATCCCTTTCCAGACCGCGATGAACACGAGCAGCGGAATCGCCAGCTTCGGATCCTGCAGCCAGCCTTGCCCTTCCAGCCCCAGCTTCGCAAGCAGCGTATTGGCCAGGCCGAAGCGAGGGTTGAATATAGCGTCAGCAACGTAGAGGATGACGGTCCATGAGGAGATCACCGGGATAAAATGGGCCATCCGGAACCATTTAAGCCCTTTCAAACGCTGGTTTAGCGCGACGGCCAGCACCAAGGCCAGGAAGGTCTGGAGCGGCACGAACAGAACAGCAAAATACAAGGTATTCCACAGGGAACGCCAGAACATCGAATCCTCGGCCATGCGCCGGAAATTATCCAGTCCGCTCCACTCGGGCGGATTCAGCATATCGTAATCGGAGAAGCTGAAGTACAGGGATGCGGCGAGAGGCCCCGCCACAAAAATGATAAAGTGGAGAACATAGGGGGAGGCCATGAGCAGCCCCCATCTCCCCTCATGATCCCATTTCCGTTTTCGGGCGGGCTTTCCGTGCGGCATCGGATCGGCTTTGAGTGCTGCATTGTCGTTTAGCGTATTGTCCATTTCACTCCCGCCTTTCTTCCACCCTTGGTTTTATTTTTTATAGAAATCATCGAGGACCGCCTGAACGGCTGCGTCCGCTTCGCTTAAAGCCTGATCGATGGTTGCATCCCCCAGGAAGGCACGCTCCGCATGCTCGTTGAATTTGCCTACCCATTCTTCCCAGACCGCGTTATTGTCGAGCGTCTGGGCGAACTCCAGGCTATCCAGGAAAGCCTGGCGATTAGCAGGCTGCTCTCCCGCCTTGAGGAACACTTCGGATTCCGCAACGGATTTTTTCACGGGCACGGCTTCGCCAAGCTCGGTCCACTGCTTCTGCACATCGTCTTCTGTAGCCCAATATTTAATCCACTCCCAGGCAGCTTCCGCTTTCTCGTCGCTTGACTTCTGATTAACCACCCACGAGTTGGCAATGACCGGGGACACCCGCTTGCCGTCAGGTCCCTTCGGCAGCAGCGCCACATCGTAATTCAGACCGGCTTCATTCGCTGCCTGCACCCGGGCATAAATGCCGATCCGCATGGCGGCCGATCCACTTGGGAACACGGCGGTATTGCTCTGGAAGCTCTTCAGATCGACCGGATCCGTAATGATGCCGCGCTGCATGCCGTCGACCATCCATTCGAACGCCTGCTTGTTCTCAGGGGAATTGATGATTGAGTTCTCCGCTTTCTCGTCAAGGGTTCCGCCGCCGTAGGACTTCATCACGGAGAACCAGCCCTCGGTAATGCTGAAGAACGTAAGCCCGAACTGATTCACGCTGGCTGCGTCGAACCCGCTGTCCTCGGCCGTTTTTCCGCCGGCATCCACCGTCAGCTTGGCTGCCGATGATTTCAGATCCTCCCAGGTCCATTCATCCGAAGGATACGCTACGCCGGCCTTATCAAACAGCTCCTTGTTGTAAAACAGCACGCCGACCTGTATGCCCTGCGGCACACCCCAATAGCGCCCGTCCGCGTCCTTGTTAAAATCGAGGCCGTAGTACTCATCGGCTTTCAGATCCCTTGCAATCCAATCGGTCAGATCCTTGGCCGCGCCCCGCTGGGCGTATTTCATCACGTAGACGCCGTCGGACAGCCATACGTCCGGCGCCTGGCCGGCCGCGATCTGCGTATCCAGCTTCTGGTAGAACTGCCCGTAAGGCGCGCTCTGCGTCTTGACCGTAATGTTCGGATGCTGCTTCTCGAACTGCTCGATCAGCTCCTTCATCTTCGCATCGGAGCTGTCGCTGGAATAATACCCGAGCAGGATTTCTACCTTTTTCCCTTCATCCCCTCCGGTGCCGGGTGTGGCAGTGCCGGTCTTACCTTCATCAGCATTGCCGCAACCGCTTACCATAACGGATATCAGCAATAAGGCCGTTAACCAGCTGTAAAACCCTTTTCTCTTTTTCACAAATCCTCGCCCCCTATTGTTTGAATGGATTAATGCGATTGTAGTTGATAACGACCGAATGCGCCCATGTGCTTTCTTAGCCCACTTGTGATTTCTTGCTGCGGCATCATGGTTTTTTATTTACAACTTGTGTTTTTTTGCTACAATGTTCCTTACATTCCCTACTTCAATGCGAGGAAGGCGGAAGAGCGATGAACATCCAAGGCGTCTCCACCGGTAATCTTACCATTAACCAACGTTTGTTCGTGCTGATCATCCTATTCATTGGCCTCCCCTTCTTTCTGCTCGGCAGCTTCTGGTACCAGTCGTCTACCGAAGCGATTGAACAGTTTGCCGCAGGCGCTAACAAGCGTATCATCGAGCAAACCAACGTCTCGCTGGATTCGTACATATCCAATCTGGAGAATTCCACCTATCCCTTTATCCACAACCCGCAGATCCAGCAATTTCTCTCGACCACACAGCTTACTCCCTATGCGTACTTTCAGCTTGCCAAAAAAGTGGAAGACGACTTGTTTGCCCAGATGATTTACGGCAGGTCCGACATTATCGGAATCTCGCTCGTCGCCGAGAACAAAAGACAAATCACCGATTACGAAAGCGCGCCGGGACTTCTCGACATGAGTGAAATCCGCAAACGCAACCGATCCTATCAGGCGCAGCTGGATCAATTCAACGATTTTCAAATCATCGGCCTCAGCCGGGTAGGAAACACGCCAGCCCTTACCGTGGCCCGGAAGCTGTATGACAATTCGTCCTTTCTCTATAAAGGCTTATTGATTGTCGACCTCAATCTGAAGCAAATCGGAGCCATCTGCTCTAACGATTCGCTGGGGGGCTTTGACGTCTGGATCATGGGCAAGGATGGGCAGATGATCTACCACCCGGATCCGAGCCGGGTCGGAACCCCTGTCGAACCGGGGCTGTTAACACGAATTCAAAACCGGGACTCCTCCTTCTTCCGGCATCAAGACACCGTTTCGGGCACCGAAAAGATGGTTCTGCATGAACGTTCGCAGATCACCGACTGGACGGTTGTCGCCGACCTGCCACTGAACAATCTCATCGGCGGTTTGATCACCCAGCGGAATTACTCGCTTGCGGCCGCAGCCCTACTTATGATCATTGCATTGGGGCTCGTGGGCGGCTTTTCCTTGTCCTTGACAAGGCCGCTCTCCATGCTTCAGAAGCTGATGGCCCGCGTCGAGCGGGGCGATTTTGTGCTTCCTACCAACATGAACCGGTTCCGCAACAATGAAATGACCGCCGTATTTCAAAGCTTCTACAGCATGACGGGAGAGCTGAAGCGGCTGATCCGGGAGGTCCAGGATTCCCAGCTGAAGGAACGGGAGCTCATGATCAAGCAGAAGGAATCCGAGCTCCGCTCCATGCAGTCCCATATTAACCCGCATTTTTTGTACAATTCATTGGAGATTATTAATTCATATGCCATTGCGGACGATCATATGGAAATCAGCCGCATGACGAGGGCGCTGGCCCATATGTTTCGTTACAATATCGGTCATGCCGGATCCGTCGTTCCGCTGCGGGAGGAGATGACGCATGTCCAGTATTACCTCGATCTTCAAAGCGCCCGTTTCCGCAGGCTCCGGATCGATATGAACCTGAACGAACGGGACCTGAATCGCGTAAACGCCGTAAGGCTCACGCTGCAGCCGATTGTAGAGAATGTATTCATACACGGATACCGAGGGAAGAAGCCAAGCTACCTGGGGATCAGCTCTCGTGCGGAATCGGGCTATTTTGCCATCATCATCCGGGACAAGGGGATTGGCATGACGGCGGAAACGCTGTGGCAGATCAGGCAAATCCTGCAAACCCGCGAGAAGCCGGGTGAAGGCATGCAACAAAACGACGGGGAGGAAACGACCAGCGGCATCGGCCTCTTGAACGTGCATCAAAGGCTTCAGCTTACCTTCGGTGACGAGTATGGCCTGCATCTTGTAGAATCCGTGCCCTTGGAAGGCACGATATTTGAAATCAGATTGCCGTACAGGACTAGCGAGGAGGGACACCATGTACCGGATCATGATGATAGATGACGAATACGCCATTCATTTGAGTTTGCGAAAGCTTGTTGAGAGGTCGGGTCTTCAAATTGTCGTCACCGGCGAAGCCGAGGACGGGGTTGAGGCCTTGGAAATGCTGGAAAATAGCCGGCCCGACATCATCGTGACCGATATTTGCATGCCTGAAATGGATGGACTGGAATTTATCCGCCGTGTCCGGGAATCCCATCCCCAGATGCATTTCATTATCCTGTCGGGCCATGACAACTTCGAATTCGCACGTCAGGCCCTGCGCTATGGCGTTTCGGACTTCCTGCTGAAGCCCATCGACCCTGCCCAGTTCCAAACGACGCTGGAACGTGCCTGCAGGGAGCTGGATGAGCGGAAAGCGCGGTTCTCCCGGCAAACGGAATGGACGCTTGCGCAGCAGCGCCACAAAGCCAGGCTGGCTGAGCTGCTGTATTCTGCCGATGAACAGAGAGCGCTGGAACAAATTCGCGAGATCATGGCTCTTTTCGAGACGAGCGGGCCAGAAGAAGTCAGCGTGTCACGGTACGCCCAAATGCTGATGCAGGATCTGCTGACGGCGATGAAAGAACGCGGTTTGCTTCTTGCGATGGAGATTGGCGAGGATCAATGGCCACAGGACGATCCCATTGCCTGCAGCCGTCAAATACAAGATAAGATCAAGGAAATGCTGGCGTTGATTAAGGGCTCCCGAAATCTAGGGTCCCGCCACAATATTCAGAAGGCCAAACGTTACATTGAAGAGAATTACGCGATGGAGGATTTGTCCTTGCAGGAGGTAGCTGATTCGGTGGGGATGTCGGTCACATATTTAAGCCGTACCTTCAAGAGCGAAACGAATATGAACTTCGTAAAATACCTGGTGCAGGTCCGTATGGAAAAAGCGAGGGAATTGCTGGCGGAGTCTGAGCTTTCCGCCCAGGAAACAGCCTACCGCGTCGGCTTCTCGGACTATGTCCATTTCAGCAAGACGTTCAAAAAATTTCATGGCCTCACCCCTTCGGCGTACCGAAAGCAGTGCAAGGCCATGAATGGAGGATAAATTCGCAGGAGCTTATTCGGATTGCACACCGTTCTTCCATGCTTTCGCCCTGACAAGCAGCTGCTCAACGAACGCATTCTTCTCATCGGAGTATCGGAGCAGGGTCCGGGTCCCTTGCGAAACGATCCGTCGTTTGATCTCGCTGTAACGCTCGGCTTCCACGGCATGTGCCCGCAGGTAATCCCTGATCATGATGTTATGATTCCAGATGTCGCCACGGTATGACACAATATGAACGTTATAGGCAACGCTGCCTCTTTTGCGGAGATATAAACGGCCGGGGATTCCCGCTTCGCCCAAGTCCTCGTAACCCATAGCGGTCAGCTTGGGGATGATTTCATCCGTATGCTGCGTGCTCTCCACGCCCACCAGAATATCGATAATGGGTTTGGCCGTCATCCCCGGTACCGATGTGCTTCCAAAATGTTCGATGGCGGCCGTATAAGGGCCGATCTCCCTGATTAACGTCTGGTGTTCGTCGCTAAACCGATCCGCCCACTGCTTGTCATAGGACTCCAAGTGAATGGCTTCATCAATCGTCATAAAGGCTCCTCCTGCAAGTTTTGTAAGCATGTGCGGTGAAGCCGGTTTGGGCCAACCTAACCCTTTAATGGGCTGGCCCAAAAACCCATAGGCACTGCTTCAGATCATGTCATGTCATACATGACTCCATCATGCCTTTTATGGCTCCGGCCGACAAGTGCCAATCTTCTATAATCACGGCCGAGAAGCATGCCTCAGTATCGGCTTTCGGCTGCAATTGCTAGAACCTGGTCGGCATATCTGCCGGCCTCCGCCTGGAGCTCCTCATCGCTTACCTTCTCTACGTTATAGGTCGCAAAGGCCGGCAAATATCGGACTTTGCACCGGTTCAACGTGGCTTGAATCGGGCGCAGCAGCTCGCTGGCGGTATACCAATTGTCCCCGCCTGCCTGATATCCTTGCTCTAAGCCTGCCACCGTCGTGGCCACCATAAATTCCTTGCCTTTTAGATTGTTGCCTTCCGGTCCGAACGCCCAACCGAAGGTCAGAACGTCATCGAACCATTTCTTCAACAAGGGCGGGCAGCTGTACCAGTAAAACGGGAACTGGAACACTACCCGATCATACTGTAGAAGAAGCTGCTGCTCGCGTTCAATATCGATAATCCAATTCGGATACTCCTTGTAAAGATCCCGGATATCTACATTTCCATTCGCATACAGCCTGCTGTGCTGCATCAGCACTCGATTCGCACGCGAGTTGTCTAAATTCGGATGAGCCACAATCACCATGATTTTCATATTCAGGTCTCTCCTGTCCCATTTGGTTTGTTTGACACCCCCATTATGTTTCGGATCCGTTTCGTTGAAAAGTACGCTCTTTTTATGTACTTAGTCAGTTTTAGCGTACCTATACATCCCATGCATAGTACGATAAAACGTACTAAGTACGAAGAAGAATAGTACTGGGTTTAAACTGAATACTGTGCTACATTACTAACATCAAATGAACAAAGACCGATAACACACTTCCTATGGGAGATGAGAATATGAGAACAACCGATCATGAACGGCCTAACACCGACGGCATCCTGACAACGCTGCAATTAATCGGTGGCAAGTGGAAACCGCTGATTCTGTTTATACTGCTGCAGGACGGAACCAAACGGTTCGGGGAGCTCCGGCGTCTGCTTCCGGGCGTGACCCAAGGCATGCTCACGAATCAGCTGCGCGAACTGGAACACGATGGGCTGGTCGTACGCAAGGTATATCAGGAGATTCCGCCCAAGGTGGAGTATTCCATCTCGCAGCATGGAAAGAGCTTGGACAGCGTTCTGACCGACATGTGCACCTGGGGATTTCAACATTTGGATTATGTTGAGAAGGTCAACGGTCAGCCTAAAGAGAGTCATGGAAAAAACGCAGGCGGACTGTAAACGCAGGACGCAAAACCCTTAATGCTCTTGCCAGGGACGGCTCGCCTATGCAAGCACATGCATCTACTCCCTGCTATGCACAACGGATCCAAGTCTGCTATATTTCTCAATTTGAGTTGGCTTCTTTCCTCCCCCTTCGCATTCTTCCAGCCGATCCTTCTGGGATCGGCTTCAATTGCTGCACCTCTCCATCCTGAAATTCGGACAACCGTCATTAGGAGAGCGATTGCCAAAAATATTCTCCAGGTATTGTATTATATGTCGTATCGATATATATTTATATCGATACGACATATTTATGGAGGAGCTCATATGTATGAAATTTTTGTTCTGGGTGAATTGATGACCGGGGATAAACACGGCTATATGCTCCAAGAGATCCTTAAAAATGCAGGCGGGCCTTACCGCCAGATCAGTTCCGGAACGTTATATCCCCTGCTCTCCCGGATGGTGGATCACGAGTGGATCCATCTTCGTCTGGACGAATCCGGCGGAGGCAAACGCCCTCGAAAAATCTACGGGATTACCGATTCCGGACGGAAGAAGTTTCACGACCTTATGGAGACCCCCCTGGACTACAACATGGATACGGAGCAAATATTCCATTTCAAAATGGTGTATTTCCGGTATGTTCCGAAGAAGGTTCGGCTCGATTGTCTAGAGCAGTATTTGATTTATTTGGAGACCAACCTGAAACATGTGACGGACTTTGAAGCAGAGATCACGTTTTATAAACCCGAACCTGAGAAACTGCGGCTTCAATTGCTGAGGGTGCTGGATCACCGGAAGCAGATGGGAATGACGAATATCGAGTGGGTCAAGAAAGAAATAACGGCCGTTAAGTCCGAAGAAGACTAGCGTTCAAGCGTTTTTCACATTGGATATAAGGAGGGATACGAAGATGGAGCGTTTATGGACGAAACCGTTTATTCAGATGACGGTCGGGATGTTATTTCTGTTTACGGGCTTCTATCTGCTGCTGCCCACGCTTCCGCTGTATATCAAGCATTTAGGCGGCTCCGAGACCCAGGTGGGCTTGGCGGCCGGCGCGTTCACGCTGACGGCGGTTGTGTTTCGCCCAATGGTCGGGGGATTGGTGGATCGGTACGGCAGGAGAGCTTTTTACATTTGGGGTCTTATCTTCTTTGTCCTCTCGATGTATCTCTACGATTGGGTCGGCAGCATTCTGCTTCTGCTTGCTCTGCGGATCCTTCACGGCGCGAGCTGGGCTTTCTCGACAACCTCCATCGGAACGGTCATTACGGATTTAATTCCGACCTCCCGTCGTGGGGAAGGCATGGGCTGGTACGGTATGGCGATGACGGTGGCAATGGCCATCGGCCCGATGCTGGGTACTTATATCGTTAGCGGGTATTCGTTTCGGACGTTGTTTCTTGTCGCTACCGGGCTCTCTCTGATTGCCTTCATACTGGCCTACATGACCAGAGCCCCTTATCAAGCCAAACCTTCGGCAGGACGAATTCAGCTTGTCGAGAAATCCGTTCTCCCGGTCACGGTCGCCATCTTTTTTCTGGCTGTCGCTTATGGGGGAATTACAACCTTCCTCCCGCTATTCGCCGAGTCCATCCGGGTCAATCCGGGAACCTTTTTCCTGGTGTACGCCGTCGCTCTTACCTTGATCAGGCCCTTTGCCGGGAAGCTGTCGGACCGTTTCGGCGAAGCGGCTGTCATCATTCCGTCCCTTGTCGTAACGGCGGCGGCTCTAATCGTCTTAAGCCTGTCG
Source organism: Paenibacillus sp. p3-SID867 (assembly GCF_025142895.1). Lineage (NCBI taxonomy): Bacteria > Bacillati > Bacillota > Bacilli > Caryophanales > Paenibacillaceae > Paenibacillus > Paenibacillus sp. p3-SID867. Next base: position 322,288 of record NZ_JAMBDM010000006.1, read on the forward strand.
AGCGGATTGCCCGGACTGATTACGGCGGCCATTCTGTACGGCATCGGTTTCGGCTCGGCCCAGCCCGCTCTTCAAGCAGCCACCCTGCGCATTGCTCCCGAAGATCGGAGAGGCGCAGCCAACGCCTCTTTCATGACCGCATTCGATCTCGGCATCGGGCTTGGCGCCATCCTGCTGGGCCTGGTCTCCGAGCGTATCGGCTATGCATATCTGTTTACGGTTACGGCAGTATCGGTTGTCGTATCCTTGGCCATATTCACGATCTTTGTTAGAAGACTGCTTACGTCTGGCGTTGCAGAGAAGGAGTGAGGGCCGTCCGATTTGCAACAAACACGCCCACGGACCTGGACTCCCGCTGTCGCATTGGAGCGTTCTGTGGCATTGGAGCACTCTGCCTGACCGAAGCCGTTCTGCCGGGTTAACCGGGCTGCCGACCCTCTGAGCCCGCCAGCCTCGGAAGTCCGAAAACTTCCTCCCCTCCGGCTGCGTAACCTTCGCGCCCGCTTCCGAATAGGCTAACGTATCTGATGTTAGATTGGAGCGATGGTACGCATGGCGCAATATGTACCGCCGGTGAGCATCCATACCCTCACGCATACGGCACCCGGTCTCGTGATTCATTATCCGCAGGTATACGGCCTCATAAATCCTGGAGCAGAGGAAGCCATCAACCGGGCCATTATTGTTCAAATCCAGGATATGCAGCGTGAACAGCAGCAAGTTCAGACCGGCACCAACCCGCAAACGACGGGCACTTTTGAAATCAAAACGAATGAACGAGGCATCCTTAGCCTCGTGCTGACCAACTACACCTACTCCCAACCTATGGCACATGGACATACGGTAACGAAAGGCCTGACCTTTTCCACGGCCACCGGTAAATCCTACGCCTTATCCGACCTGTTCCGTGCGGGCGCCGGCTATCAAGCCGTTTTGGCCGCCGAAGTGAATCGTCAGATCAAGGAACGCGGCATTCCCGTGCTGGAGAGCGGTCCGGTCACCGTTTCGCCGAATCAGGACTTCTATTTGGCAGATAAATCACTGGTCATCTTCTATCCGCTATATGCCATCACGCCGTACTATGTCGGCTTTCCGATGTTCCCGATATCGGTATATGACCTCTTGGGCATGGCGCCCGAGAACGGATTGTTATCGGATCTTGCCGCGGACGTGGCGTAGAGAACTGCATCGTGTTCAGGTGACATGCAGAAAAAAACAAACCCGAATCCCTGGTGCCATACCAGAGTTTCGGGTTTGTTTATTACATCGCATGAGCTAGCTACGACGGTTACACCATGATTTTGCAAATATCGTTCGTAAATTCCACCGGATCGGCAATCGGCAAGCCTTCAATCAGCAGCGCCTGATTGTACAGCAGATTCGTGTAGAGCTTCAGCTTATCCTGATCCGCTTGCTGTGCCTTCAGCGATTTGAACACCTCATGGTTCGTGTTAATCTCCAGCACCTTGTCGGCTTGGATATCTTGTCCGTTCGGCATCGCCTTCAAGATCTTCTCCATCTCAATTGAGACATCGCCCTCCGTGGACAGGCATACCGGATGGGATTTCAGTCGTTTGGAGGCTTTAACGGATTTCACCTTGCCGGCCAAGAGGCTGCCCATAGCTTCAAAGAGCTCCTTATTGTCGTTCTCTTCAGCTTCATTCTCCTGTTTGTCCGTCTCGGAATCGAGGCCAAGATCGCCGCTGGATACCGACTTGAATTCCTTCTCCTTGTATTTCATGAGCATCTTGATCGCAAACTCATCGACATCGTCGGTGAAGTACAGAATTTCATAACCTTTGTCGGCACCATTTCCGTCTGCGGAAGCTTCTCGATCCGGTCGATGGAATCGCCGGAAGCATAATAGATATACTTCTGATCCTCCGGCATCCTCGATACGTACTCGTCCAGGGAGACCAGCTTCTTCTCCTTGGAGGAAGTGAACAGCAGCAGATCTTGAAGATCTTCCTTGTTCATGCCGTAATCGTTGTAAACGCCGAATTTCAGTCCTCTGCCAAAGGATGCGAAGAACTTCTCGTAATTCTCCCGCTCGTCCTTCATCATGCCTTGCAGCGCGCTTTTCACTTTGCTCTTGATGTTCTTGGCAATCAGCGTCAGCTGACGGTCATGCTGGAGCATCTCGCGTGAGATGTTCAGCGACAGATCCTCGGAATCGACCATCCCTTTCACAAAGCTGAAATAGTCCGGCAGCAGGTCGCCGCATTTGTCCATGATCAGGACGCCGTTGGAATAGAGCTCAAGCCCTTTCTCGTATTCCTTGGTGTAATAATCGAACGGCGTATTCTCGGGAATGAACAGAATCGCGTTATATACGACGGCACCGTCCGCTTTGACATGAATGTGTTTGAGCGGTTTATCGAAGCCGTACCGTTTCTCGTTGTAGAAATTCACGTAATCTTCGTCCGTCAGCTCGCCTTTGTTCTTGCGCCAGATCGGCACCATGCTGTTGATGGTCTGCTCTTCCTGGACTTCCTCGAACTCATTTTCGGCATCAGCCTTCGGACGCTGCGTTTTCACGTCCATCTTGATCGGATAACGGATGAAGTCCGAGTACTTCTTGATGATCGCTCTTAAGCGGTATTCTTCCAAATACTCGTCATACTGATCATCTTCCGTGTTCTCTTTGATCTTCAGAACGATCTCGGTTCCGACGGAATCCTTATCGGCCGGCGTAATGGTGTATCCATCCGCGCCTTCGGATTCCCACTTGAACGCTTCATCGCTGCCCAATGCACGGCTCGTCACGGTAACGACATCGGCAACCATGAAGGCGGAATAGAAACCTACGCCGAATTGGCCGATGATATTGTGGCCGTCCTTCGCTTCGTTCTCACTCTTGAATGCAAGGGAACCGCTCTTGGCGATGATGCCGAGGTTGTTCTCGAGGTCTTCCTTTGTCATTCCGATCCCCGTATCGGTAATGGTCAGCGTACGGTTTGCTTTATCTGCGGTAATCTTAACGTAGTAGTCTTCTTTATTAAAGGTCAAATTGTCGTCGGTCAGCGCTTTATAGTAAATCTTGTCGATCGCGTCGCTGGCATTTGAAATCAGCTCACGCAGAAAAATTTCGCGCTGCGTATAGATGGAGTTAATCATCATCTCGAGCAGCCGTTTGGACTCAGCTTTAAACTGTTTTTTCGCCATGAAAAAATCTCCCTTCCAATCTGAACGAGGTTTCATTTAGCACTCTTTACAGCAGAGTGCTAACACTTCTTCTATTTAAACATGTACCAATTTTTGATGTCAATATGTTTAAAGACTTTCCATCGAACAAATACGGATTCAGCCTGCAGCAGTGAAGCAGACACCGTAAGATGAATTTGAAAGAGCCTGCTGCGATCGGCAAAAAGGCCGCCTAAAAGGGAATTTCCCTCTTAGACGGCCTTTCACATTCATGGCTCGATACCGCTGTTTATTCTCTTGGATAAGACAGGGCGAATCCACCATACGTAATACAGGCCGCATAGGAGCAGCACGCCGGCTGTGGCCAGAAAGGGAAGCCGATAATCCTGCCGGGCCAGGATCAGTCCAGCAACAAAGGTTGCCCCGGACGAGCCTAAACTTCGGAATACCGACCTCATGCCGGCGTACAGATTCCGTTCCTTTTCATTAAAGGCCGACATCAGCAGACTGTCCAGCAGATTGGACAGCATGGTCACGCCACCGCCCCGCAGTAGAAACAGCCCGATAAACAGCCATACGGGGAGAATCATGTATAGAGCGGCAAACAGCAAAATATTAACGATAAATACCGAGATAATGGCCGTGTTATAACCGAACCGCTCCATGACGTACGGCGTCATCAACGAGCATATAAACAGCAGGATCGCGCCGATGGCCAGAATCAGGGATACCTGGTCGTCCATCCAATCCAGGCGGAACTTCACGATGACGTTCAGGAATGAGCCGGTCATGGCGATACAGCCGCCGAGCAGCGCCGTAAACACGGCGAACAGCCACAAGGTCCCGGAGGATAGAGGTCCCATTAGCCTGGAGATGCCTCTCGAAGGTGAAGCTGCTGCCGCCGCTGCCGCCTCTGAAGCCTTGTTCTCGGCAGGCAGCCAGAACGCCCGGATGACGCCGTGAAGCACAAGCACCAGCCCGGTCAGCAGAAGCGACACTTCATAACCTCTGCTTCCTTCGAGCCCCTTCGAAATATATCCTGCTGCCAGCGTTCCGAGACCCGTGAAAGCCGTAAAGACGGCAAACATCAAGGAAAATGCACGGGCTTCCTCCTTACGGGAACGGCAATAATGGAAGAGAAGCTGGATCTCCGTCGTCTCCACCAGCGTCAAGCCGGCAGACACCAATATTTGAGCGGCATAGAACCACAGCAATTCATCGCTGACGGCAAACAGCACATTGCCCGCGGCAATAAAGAATACGCCGGTAACCAGCAGTTTTTTTCTTCCGGTCCGGTTAGCGAGCAGGGATACCGGAATGGCGAGAACGCCCATGATCAGTATGCCCATCGATACCAACGCGCCGATTTCGTCCTCCCTTAGCCCCCGGAAGAGCAGATGCAGATTCAGGACGAGTGTATAGAGACCGATTCCGATGCCGTAGAAGGCCTCGCTTATCAGGAACCGGCGCACCCCCGTAGACAGCTGCAGCAGGTCTTTGATGTAAATGGACATGTTATTCCCCTTCTCCAGAAAATCCGAAAACGATCTGAAATGAAATCAGTCGGTTACTTGTATAATTCCGCTTCCGAGCGCATCCGCCGGCTCAGCCGTACCGGGTCGGTATCCTCGGCAGCGTGAGCCATCAGCAGAATGCGGAACGAGAACGGCTCCGGCTTGATCGAGTGCTCGGGAGCCTGTGCCGGACCGCAGCTGTTGCTGCCAAGCCCGTTCTGCCGGTAATCCAGGTTCAGCGTAATGAAACTGCGCGGAACAAGATCGCTGGCATGCGCCGCAGCCTCGACATCCTGATCGGTGTACCGGCTCGCACTGAAGTTCAGGGCGGGCTCGCCAACGGCGAGAAGCCCCATTCCCGCACCATCCGCCAGCGAGACCCAGCGGACATCCGAGCGGTTCCCGTTTTCCTGCGGATAGATATAGGGCGTAAACAATCCGTCCACGGTGCTGCGGTATTCCCCGAACCGTCCCGCTTCCAGGCTGTCCGGGTAGCTTTCCCCAGGTCCTCTGCCGTACCACCGGACATGTTCCATGTCGCCCGCGACTTGCATTTGCAATCCGATTTTCGGCAGCATGGCAGGCGGCGTGCCGATCGGCTCTCCCTTCACATCCATGATCATCAGACCGCTGGAGGTGATCGTATAGGACGTTTCGCAGCGGAAGCCCCAGTCATATACCTGCGGGGCAATGCGGGAAACCCGCCGTACCTCAACGCATTCCTGGTCTAATCGCTTCCATTCGAAATGATCGATCCGTTCAGAGAGCCGGTCCAGATGGGCCTTGCGCCAATCCGGGAGCACGTACATATCGTTATCGATCGGCGGACGCCAGAAGTTCAGCGCGGGACCGCCAAGCATGATTCTTTTGCCATGGAGGGATAAGCCTTGGAAGCCTGAACGGAGAGCGCTGAGTGACAACTGAAAGCTTCCATTCCCCACTTGAAGGCTATGCTTCTCCTCGCTAATCTGCAAGGGGCCCCGCCGCAGGGCAGCCGTTGACTCGAATTCTGGCTTGGACGATTCCCGCAGCAGAAGCTGGGACCACGCCACCTCATGTCCCCGTTCCGCCCAGCGGCAGTCCGCAGCCAGCGAGAGGGATACCTCAAGCCACAGCTCGGCATAAGGACTCACGCCTATTGTCGCCTGCTCCAAAACCTTCGAGAGGCTAAGCTCTGCACTTGTGCCTGCTTCGATGCGGGGAAGCTCCAGCACTCCGCTGTGGACAAGCTGTCCATCGGACAATACCCGGTAATGGGCCTGCAAATGATCCAGCGAAATGAAATCATAACGGTTCATGATATGAAGCACACCGACTCTTCCCATCGTCATACGGACCGGTTCAATGACCTTTTTGTATTCCAGAAGTCCGGGTGAAGGCGTCCGGTCCGGACGAACCAAACCGTCAATAACAAAATTGCCGTTGTTCGGCACATCGCCGTAATCGCCGCCGTATGCATAATCCTTCTTGCCGTCCGGAGTCCTTCTGCTCAGCCCGTGATCGATCCATTCCCATACGAAACCGCCCGCCAGGCGGGGATACGCTTCAAAGGTATCAAAGTAGGGGCGCAGTCCGCCGGGCCCGTTGCCCATCGCGTGCGCGAATTCGCACAGAATATGCGGCTTGGGATGGTCGGTCATTTTGCCGAAGCCTTCCATCTTCTCAACGGAGGAATACATCGTGCTCACTACATCGCACACCTCGGCTTCGCGGTCCTCTTCGTAATGGATCAGCCTCGTGGGATCATTCTCCCGGCACCAGTCCGCCATTGCGCGGAAATTGCAGCCGAAGCCGGATTCGTTGCCGAGGGACCAGAACAGCACGGACGGATGGTTTTTGTCCCGCTCCACCATCCGACGGACGCGGTCCACGTACGCTTCCTTCCACTCGGGATCGTCGCTCAGGCGGGAAATGTTGCCGAGCGGCTCGAAGCCGTGGGTCTCCAGATCCGTCTCTTCCATCACGTACAGCCCATACACGTCGCACAGCTCGTAGAACCGCGGATCATTCGGATAATGCGCCGTCCGTACGGCGTTGATGTTGTGCTGCTTCATCAAGCGGATGTCCTCCAGCATCGTGGACAAGGTGACGGTTCGGCCCGTATCCGGATGATGGTCATGGCGGTTGACCCCTTTCAGCAGGATCGCCCTGCCATTAACGAGGAGCTGCCCGTCCTTTACTTCGATGGTGCGGAAGCCGACGCGCTGCGCAACCGTCTCCAGCGTCTCCCCCTGGGCATTCCGCAGGGTGATCACCAGATGGTACAGTGCCGGTGACTCGGCACTCCATAAATCCGGACCGGCTACCTCTATCGCAAAGTCCTCCACGGCGGCGTGCCCGACGTCTTTGCCGGTTGATCCCACTTCCGCTCCGGCTCCATTCAACAGCCGCAACTGGGCGGAGCCGTGCTCTCTTCCTCCCAGTTCCAAACGTACGTTCAGCTTGGCGTTCAGATACTCCTCATCCAGCTTGGTCGTTACGCGGAAGTCGTTGATGCGAAGCGCCGACGGCTCGGCCACCAGATACACATCCCGGAAAATGCCGCTCATCCACCACATGTCCTGGTCTTCCAGATAGCTTCCATCCGACCACTGGTATACCCGGACGGACATCCTGTTTACCCCAGGCTTTAAATAAGGCGTCAGATCGAATTCCGAGGTCAGCCGACTGCCTTGGCTGTAACCGATAAACGACCCGTTCAGCCACACATGAAACGCGCTGTCCACCCCGTCGAATTTAACGCAAATCTTTCTGCCGTCCCAATGTTCCGGAAGCTCGAAATCGCGTACGTAGCTTCCGGTCGGATTCGCATTTGGCACATGCGGCGGATCCACAGGAAACGGATAGTACAGGTCCGTGTAATGCGGATGCCCGTAGCCCTGCAGCTGCCAGTGCCCCGGAACGGGAAGGTCATCCCAGGCCGATACATCGTAATCCTCTTGATAAAATGCTTCAGGAGCGCTCTCCGGCTCCTCGGCATAGTGGAATTTCCACACCCCGTTCAGCGATTGGTACCAGGCCGAGCTGCCTCTGTCATAACTGAGCGCTCCGTCCTCATCCGTGAACGGAATGAAATAGGCCCGGCTCTTCGCCCGGTTCCGTTCCAGCACGCTCAGGTTATCCCAGTCGCGGCCGATATGACGGTCTTTCATCATGTCTCTCCATCCTTTCCCAAGCGGTCTAAGCTTCTAGTTGTCGTTCAAAAGGTCAACTGTCCATGACTTTTTGAACACGCACTTCTATGTTTGGATATTGCATCATGCAACATATCGATCTTGGATGCCTATTATCAACCGGCACCGTTTATCCCTTGATCCCCGTCGTGGCAATGCCGCCAACGATATAACGCTGCGCGAAGAAAAAGACGGCCAGCGGCGGAATCGAGATCAGGCAGGTGATCGCCATGATGGATTGCATATCGACGCCGTGCATGCCCTTGAATTGGGATAACCCCAGCGTCAGCGTATATTTTGTCTGATCGTTCAGGAAGATGAGCGGACCCAGATAATCGTTCCAGCAGCTCATCATATGGAACACGGCCACCAGAATGAGCGAGGGTCCCATCAGCGGCACGATGATTCGCAGCAGAACCGTCATTTTGCCCGCCCCGTCAATCGTTGCCGCTTCATCCAGCTCCTTCGGCAAGGTCATGATGAACTGGCGCAGCAGAAAAATAAAGTAGGCGGAACCGAACCAGGACGGAACAATCAGCGGTTTGAGCGTATTGATCCAGCCCAGGTAGTTGAATTCCATATACTGCGGAATCATGGTCACTTCCCACGGAATCATCATGGTGGCAAGCACGATCAGGAACAGCGCATCCCGCCCCTTGAACTGAAACCGGGCGAACCCGTACGCCACCAGCGTGCACGATATGAGCTGACCGAGCGTCGACAGCAGCGTCACGATCAGCGTATTTTTCAAAAACAGGTTAAACGGCTGAATGCTCCAGGCTTCCGCAAAGTTGCTGAATCTCCACACGGAAGGAAACCATTTTGGAGGAAACAGATACAGCTCCTGCTGCGACTTCAGCGCTGTTGTGATAGCCCAGAAGAGCGGAGCAATGAACAACAGCGAGCACAAGATGAGCAGTGTGTAAGTAATTACTTTTTTCATGCGGAACGCCCCTCTCTGCCGGCAGGCACGCCTGCTTTGGCACGCTTCGGCTTCGCCTTCTCCTTCTTCATCTCGCCCTCATAGAACACCCAGGCCTCCGAGGACTTAAACACAAGAAACGTCAGCGTTAGCACGATCAGGAACATGAACCAGGCGTTGGCTGCGGAATAACCCATCTTGAAGTACTTGAACGCATTCTCGTACATGTACATCGCATAGAAAAACGTCGACTTCAGCGGGCCCCCGCCCGTAAGCAGAAGCGCCAGCGTCAGCTGCTGGAAGGCAGCAATGATGGACGTAATCAGGTTAAACAGCAGGGTCGGCGTGATCATCGGGATGGTCACATTGAAGAACTGCCTGATCTTGCCCGCTCCATCTATCGAGGCCGACTCATACAGGTCCTTCGGAATGCCTTTGAGACCCGCCAGAAAAATAAGCATCATCGAGCCCTGTCCCCACAGGCTTGCAATGACCATGGCGACCAGGGACCACTTCGTATCGTTCAGCCAATCCGGCCCTTCGATGCCGACAAGCGATAAGAAAAAATTCAGGATCCCGTAATCCCCGCTGTACACCCAGGACCAGATCATGGCGAGGGCTACGCCGGAAATGACAGACGGCAGGTAGAAGGCAGTGCGGAAGAACGCGCTCCCTTTTACCTTCTGATTGAGCAGCATGGCGAGTCCCAGAGCCACGATGATGTTCAGCGGCACGAACAAAGCCGCGAATTTTAACGTAACCAGCAGCGATTTCCAGAACAGCGGATCGTTCGAGAACATCTCCACATAGTTGTCGATGCCGACAAAGGTCACCTGGCCAACGATCGGCCAATCAAAAAACGAAATGACGAGGGAAAACAGCAGCGGACCAAGCGTAAAAACGAGGAATCCGAATATCCATGGAAAAATGAAGAGGTAGGGCACGGCCCCACCCCATCGTTTTGGTCCAAGTCGCTTCGGGGCCGCTGTCTGCTGTTGTGAGTAAGGTGCATGAGTGTGGGCCATTTTCGCGAACCTTCTTTCTTCGTTTATTTCAAATAGCGTTCGCTATCCTTCACCGCCTGGTTCAGAACCTCCTGGGCATCGCTGCCGAACATGACGGATTCCACGGCTGCCGACAGCTGGCGGTTGACTTCGTTCCATTTCGGATTCAGCAGGAAGGCCGGCGTATTGTCCGAACGCTCCAGCATCGTGTAATACGGCTTGTAGAGCGGATCCTGGTCCTTCTTCAGCTCGTTGACCACGCTGACCCGGACCGGCAAATCGGCCACGCGCATTTTGATCGCTTCATCCGATACGTAGAACTTAATGAATTCCCACGCCAGATCCTTGTTCTTGGAATCCTTCGCTATGGATAGCGCGGATTCGGCCAACACGCCCTTCACAGGTTTGCCCTCAAAGGCCGGCATCTCCACCGTACCCACATCGATTCCGGCTTCCCTGAAGGATTCCAGCGGCCAGATACCGCTCTCCCACATGGCAATTTTGCCGGCCTTGAAAATATCCTCACCGCTCTGCTGCCCTTTGCCTCCAGTCAGGACGGCTGAGCCGTTCTTCAGCATATCGCCCAGCATCTGAATGGCTTCCGCCGTTTCCTTGCTGTTCATGTACCCTTCAATCGTTGTCCCGTCCTCCGAAATAAAGGAACCGCCGTTGCTCCATACGAACCCTTGAAGGTCATACGTATCATTCTCGGCCCGAACGCCGAAGCCGTACTGCTTCTTGGATTTATCCGTCAGCTTCTGGGCGATTTCCTGGAATTCCGTCCATGTCCATCCATCGCTCGGGTAGGGAATGCCCGCATCGTCGAACATCTTCTTGTTGTAGTACACCACCCGGGTCGTAAAGCCCGCAGGGATTCCGTACAGCTGATTATCAATCTTGCCGTAGTTAAACAATCCTTGGTAAAAATCGTCGATATTCAAGTCCTCGTCCTTGGACGCGTAGGAATCCAGCGGCTCCAGGGACTGGTGATACGTCGGAAAATCCCACATGTACATCACGTCCGGCGGATTGGCTGCGCCGAATCCCGCGGCCAGCTTCTGATCGAAGCCGTCGGCATAGGCCTCCACCTGTACCTTGGTTCCTGGATGCGACTCCTCGAACTTCTTGGCGATCTCTTGTTCAATCTTAAGCGCATCTCCCGTATCCCAGGTAGCGAAGCGAAGCGTCGTTGCCGCGCCCGATGAATTGCCGTCCGGCTCCTTCGATGCCCCGGTCCCGCCGCTGCCGCCGCATGCGGCCAGCAAGGATGCCATTAACGTCATCACCGAAACCAACGCGATCCATGACATTTTCTTTTTCATATTGTCAGCTCCCCTAAAGTATTGAGTTGATATGAATTGAACCGCTTTCATCATAACTCGGATGAAAGCGGTTCAAAACGTGCGCTGATTCGCAGATGATCGTATTTTTGTTCGAACTTGCATAGACGGGTGTTCATTTGTTTACGATGGCTCCCCTTTTTGTTCGGCACGGTATTGGCTTGGCGTCTGACCCGTGCAGCGCTTGAACCATTTGCTGAAATATTTGCTGTCGCCAAGCCCGGTCTTCTCGGCGATCTCCTGCATCGTTAAGGAGGTTTCGCGCAGCAAACCATAGGCGAGACGGAGCTTGCGCTTATATTGGAATGTGATAAAGCTGTCGCCAACCGTTTTCTTGAACAGGATCGAAAAATGGCTGCGGCTCAGCCCCACCTGGTGAGCCAGCTCCGCTGCCGACCACTCGTCCGCGGGATGTTCGTGCAGCAGATGAACCGCCTGCAGGATCGGCTCCGGCCACTGCTCGCCGCTCAGACCGTACACCCGCTCCAGCTCGGCTTCCTTGTGCAAGGATTGAAAGGCTTTCTGCACATCCTCCGAGTCCTGAAGGTCTCCCCGCCAATTCCATGCAAGCTTCCCGCACCGGCTCTTGATCTCCACCAGCAGGCTGTCTGCCGCTCCCTTAAACTCCTCCGGTATGGCCCAATAACAGCTGTCCGCGCCGTAAGGAATCAGCTTGCTGCTGCGTAACCCCGGCTCATCGGTGCCTTGCTCCTGCAGCAGGTGCTCCCAACTGCCGCTGCAGCCCGCCGTTTTGATCAGATACAGCGAGATGGGCTTGCCCTCTCCCAGCCCGACGCGGCTGCAAAGCTTTCGGAGTTCTCCAGGGAAACGGTCACTGTGCCCGTTAAGCCAAGCAAACAGGTGAGCAGAAACCTGCTCTTCCAACTCGTACCCGTGGGCCGGCGTATCGGACAGCTCACGCTGGAATTTTCCCAGCATCGCTTCGAGCTCTTCGTCCTCGAAGGCGGTTTTCAGCAGATATCCCGAAGCGCCGAGCCGCATCCCCTCTTGGGCATATTCGAAATCCCGGTGACAGCTGAGCAGAATGATTCGGGTTTCCGGCGCGACCTCCTTCACCTTGCGCGACAGCTCGATCCCATCCATCTCCGGCATGACGATATCCGTAATGACCACTTGCGGTCGAAACTCCAGAAAAGCCTCCCAGGCCGCCTGACCATTGGGGCTGTCTGCCACAACCTCCATCCCGAACCGGTCCCACGGGACCGTGGAGCGGAGTCCCTTCCGCACAATGCTCTCATCGTCGGCAATCATCACCTTAATGTTCCCTGCTTTCATCATCGCAAGACTCCTCCTTTTTCGGCCATCGTATAGTAATCGTTGTTCCTTCTCCCTTAACCGAATGTACCTTGAGTCCGTATAGAGGGCCAAAATGCAGCTTGAATTTCTGATCGGCGTTCCGCACGCCAAGCCCGCCGCGTCCCTTCCGCTTCATCTCCGGCGAGAATAACTGTGCGAGTTTCTCCTCTCTGATGCCGGCTCCGTTATCGCGAAGCGTAAGCACCAGCTCATCGTGATCCTCCTCGACCTTGACATGGATCTCTCCCTGACCATCGGTGAAAGCATGGAAAAAAATATTTTCGAACAGCGGCTGAAGCGTCATCCGTGGAATCAAATAAGGCAGCAGCGCCTCATCGCAATCCAGCTCATAACGGAACACCTCGCCGTACCGGATCTCCTGGATTTTCAGAAAGTGACCGATCATGCGCAGCTCCCTGTTCAGGGTAACAAGCTCCTGGGAAATATCCAGATTTCCCTCCAGCACCATCGTCAGATGATACAGCATCTGGCGAATGTCCTCCGCGCCTTGCAGCCGGGCCTTCCATTGGATGGAATTCAGGGTGTTGAACAGCAGATGGGGGTTGATCTGATAATGGAATGCGCGCAGCTCGGCCTCTTTTTTCAGCCGCTCGCTCTGCTCCACCTCGCCAATCAGGGTCTGCACGCCCGTTACCATCCGGTTAAAACTCATATCGAGGCTGCCCAGCTCATCCCTCCCCTCGATCGGCGTACGGGTATCCAGCTTGCCGAAGCTTACCTTCTGCATCGAGTCCTTCAAGGTCCGGATCCGCGAAGTGAACCGGGAAGAGAACAGATAGGCTATGCCAAAAGCGAGCAAGCAGGATACGATGGCAACAACCATCGTGTTCGCCCGAATCACGTCCGAGGATTGATAGAACGCCTTGGCGGGAATTCTGGCTTCCATGGTCCATTGGTTGGCTTCAATCGTCCGGGTCCAGGCCACATCGCTGTCATGGGGCGTATACCGAGCGTCCGTCTCATACACGACCGTGCCGTCCGGCGATGTAATGAGCAGGTGGGCATGCGTGTCGGCCTCGAACTTGGCATAACTGCGCAGCAGCTCCTCGGCGTTCTCCTCGATCAGAATGACGCTGCCGTCCTGAGCCTTGTCCGGGTGATGGATCGGCACCGCCAATCCTAGGACAGGCACGTTGTCGCTATCGCTGCTCTTGATGGAATGGTCCTGTTTATAAAAACCGAGCCAATAAGTCCCGGCATATGCCTTCGGCCTCGTGTTCCACATTGGAATATTGCCGAGTTTATTCACATCCAGATTGTTCTCCCCATAGTAATAGCCGGAGGACGTTATGATGTAAATTCCTGCTGTCAGCTGCGTCCGAAGAGACTTTAACAACGATTCGAAGTCGTTCTTCTCCATGATGTCGCCGTATGTGGATGGCGTCCCTGCTCCGATTCCCGAGTGGCTCGGGTCCAGTAAATAGGAATAGATCGTCTCCGCCGTCTGCTTCATCCGCTCCAATGCCGAACTGGTCTGCTGCTCCAGCTGCGCTACGGCATTATCGCCGTATTTGCCGAACTGGGAGTTAATCACTTTAGCGGATTGGACATAAGAAAGTCCACCAAGCGAGAACAGCGGAATCAGGGTGACGATTAAAAAACAAGTAAGCAGCTTGGTTCGTATACTGTGATAGGTGCCGGTGAACAGCCGGCCCACTCGATCTTTGATCCCCTGAAGATTCATGGTTACTCTCCCTATTGTCGTATCGTATCGTGAAACTTACATCCACTCGTTCGCTATGAGGCAGGACTGTGAACCCGTCCTTGATACCGCTTTCATTATAAACCCGAACAAAGAGCTTGTAATTAGGCGGCAAATGGAAAATGAGAGAAAACGGAAAAAGCACCTCCCCCGCAAGGCAAAAGCCCGGGAAGAAGTATTTGTCCGTCATCGTTATAGGGTGTATTCATGTCCAAGAATCAAAAATACGCTGGAAGTCCAGGTAAACGCCCGATCGCGTAGCCCCGCTCCGGTCAGGGCATCAAAATTCTCGGCCATGCCGCTGAGACTGACCATCCGGCAGTACCGCTGCGCAATCTCCATTGCCAGCTCCTTATCGCCGGCCGCCGCCACCCCTTCGACCAGCAGCATCGTGGAAGGGGCCCAGATCGGCCCGCGCCAATATCCGTCCGCCTTATAGTAACGGCTGTTTACGCTCTCGGTCGCCCAGCCGTTGCTCGTCAAGAATCGGCCTTCCTCTCGAAGTCCTTCCAATAGAGCCGTGCGGATATACTCGGGAAGGCGTTTTCCCAGCAGAATCGGAACGAACAGCAGCAGGCTGTCTCCCTCGGATACCTCATGCGTTCCCGAACGGCAGGCGGTGAATCGACCGTCTCTCCAGAAATGCCGGAGCATGCGATCCAGCGTATCATCCGCACTCCGTCTCCATTGACTCGATTCCTCGGTCAGGCCCAGCAAACCCGCGATTTCAGCCAGCGTCTCCATCTGGATAATCAAATAAGCGGCAAGATCAGGGCTCTCAACGGGGATGCCGTTATTAAATGCCGTGCTGTTGTCCCAGCCTGAATCGTTGCCGTGGTTATACTGGGGGATGCCGTCGCCGTCATGGTCCCGGTGCGTAAACCACCATTCCGTCCATTTGGATAATGGGCCGTAGACCTCGCGCAGCTGGGTCTCCTTAATGAAATCGGTTCGCCTCATCATCCAGGCCAGCGTCCAGCCGTGAATCGGCGGTTTGTTGCAATTCCAAAGCTCGTATTTATCGTTCACGAAGTCGGGGATCAGGCCGCTCTCATCCTGCCGGTCAAAAAAGATCATGAACTGATCCCAAGCCAGCTCCGGCTGATGCCGCATGAGGGCCATCGCGTTAAAGCAGTTGTCCCAGCTCCAGATGTTGGTCATCCAATTCTTGGACATATACATGGCTGGGCGGGTTAAACAGCCTTCGGCCGGAACTACGCAGGACCAGGTAATATAGGCAGCGAGCTCCCTTGCTTCCTGCCACCGCTCAGGGACGGTCAGGGTATTGTTCAACCAATCGGCATAATCCTCGCGAACGCTTTCAACCGCATCGTCGAAGGACTCCCAGTCGGTACGCGGCGTCATGACGGTCATGAACTCTTCTACGGCGAATTCAGCCGTATCGGTTGCAGTATCCACGGAGAAGTCGGCGGTCACCCGCGAGCTCTTGATCTCGTTCCATTCGACCTCCATGCTCATCTGGCCAACAAGCCGGGTCAGCATGAAGCGGCAGCCGTGCGTGAAGCTGTTCACTTCCCAGCTGTCCGGATTTGTCTCGTAGGCGTAGTCATACGCTGCGGGGAAAAAAGTAAGCCTTATGCCGCAGCCTTCCGCGCGAAACCGGACGGTCCTGGAGTCCGATATGCAAATGTCCGCATGGCCTTCCGAATCGGAGGCCGTTAGCCTGATTTTGTCGGGTGATGCTACAGGTTCAAAGGGAACCGGCTCGTTCTGCCGGTTTAGCAGCTCTATCAGAAACGCCTCGCCAAACTTGTCATCCCCTCCACGGACGGTTCGCAGGTAAAGTCCTGGTCTGCGGTCCTTTGCCGCGGGCAGAAGGGAAATTGCCAAGAAGGATTCTCTACGGCTGAAAGGTACGATATTCAGATCAAAATTCATAAGACATCTCCTTCGCTGAAGTATCGCTTTCATTGTAAATCTTCTCATGGAAAGAGTGGACTGCCTGATGTCTTGCCGATAGAGGGATATTGTTTGCCGCAGGCTCGACTGAGCGGGAGAGGTGTCATTTTGTTAGATGGAAGGTGGTCAGTTTGTGTGGTTCTCTGAATGATAACTCGCGATACGCATGGCCGCTTCCACTGCCTCCCGCTTTTGTCCGCCCAGGTACAAACTTTAATGCAGGCGATCCAACTATTTCTATACAACTCCAGGCATTATTATCATGATTTTGTTGACTGTGACACTAGTGTCATGCTTTAGCATGAGGCTTAGCACATCTGAAACTCATTTAGGAATGGAAGGTGAAAAAAACATGAATAACACTCATGTCAGCAAAATGAGGAAAAACCCTCCCCGGGCAACCTGGCGGGAATGGCTGGGACTCGCAGCCTTGATGCTGCCGGTTTTCATGCTGGCCACCGATATGACCGGATTGTTTCTTGCGATGCCATCCATCTCGGCTGATTTAATGCCGAGCAGCACCCAAACGCTCTGGATTCTCCACATCGGCGAGTTCTTGACCGTCGGATTTTTGATTACCATGGCAAGGCTGGCAGATCGCATCGGGAGGCGTCGGCTGCTCGCGATCGGCGTGACGGTATACGGACTAGCATCTATCATTGCCGCTTTCTCGACCACGGTTTGGATGCTGATTGTCGCCCGTGCGTTTCTTGGTGTGGCAGCCGCAACGATCACACCGTCTGCGATGTCCTTATTGCGCAATATGTTTCCCGATCCGAAACAGTTTTCGGTGGCAATCGCGGTGAACTTGAGTGCTTTCTCCGCCGGGGCGGCACTGGGGCCTCCAATCGGTGGGCTATTGGTGGATCATTTTTGGTGGGGCGCGATTTTCCTCATCAATGCTCCGGTTGCCCTGATCTTTTTACTGGCCGTTCCATTGCTCCCCACGTATCGTGACTCGGAAGCCGGTCGTATGGATATTGTCAGCGTAGCCCTGTCCCTGTTTGCCTTGATAGCCGTAATTTTCGGACTGCAGGAAATCGCAGAGCGCGGATTCCATCTTCTTTATGTCGGTACAGTGATATTGGGCGTAATCGTTGGGGTCCTATTTGTCCGCCGACAATTGCGCTTGCAGGAACCGCTGTTGGATTTACGCATGTTTCGCGAATCTGCATTCTCCGTCTCCTTACTCTCCCTACTGCTTGTGCTCTTGGTAAACGGTGGGGCCTACATGCTTTTCATTCAACATTTGCAAACCGTTCTTGGGCTCTCACCAACGCATGCAGGACTGCTGCTTATGACCCCTGCTATACTGTCGATTGTCGGGACGTTGTTAGCCCCCGTACTCACCCGATGGATGCGTCCCGCATACGCGATGGCGTCCGGGCTCACCGTTGCAATCGGAGGGGCAGTGATAATCATCCTGACCGCAAATACAGCGGAGGCGGCGATCCTCATTACCGGGGTTTCACTCTTCATGCTCGGTGTGGGACCCGTCATGACCATTGGCAGTGAACTTATCATTGCCGGTGTGCCGCAGGAGCGCGCGGGCTCTGCCTCGGCCATGCAAGATGTAGGCTCCGGACTCGGCAATGCTATGGGAATCGCTTTTCTGGGTAGTCTCGCCATGATCATTTACCGCGGATCATTAGCGGATTCCATTCCCAGGGAAGTACCTGAGGAAGCAGCAAGTACGGCCTTGGATAGCCTCGGTGCAGCCGTTGCGGTAGCCGGACAATTGCCCGATAAGTTAGGAGCTGAAATGCTTCATGCTGTACAATCCTCTTTTTCGTTGACTATTCAACTTTCGTATTCGATCTCTGCGCTCGGGTTAATACTGGTCGCCTTAATGATCATGTGGAAGCTGCGTCACATACGCACCGGCTCCCCAGAAGATTCCGTAGTGCAGAATCAAACAGAAAAAAATATCCACCCGACAACGGATGGATAAACTGCAAAGGAAGAGGACACCTCTGTCCCGCAGTCATGACTTTCTTTCATTTTTATTGATTTGTATTTCCAATCGGTTTTGTAAATCGGTCAATGCATTGATTTTTCCCTTAATTTCATCCAATTTTTCTTCATATTGTCCCTGCATTTCTGTTTCGCAATTTTCATCCGTCTCTGCATCACCATACTGTAGTTGACAATCTAAAACTTGTTTTATTTCTAAGGTGGTTAGTCCCAGCGTCAAATAGTTCTGTATCGTTTTAATACGCTCAATATCGGACTCGTTAAACTCTCGGTAACCATTTTCCATACGTATAGCTGTAATTAACTTTTGCTTCTCATAATGCCTTATGGATCTAATGCTTGCGCCTGTCTCTCTAGACAATTCGCCAATTTTCAAAGGAAGAACCTCCTTTTTACTATGCTCAACCCCTTATGTTATGACGTTCGGGTTAGGGAAAAACCAGTATATAGCATGATTTTATCGCATGATGAACCCAAATTGCAGCATTATTCACTAATAAATAAACATGTCGATCACGTTCTGCATAGCAATCCACTTACTCCACATCTATAATCCAAAGGCTCCGCACCATGCACCCTGGATAATGCCTGGATGACTTCCAACACATCGGCAAGCTCCTCCAGTGCGTCTTTATCCAAGCTTCCTCACAATTAAAAAATCGCCGATGCGCATGGCATCGACGATTCACAAGAATCGGATTGGCGCCCTACCCGTTCTGCCGGATTAGAGCATTCTTCTTCCCATCATGATGATGGTTTCAAGTAAAGACTTCCATTTTCCATCGGATTTCCGTGTACTCCCCTTCGATATGGCAGCCACACCACTTGTGATCCGTGTTTGCTTTGCCATCCGGCATCGTTCCAGTTCCTGACGGAGATCGCGAACATGCTGTTTGGCAATATCTTCATTATTGATATTCATGGTTTCATTCCTCATTTCTATTTATAGCGACAACATTCCGACATTACCAATACCTGCAAGCTCCTCTTCCGTCCCCTTCACTATAATACTTCCATTGTTTACCCGAAGGTAAGGGTACAAAATGCCTTTAATTCTTTTTTCCCCTACAACGACTTCGCCAAAAAGATCCAGGGAGGACACCGAGGCTTTAATATCTTCCTCGGTGACGTCATCATCAAAGGTCAGCGTCCCGTCAACGATGAAGCTCGCCGGCTGCCCCAAAGCCGCCAGCTGATCCTTTGACCAGGTCTCCTCGCCGTTGATGAACACAAACAGCCGCTCGTAACTTACGATTTCCGTATTCAGGTTGGGACAGCGCTCCCAAACCAGATCCTCGATCTCTTCGCCGCAAATGATAAACGAAGTTGATTGTATCTCCGACACGGCCTGGCTGAAGGCGTCCCGAGTCACGTCCGCCTCGAGAATGAGCGGCTTTTTCGTGTAGAGTTTATGGCCTTTGAAGCGCCGAACGGTTCTTGCGTTTAGCCTTAACGGTTTGGTTACATATTCGAACCCTGCCGGGATCACCTCGACCAAGCCGTTTATCGTTTTCAACTTTTCGTAGAAATATGGGGATTGATGTTCATGGATAATCGCCTTACCGTTAACTTGGATCCTTTCAATCCGGGCCGTGAACTGCTCCATATCCAGCTCCTTATCCAGGTGAACCATGCCGCTCAGGACCAGCTCCATAGGCTCGCTGCTGGAGGACAGGTATGCATTGTTCAACTGCACTTTCCCGGACTCGAACCTGGGTTCGTAATCGTAAGCGTGAATCTCCGCGCTGGCGCCTCCCATTTTGAGGAGTGAAGAGGTAACGGCAGCGGCCAGATGCCGGGGAGCATAAACCTCGCCGTTGACCACCAGGTGCAGCGTCCCATTCTGGAATGCTTCGAGGGATACTCCTTTATCGATGATGACCGTACCGTTAACGAATACGCGGTCCGGCTGCTCCAAGAGCTGAAAATATTCCTCGTCCAGTCGCAGCGTGCCGCTGTAATAACGGTGTCCCTCGGGGATTTCAATCGTCTTGCCGATATTGCCTGTGTTTTTCAACAGCGTGAGCAGGTGTGCCGTTTCTGCCCGGTATATCACAAGACCTACGTTTCCGATCCGTTCGATGCTTGTTACGGTTTCCTCCGTTGCCTGCGTAAGATCCAACATTCCCACATTTTCAATGATTCTGCTCATTTCATATCTTCCTCCCATAGTTTTCTCAATTTTTTGATGGCGGTTTGCAATTTGTACCGAACGGTGGCTGCCGGCATGCCCAGCTGCTCGCCGATTTCCTGGCTGGACATGCCGAGCCAAAAGCGCTTAAACACGATATCACTCTGCGATTGCGGCAAACGGGCGAGCCATTCCGTCATTTCTATATTGCGGCTTGAAACGGGGAGCTCGGCCACGTCCAGGTCATCCTCCCACGATACGAGCCGCTTCTCCCGGCGGCTAATATCGATCATGCGATTTTTGACGACTCTGAAGAACCAGGCCTTTTGCTTGTGAAGGGGCTGAGCTGCCAGGTTCGGCTCCTTGATGGCCTTCATAAAGGCATCCTGGACCAGATCATCCGCTTCGTAGGCATGCTTGGCGATGGATCTGGCATAACGCTGGACATCGTCCTTCAGGTTTTCATAGAGATCACATACTTGCATTAGCCAACCTCTCACTTTTCGTTTTGTCTTTTCTGTTAATATAACGTTTGGGTAAAAGAAACTGATGGATTTCTCCAAAAATTATTTTTCTTGACCAAACAGTCCGGAAAATATATGATGTGTAATTAAAGGGGGCGTCATGAAGACCATGGGAAGAAGCAAAGAGTTCGACACAACGCTTGTTCTTCATAAGGCCATGGAGATTTTTGGCCACTACGGTTACGAGGGCACATCGCTGCAAAATTTGCTTGACGGGTTAGGCATAGCACGACAAAGTTTATACGACACCTACGGGACGAAAAAGGATCTGTTCATATTAGCTGTGAAACACTACGTGAATGAGAAATCAGCGGCGGCCGTCTCCATCCTGGAACGTCCCGGTTCGGTGAAGGAGTCCGTGGCCGCGATCTTTAAAGAGATCGTCACCGTGCTTAAGGATGAGCAGCGCCGCAATGAATGCTTTATCCTGCACAGTGCCATTGACCAGGTTCCTCACAATCCAGAGATTGCGCAATTGTTCCGGCAGGATTCGGATCGACTGGAAGAAGCCTTCTACACGGCTCTGGTCCGTGCCCGGCAGCAAGGTGAATTAACCGATCGGCAGCATGACCTGCGGGCGCTTGCCAGATATTTATATCATGCGCGATATGCGTTAACGCAAGCCGCGAAGCTTTCAACGAATCCGGCAGTATTGGACGATATCGCTGCAGTCACGCTGTCTGCACTGGATGCCTAATAAAGAATGAAAAAAATAATGAAGCGATTGGGTTTCGCTTCATCATTTTTTAGATATTTCAGACCAATCAGTCTAGAAAGGAGGTGGTAGTTATGCCTTTTACTTATCTAGGAGTGAGTATTTTCAACACCTAATTTTTTTTGCAAATTTCAGACTATTTAGTCTAAAAACATGATGAAAGGATGTTCATTCGATATGAATCCAAACAACTATAAAAGATTAGCATTGGTGCTGTTAGCCGTATCCCAGCTCATTCTTGCGCTGGATTACACCATTATATTTGTTGCATTGCCGTCCCTTGGAGCGGAACTTGGTTTCTCGGCCCTGCATCTGCAATGGGTAGTCAGCGCTTATTCATTGGTCTACGGGGGGTTCCTCCTTATCGGGGGAAGATTATCCGATCTGCTCGGCAGACGCCGAATGTTTATGATTGCCACGGGATTATTCGGCCTGGGTTCTCTGCTTGGCAGCTTGGCTGACTCCCAGTCCCTGTTAATTATTGCAAGGGGACTTCAAGGTCTTGGAGGCGCCCTTCTATCGCCCGCTACCTTGTCATTGATCATGTCTAATTTTGAAGAAGGCCAAGAACGCAATCGTGCCATGGGAATCTGGGCTGCGATGGGTGGAGTCGGCTTATCGCTTGGACTTCTTCTCGGCGGATTATTAACGAGTTACATCGGTTGGCAGTCGACGTTCTTCGTGAATGTGCCGATTGCCGTTCTTGTCCTTATTCTTGCACCGATCGCCCTGAAGGAGAGCAGAACATCGTCCCGTTCACGCCATTTTGATGTGGCCGGCTCACTGTCTGTAACGGCAGGCATGCTGCTGATTGTCTATTATCTGATTCAATCTCCGGTAGATGGCTGGCTGAATTTCAGAACGATCATCCCCGGGGTCATAGGAATAGTTCTGCTCATCTTGTTTGTTATTATCGAAACCCGGACGAGGGAGCCTTTGATTCCCTTTAGACTGTTTCGATTGCGCAGTTTAACCGGTGCCGCTCTGACCGCCACCATTTTTTCCGCGTCATTCGGAACGCTCTACTACTTCTTAACGCTGTATACCCAAGAGGTTCTTCACTATACTGCCGTCCAGTCGGGTCTCAGTTTTTTGCCGCTGACCTTAAGCGCTCTTCTCGGTGCCAAGCTGATAAACAAAATGATATCCACCATTGGCGTTGCCGGTACCATTGCCGGCGGTATGGGCCTTGGTGCTATCGGTTTTATGCTCCTTACCGGATTGTCGGAAACAGGCTCTGCGTGGGGCATCATCCCGGGCATGGTCATCATCGGTCTAGGTCAAGCGTTCGTATTTACGACAATGTATATTGCCGGCAGTTCAAATATCCATATGAACGAGCAAGGTCTTGCATCCTCGATCGTCTCGACCGGACAGCAAATTGGAGGAGCCGTGGGATTAGCTGTCATCATGGCAATCATCTCGTCAAGCTTGGGTACAAATGCGCCTATGGAATCAATGGATCCTGGTGATTTGAACGGAGCCATTCGGATCGCTTTCATTATGAATACAGTAACAACATTAATCGGCATCCTTGTAGCTTTCGTTACGCTCAAACAGAAAAAAACAGCATCTCTCGATACGAAGGTTAAGCCCCTTCATTAATTAACTCAGCATTGAAAGCCACAAAAAAGCACGCTAACCCCTTGGTCAGCGTGCTTCCATCCATTTAATCCCACATCGAGAACAATACCAGCAGTACCGTTATAACCCCGAACATGAACGAATACTTTGAGAACCACACGGAGTCCATATTTTCCTTCATGATCATTTCGCTCCCTTCATGTAGTTAACCTGACAATGACGTTAACGTCCCCTGTCCTTAATCCCACCAGCTGAGCACGCATAACAGGGTGACTGCAACGAATATGCCATCAACGAATTTAAGATGAAGTTTAGCCAACCGTATCACCTCCTAAAGCTAATCTACACTCAATTTACAAGTTAATGATTGATTGATCAATTACTAAAATTTATAAAAAAGTGCCCTTATCCCACCGCGCACCAGCCTTGAGGTACGCGGGCGGCACTGTCAGAGCGCGCCTGGGCGTGCTCTATCTTATGGGCATCATATTCGGCATATCCATCGCCATAGCTACATTGCACAGCATGCCCCGGGCCAGAAAATCGGAGGTTTTCTTGTCGGCATCCTCAAATCCCGCTCGCACAAAGGCATTCTCCACGAGATCCTTCACCTCATTCATTCCCTGCTGCATGGCTTCGCGGATGGGCGCTTCCTGAATCGTCTGCGCCTGCATCTGGAGCAGGATCTCGCTGCGATGCGATTGCACAATCCCTTCGTATGCCTGAATCAAACCCAACTCCAGATTCTCTGAAGAAGCGGATTCGATCACCGCTTGGAATGCCTTCACAATGCGCTCCCAGGAAACAGCCAGCGATTCCACAAGCAGCGACTCCTTGGTAAAGAACCGATAGACGTAAGGCTGTGATATCGCTGCCCGTTCGGCAACCTGAGCCGTGGTCGCGCGATAATACCCAATTTCTGCAAACACTTCGATGGCTGCCGCCACGATATCATTGCGCCGATTCGCAGAGGTTGATGCTCTAGCCATTTCTTCCCCTCCTTTCTTTCATTTCGATCCATTATTGATTGACCAATCACTAATTAAACACAGTATATACGGTACGCTTTATTTTTGCAACTGCTTTTTCCAAAATTATTAAATTCAACATCTGGCTACAGCTTAACGCGTAGGGAAGGAATCCGCTATTTCTTATCGAACTGTTTTATGAACCGCAAATTAGCCGCATCATCCAAGAAAATTATTCTGTGATCGATCAAGGAGGACAAATCATGAGTCATGAAGGTCAACAGCTATTCGAACGATGGCATAAACACCGTACGGTCTTGCTTCATCTGCTGCAGGACGTTCAGAGCGAGCATTTGGACTATAAACCGTGGGAGAACGCCTATACCTTGGGCGCATTAGCAGTTCATATTGCGGCGTCCTCAGACATGTTCCTGCGCTCCATTGTAAAAGGCTCGTTCTCTCCACCCTCTATTTCCACCGAATTCGAAAACATCGATGACATTAGAAATATCGTGCAAGCCTCGACCGAATCGACTACAGCGGTTTTTAATGAATTGTCCGACATCCTGCTGGAGCAGCCGCTGGACTTTAACGGGTTTGTTGCCCCAGGAAAAGTGTGGCTGAGCAACATGGTCGACCACGAAATCCACCATAAAGGGCAACTATTCACTTATGTTCGAGCTGTGGGTATTGAGAAGGTTCCCTTCTTCACGGTCCAGCCGTCCAAACAGTAAAGATGGGTATGACTGGATTTGCAGCTGCAAGTTCTGATACTCCCCGAATTCATCTCACGCAAAATAAAAAGCCGGGTCTCCTGCAGCTTACGCTCAGGAAACCCGGCTTTCTTACCCCTCACTAACCCTGCTTCGCCAGCTTCACCACAGCCTGCAGGGCCGTGTTAATTTCGCGTTCCACCGCGTCGGCAACCACATTCGTGTTCGGGTCGTACTCGGCCGCGAGGTCGGCGTCGGCAAATCCGTCCATGGCGACAATCGCGCCTGCGCGAACGCCGCGGATCGCCGCAACGACGTACAGCGCCGCAATTTCCATCTCGACGCCGAGCGCTCCTGCTGCTTTATACTTCTGGTGCGGTACTTCTTCAACGCCGTTAAAGAACACGTCCAGGGTTACAGTAATCCCCTTGCGAACCACGCCTTCGCCAATTGAAACCGCGGATTCGTACAGTGCCTCCGCTACCTGACTGTCTGCAACCGCTGGAAAGCCGTCCGGCACGAGCTGTTTCGTCAGGCCATCCGTGCGGATCGCAGCCGTGCTGACCACAAGGCTTCCCGCGGGAGTATCCGCCCGATAAGACCCGGCCGTGCCCACGCGAATCAATGTCTTCGCCCCCGCGCGGATCAGCTCCTCGAAACAAACTGCAGCTCCCGGACATCCAACCCCGTGGCTGGTTACCGCGAGTTCAACGCCTTCATACGTTCCCACGAAGGTGCGGTACTCGCGGCTGAACGCGAGCTCACGCGCGTTTGTAAGCTTGCGGGAAATGGTCTCCGCACGCTTGGGATCGCCGCAGACGATCACAAATTCAGGTATATCTTCCGAGTTCACTTGCAAAATAGGCATCAACATATTAGTCAAACTCCTTACGTGTCCATTCGTCTTCGGGTATATCCAGCGCCTCGCCGCTAAACCGCTCTTCCTTGAACGGGTCTGCTTCATTATGGAAGCCGTTGCGTTCCCAGAAGCCCGGGCGGTCTTCCTTCATAAATTCAATGCCGCGCAGCCATTTGGCGCTCTTCCAGAAATAGCGATGCGGCACAACCGTACGCAGCGGCCAGCCATGCTTGTCCGTCAGCGGCTCGCCGTTAAAGCGATAGGCCAGCAGCACATCGTCCTTAAGCAGATCCTCGATGGGTACATTCGTATCGTAATCGGGATCGGCATGAAACATGACGTATTTGGCATTCGGCTTGATCTTCAGCCCCGCCAGGAAATCCCGGAACAGGATTCCCTCCCATACCGTATCGAACTTGGACCAGCGGGTAACGCAGTGGATGTCCGCGTTCACGGTCACCGTTGGCATCGCCAATATATCTTCATAAGAAAACGTCCGTTCCTCTTCGACTTCCCCGAACACCTTGAGCGTCCACTCCGACATGTCGTAATGAGGAACCTCCCCCTCGTGCAAAATGGGGAATTTCTCGGTCAGCGTCTGCCCCGGCGGCAGCTTGGCACGCTGCTCCTCGGTCAGGTTGCTCACCGCCACCGGCTTCATTTTTTTCAATCGTTCTGCCTTTTTGTGCACCAAATTCATCTCCTTTACGCTTGATCGCTGTTGCATCCTTATCGTTTGGATGACTTCAGTCACAGGTCGGCGCGGCGCGGCGTACGCGCCTATCTGGAGCTGGATCCCTGCTTCAGCGCATCCTGCTGGAAGCTTTTGTCCTTAAAGAAGAACATCGCCAGAATCGTCACGACATAAGGCAGCATCTGCGTAAAATGCGTTGGCAGCGCCAGCCCCTGGAACCGGATGCTGAGTGCATCCATAAAGCCAAACAGCAGGCTTGCCGCCGTTACCCCAAGCGGACCCGATTGGCCCAGCATCGTGGCAACGAGCGCGATAAAGCCGCGCCCGGCCGTCATGCCTTCCGTAAACATCGTCACTTGTCCAAGCGACAGCTGCGCGCCGGCAAGCGCACATAACACGCCGCTCGCCAGCACGGCTCCATACTGATACCGTCTTACACGGATGCCCACGCTTTTGGCAGCGAGCGGATTTTCGCCGGCAGCCAAGAACCGGAAGCCATTCTTCGTGCGATAGAAATAATACCACATGAGGCCCGCAATCAAAAACGACAGATAGACAAGCGGCGTCAGGCCGGCCAGAATGGGACCGAGCACCGGAATATCCTCGATAATCGGAATGTTCCATTTCGGCAGCCCGACCATCGTATTATCATAAAATGCACCTTTTACATCAAAAATAGCCCGTAAACTAAACGTGGTCAATCCTGCCGCCAACGCATTCATCGCGATACCGACCACAATGACGTTCGCCTGCAGATTGATGCTGAGATAAGCAAATATAAAAGAAAAAATCGAAACGATCGCAATCGCGAACAATATCGCATAAAAGACGTTGCCGAAGAAGTGGTTCCCCACCACGGCAGAGAAAGCCCCGAGCAGCATAAAGCCTTCCAGACCGACATTGAACAATCCGACGCGCGAACACAGGGCACCGCCGAGGGCCGCAAGCAAGATCGGAGTGAGCACGCGGAGGGCCGAGTTGATTAAAGCAAGATCAAACAGCTGTTCCATCGGATTTGTTCCCCTTTCTGCGCTTCAGGAAGCTGTATGTGAATCGGGCGGAGATAAAGAGAATCAGCACGGCTTGGATGATCGCTCCTACCTCAAGCGGCACTTCCGTATTCCGTTCCACGCCCATACCGCCTGTCTGCAGCGCGGCCAAAAAGATCGATGCAATCAGCGTGCCGATCGGATGCGATCCTGCCAACAATGCTGCCATAATGCCCGTCCAGGCATAGTCGGCCGTAGATAATGCACCATCGATATAACGATACTGGGAGCCCAGAATTTCAACGGCGCCGCCAAGTCCGGCCAAGCCGCCGCTGAAGAACATGGCCCCAAGCATCATGGGACCGCGTTTAACGCCCCCAAACAGGGCAAACAGCGGGTTGCCGCCAAGCATCCGCACCTCGTAACCAATCACGGAGCGCTTCAGCAGAACGAATATAATCAACGCAGCCAGCACAGCGAGCACAAAGCCTACATGCAGCGGCATGCCGGAAATCAGCTTTGGAAGCCACACGCTGTTATCCAGCATTTCGGATTGAGCCATCGCAGCCGAGCCCGAACGGTCTTTCAGCGGATAGGCAACCAGATAGCCTGCAAACAATACCGCCACATAGTTCAGCAGCAGCGTGGAGATCAGCAGGTTCACCCGGAACCGGGCATCAAAATAACCGGCCATCACCGACCATAATCCACCTGCGATAACACCGGCTAGAATCGCAACGATGCACACCAGCCAGCCGGGACCCGGCATGTACAATCCGACCAATGCGGCAGCGAGTGCGCCAAACACCATCTGACCTTCCGCGCCAAGGTTAAAGAAACCTGCACGGAAGGCAAACGCCGCGCCCAGACCGATCAGAATGATCGGGGTCGCCCGGGACAGCGTATTCGTGAAGAAATACATGCCGCCGAAGGCACCCTTCCACATCTCCGCGTAAGTCTGCAGGATATCGCCGCCGGCAATCATGATGGCAATGGCACCGGCGAGCAGCCCCACAATGATGGCGGCGATCGGCTGGAGCAGCGGAAGCGTAAATTTTGTCCATTTATTCATTACAAGGTTCCTCCCGCCATCAGCAGTCCCAATTTCTCCTCTGTCGCTTCCTTCGCCGACAGCTCGCCCGCGATCCGGCCTTCAAACATAACCAGAATGCGGTCGGACAGCTTCAAGATTTCCGTTAATTCCGACGATACGAGCAAAATTCCCGTGCCCTCTTCGCGCCGCTTGAGCAGCTCGCCATGAATCGTCTCCATGGCCCCGATGTCGACGCCGCGCGTCGGTTCGGCTGCGATCAGGAACGGTGTTCCCTGCTCCAGTTCCCGTGCGACGATCAGCTTCTGCAGATTGCCGCCGGATAAATACTGCGTGCTGGTCTCCAGGGAGCCCGTCTTGATCGAGAACTTCTGAATCCATCCGGAAACCAGCTTACGAATGTCCTTCAGATTGAGGAAGCCGCCCTTCTGCAAGCGGCGATGGTGACCCATAAGCCCGGTATCCATAACGGTTGCAATGCGATTCGCCCCCCACACATACCGATCCTCGGGAATATGAGCTAATCCGTGCTCCCGTATTTCTCTTGTCGACATGCCGGTTACGTCCTTGCCCGAAACGGCGATTCGCCCGCTGTCCGGCTGAGCCAGACCGGAGATCACCTGAAGCAGTTCGGACTGCCCGTTGCCGGAAATACCGGCAATCCCGACAACCTCACCCGCACGGACGTCCATATTGACGCCGTCCAGAACCGGCTTTCCTTTCGTACCGCGGATTGAAACATCCGATACTTCCAGCACCTTCTCGCCGGGCGTGACCGGCTTACGATCCAGCTCCATGAGCTCACGGCCGACCATGAGACGGGAAAGCTCATGGGCATCGGTATTCCCCTTCTCCACTACCCCTGTGACGGCGCCGTCACGGAGCACCGTGATGCGATCGGCCACATCAAGGACCTCGTTCAGCTTATGACTGATCAGAATAAAGCTCTTTCCCTGTTTGGAGAGCTGTTTAATGGCATCCAGAAGCTCCTGAACCTCAAGCGGCGTCAGCACGCCTGTTGGCTCATCCAATATAATGATCTCGGCGCCCTGATACAGCACCTTCAGTATTTCAACCCGCTGCTGCACGCCGGGGGCACTGCTGCTTACGGTGGCGCGTGGGTCCACTTTCATGCCGTATTTTTCGCAGAGTCCTTCCACGATCTTCACGGCTTGCTTGCGGTCAAACCCTGCACCTGAGCCCGGCTCATTGCCGATCACGATATTCTCGGCGATCGTAAACGTAGGAAACAGCATGAAGTGCTGGTGCACCATGCCGATTCCGCCTTGAATCGCGTCAAGCGGGCTTGCAAACGAAACTTCCTTGCCATTCAGCCGAATCGTACCCGAGGTTGGCTGCTCCATCCCGTACAATATCCGCATCAGCGTCGTTTTGCCTGCACCATTCTCCCCGACTATCGCATGAACCTCACCCGCGCGCAGCGAAAAATCAATGCCGCGGTTTGCGCTGAACTCGCCATACTTTTTCGTAATATTGTCCATCTGGAGTAGCATCGAGTCATGCCTTCCTTTCGCTTCTGAATGAAAGACCGACTGCTCATGTGCAGCCGGTCCAGGTGAGAACTAATTTTGTTCCAATGCGTTGGTTACTTTAATCTTTCCGGCGATAATATCTTCGGAAATCACCTTAAGCTGATCCACGATGTCTTGTCCAATGAATGGGTTAAGCGGTGTTTTGCTCTCATGGGTTACGTAAGTAAGACCCACGCCGCCTTCTTTCAGACCGTAATCACGAATATCGAATGAGTATTTGTCTTCTGCAAAGTCTTTAACCGTTTCGTAGACAACAGCGTCTGTACCTTTCAATTGAGCAAGCACAACGTGCTCGGGATCCGTGCCCGTGTTATCCGTATCTTGTCCTGAAGCGTAGAAGCCTTTCTCTTTCGCGGCTTCGAATACGCCCAAATCACCAACAGCGGAAAGGCCTGCAACGAAATCGGCACCTTTGGAGTTCTGCAGGAGTGCGAGTTCCTTCGCTTTAGCCGGATCTGTGAAACCGCCGACGTAGTTAACGAAAATTTCAACGTTAGGGTTTACCGATTTTGCACCTTCTGCAAAGCCGGTCATATATTTATGCATAATAGGAATGTCGTCTGCAACCACGTTGCCAACCTTGTTGGTCTTCGTAGCCAATCCAGCTGCTGCACCAAGCAGGTAAGCTGCTTCATGCTCGCGGAATACGACGCTGCGGACATTCGGCAAATCCACTACCGTATCGATAATGGCAAAAGGCACGTCCGGATTCTCCGGTGCAACCTTCTTCAGTGCATCTTCCATCTGGAAGGTGGATGTAATAATCAAATCATATTTTTCGGCAACCGCCGTACGCAGGTTTTGCTCAATCGAAGCCGGGTCTGTCGATTCAATCGTCTTCACTTCGACATTGAAATCGGCAGCAGCCTTCTGCAATCCTTCGTCCATCAATGCAAAGAAAGGATTCACGCCGATCTTCTCAGGGAGAACAAGTGCAATGCGTTTCTTATCTTGAGATCCTTCAGAACCGCCATTAGCTGCACCACTGTCAGTAGACTTATCATTATTGCCGCAACCTGCAAGCAATCCAACGGATAATACGAGTGTTAATAGAATTGACCATGTCTTTTTCATTTCCTGACCTTATCCTCCTAAGTGAGCACTTTTTATACTATTATCCTATGGTATAGACAAGCATATGTCAAAACAAAAATTTTAGCGTTTTATGTAGTTTAATGTGTTTTTTAGCAAAAATTTGGTGGAAAACTGCGGATATCACAGAACATTACCTTATCCAAATGTCGATAATGTTCGGAATTTGCCAACATTTGATCAAACCTTTTCGACAAGGATCAGGATGAAAACGCATTATTTTCAATTTCTCGGTATCCTACAAACATACCTGCAAAAAAAAGGATGCCTGATAGCATCCTTTTGAAACTTGAGTTCTATTTAGATGAAGCAAGCAACATATGAGATGCTTCTCGAACCTTCCCCCATCATTAAGGGAGTCTTTGTTTGGCGATCAATCGATCAGCTCTGCCGCTCTCAATAGTCGCTGCAGCATGGCTGCTGCTTCGCCGCGGGACAGCCCCTGCAGCGGCATAAGGTCTTCATATGATCCATGGATAATTCCTAGTTTCACCAGTGCAGCCGCAGCCGGTCTGGCCCAAGGGGACAGGTCTTCACGGTCTTTGAAAGATGAAAGGACAGCAGCTGATTCCATCTCATTCATTGCAGTCGTTAATCCTGCCAACTCCATGACTCTACCCATGACCGCCATCGCCTCTTGGCGCGTGATGCCTTGAGCCGGCCGGAAACGGCTGTCCTCATACCCCTGAAGAAGCTCATACTGCCCAGCTTGTGCAACGACGGCGGAATACCAGTCGCCTGCGCCGACATCCTGAAAAGCAGGGACTTCGCCCTTCGCCTCAGGCAAACCGAGTGCCCTCACGATCATAGCGGCAAACTCCGCACGGTTCACTTGAGCATTTGGCGCGAAATGAAGCGCCGCGGACTGATTCGTACTTGTGCCTGCCACGGCATCGACAAATCCGTTTCCATTCAGGATCATTCGCGAAGCAAGATCGTTGACGGCATCCTTGGACCAATGAAACGAAACATCGGCAACGCTCGCTTGATGATATACGAAGGCTACGGTTCCAGCAGCGAGACGGTGCAAAACAGCCTCGCTGCTTCCATCCTTCTTCATCTCTATTCGCGTCGGTATATGATAGAAATTTCCATTCTCATCCAACCCAACAGCTGTGGTCATTGGGCCAGACATTCCCTGTGGCCAAGAAATTCGGTGCTCCACATATTGTTGAAACGGATCCAATTGCAGGGATTGGTCATGAACCTTAGCTGTAATCTCAAAATCGACAGGCAAACCGACAAGGGTTATGCCGGATTGCAGCGCCGCCTTCTGAACGGCCTTTACCTTAGCTGCATTGCTGGCCGCCATCGTCAGAGTCACCAACATTGGATCCGCTGCTATCGGCTGATCCAAACTTCCCGACTGTTTCCAGCGCGATGACGCCATCACCGCAGCAGGAACACGGAATGTACCGAGAACAGATCGGATTTCGATGGCGCCTTGCTTAGCATCAAGATGGTTAATTGCAGCTCCGCTTATTTCCAGGGAGACATGATCCGCAGGCTGTGCAAGCGCAATGACGATAACCGGATTGTATTCCACGGTCCTTAAACGTGCTTCCAGCTTTGCCGTATCCAGTTTCATCGAAACGACAGTATGTCCATCTGTCTCATGGAACAAGCCTGTAACCATCCCTTCCTGAGATTCATCGTTTAGCGTAACTCTGACATTCAACTTATTCTCTGATGGCGTGGCACTGCCTGATGCACCTGAATTAGCATATTCCGAGCTTGAGCCGGTGCCTCCAGGAGACGAACCTCCTCCCGGTTCTTCAGGCGTTCCACCTCCGGTTGACGATGCTCTTGTGACCATCGCTTTATATTTCAGGTGCTGACCATCGGGCGCCGTCACAACGACCTCGATGACATGGTTGCCGACGGAAACCGGCAATTCCGGGCTCTTCTGGCCGGAGAGGATATTGATCGGCCCCACTTCCAAATCCCCGGCTTCCCCGTACACGCTAACCGTTACCTGAACACGGGCGTCATACACCTGAGCAGTCACCGTGAGGCGATCATTTTCGTTGGCTACCTGTGCCTTATAATCATAGTGATATCTATTGAATGCAGGGCTCAGACCGACTTCTCCTCCAGGTGAATTCAGCGCCAATGCTTGCAAGGTGGCGTCATACGCCGGGGCCGCAGGTTCCCTGACCGTAAAGCTCCAGGTATCAGCACCTTGAATTCCGGAGAAATAGGTGCCCGAATGGTTACCGGCAAAGGCCCCCGACTCAATCTCAACATAATAGCTCTTTCCATAGTCGAAATCGGCCAACGGATCTAGAGTCACCGCGTTCCCGAGAATCGCTACTTTACCTGCATCGGCAGCATCGAAACTCTCCACAACGCGCTGATCCGCAGCTTGCCTAATCGTAATCGACTTACCGGACACAGCCATCACGTCTTCATTAAAGACAATCTGCAGGGTCGCATCACTTTCCACGCCTACAGACTGATGAGCCGGCGTATACGATACCGCCGTAAGTTCAATCGATGCCGGGTTCTTACTCCATTTGGCATACAGCGTGACATCCTGCGTACCGAAGGTAAGCTTGCCGCCGGCTGGATAATCGATCCCGCTTCCGTCGGCCTTCGTATTCCAGCCGACGAAGGTATATCCATCCTTGCCCAGTTGACCCGTATTGCCCGCCACAACCGTTTCGTCGCCTCTGGCAAACAAACCACTGCTTACCGGAACATTCCCTGCGGTATGTCCATTGCCGTCATAGGTTAACGAGTAGATTTGCGGCCAATTGGTTGTCACCTTCAGCATGCGGTATGCGCTTTTCCTACCGACGGCATCTTTGGCAATGACATTAAAATAATAATCCGTACCTTCCGTAAGTCCGTTCACCACAAGTCCGGTTTGATCCGCCGCGTAGCTTCCGACCGGCATTCCGTTCCTCTCCATTTGACTGACATCCCCGACATTCGGGCGACCGGATATATATAACAGATATTGCAGCTCGTGCTGCTCCGTCATATTGTCCGAGGCCTTAGGCCACTCCAATCCAACCGAGTCGGCCGTGATGCTGTACGGATTCAGAATCCCGCTGCCGGTATCCGGGGACGTGGTATCCAGCACCGCCTTCGACAGTGTCGGAATATCCCTCGTATTATTGTATGTCCCATCCCCGATTTGTCCTCCGGCGTTAGAGCCCCATGCCCATACGCTTCCATCCTTTTTCATGGCCACGCTATGAAAGCCGCCGGCGGAAATTTCACGAACATGCTCGATCCCTGACACAGAGACCGGAATTAGGGCGGAAACATTCGAGCCCAGGCCGAGCTGTTTCTGACTGTTATCCCCCCAGCTCCATACATTTCCTGCCCGGTCCACTGCTAGGCTGTGGTACCCTCCGCCTGCAATCGCAACAATATGCTCCAGGTTCCGAACCTGCACCGGTTTCGTTCGGTTTGTTCTCGTGCCGTCCCCAAGCATGCCGTATGTGTTTTTTCCCCATGCCCAGACGGTGCCGTCTTGTTTAACGGCCAAACTGTGGGAACCCCCGGCAGCGATCGCAATGACGTCCGTCAGCCCGTCAACCTGCACCGGAACGTATCGGTCCGTTGTCGTCCCGTCGCCAAGCTCCCCGCTTCCGTTCACGCCCCAGGCCCATACGGTACCGTTCGATTTCAGTGCAAGACTGTAGTATCCCCCAGCCGCAATCGCCGTCACATCGCTTAGACCGTTCACCAGAACCGGAGCGTTTTGTTGTATTCTCGTTCCATTGCCCAGCTCGCCGTTGTCATTTTTCCCCCAAGTCCATACGCTGCCGTTCTCGGTAAGCGCCATGCCGTGATAGCCCAATCCGCCCGATATGGCCTTGATCCCGCTTAAACCCGCAACTTGCACGGGAGCGTTCACATTCGTTGTCGTACCGATTCCTAACTGTCCGTTCTCGTTTGCCCCCCAGGTCCATACCGTTCCGTCCTGTCGGAGCGCCATGGAGCTGCGGACGCCGGAGTGTATGTCAATGACATGGTTCAAATTCTTCGCCATGACCGGAGCGATCCGGGTATTCCAACTGCCGTCGCCCAGTTGCCCCCTGTCTCCATACCCCCAAGAGTAAACCTCACCGCTGCTTACGAGCGAAACGGTATGATAGTAACCGGCAACAAGCTTCGGTGCAACCGCGGTGGCCGCGAAGGCTTGCCGGTATCCGAATACCCCATCCATCTGCATCAACAACAAAGCTATGCACAGCAGGATTTTCCCTGAACGCTTTATCATCATCTCCTCCTCCTTCATTTCATCAGCGCTTATAAACCACAATCCGGATCGGGACCGTGGTACCAAGGATGCTATCAAATAAATGGAAGGGAAACGATTGACAAACGTTAACTTTTCATCATTTTTTTCATATAATCTAGTTATCTTGACTCAAATTTCGTAAAAATAACGTTCGTATATGGCGAGGTACCTATGAAATTACTGACCGATTCACCCATCCTGAAAACGAAAATAAGCCTACCCGGGCTAAAAAAGCATCTCATTCACCGGGATCGGCTTATTCAAGCGATGACAGCAGGTCACAATGGACAACTGACTGCCATTATTGCCCCTGCCGGATACGGCAAATCGACGCTGCTGGCCCAATGGGTTCATGGAGCCAACGAGCGATGCGCCTGGGTGTCACTGGATGAACGGGATAACGATCCCGTCCGCTTTTGGCGATACGTAACAGCCGCCTTGGCTTCGGTTCTTCCACAACAGCAAGGAGATCGGCTTATGAACCATACGCATCTGCTGCCAAGCGCCTCGATTGAAACCTTTTTGGACACGCTGATCAGTGAATTATATGAGGAGCAAGAAGCCCTCAATCTCATTCTCGAGGACCTGCACTGCATTCACTATAAGGCAATCCATGAGGGAATTTCCTACTTGATTGATTACCTCCCTGAGCATATTCATCTATTCATCTCATCCCGAACCGAGCTCCCATTCCCCACGATGAAAGGGATGGTTAACCATGAGGTCAACCATATCGGCATGAAGCAGCTGGAATTCACCTCCGATGAAACGGAGCACTTTTTCCGTCATGAATCAGATAGCAGCCAGCCCCGTCTTTCTCCGATACAGCTGGATACATTACTTAATCAAACGGAAGGCTGGATAACCGGGCTCCAACTTGCCTCGCTTTCCCTTCGAGCCGGCAACGATCTGGAGCCATTCATCGAAGATATGAAGGGAAATCAACTTCTAATCTCAAAATATCTGTTTCAGGAGGTGATAGGCAGGCTACCTTCCAAGGTGCTCACTTTTCTCCTGCAGACCGCAGTCCTATCCGAGCTTCATCCTCAGGTGTGCGATGCTGTAACCGATCTCAGCGAGAGCCGCCCGATGCTGGAGGAGCTGCTGAAGCTGAATCTGTTTCTGGTTCCACTGGATGATCATCACACCTGCTTTCGCTATCATCATCTGTTCTCGCAGTTTCTGCTGGACCTCCTGCGACGTAAATATAACGGGGAGTATATAAAGCGTCATCGGCTTGCCGGGCAATATTACATTTCCATCGGTTCAATGGATGAGGCCATTAACCATATGTTTGCAGCACAGGATATGGAGAGTGCCGTGAACTTGCTGGAGCAGCATATGCAAACCGTGCTTGAACGGGGGGAAATTGCTACCTTGCTTGAATGGTTTGACCGCATCCCATCCCAATTTTCGATTACGCTTGAAATGTCATTAGCACATGCCTTTATCGTCGTTCTGGCAGGGGATCTGGAGCGGTCGGAGCGCATGCTGTCCCGGATTGAAGAAACGTGCGCCGCACTCGCGGCATCGGATCGACGGGAGCAGCTCCGAAGCAGCATCCTGTTCGTGCGTTCCAATCTTGTTTTTCTGAACGGGGACTTCGGTAAATGGTTCACTTTCAGTGAGGGCATCCTTGACAACCTGGTGCCCGACAATCCGATATACTACCAATTCGATTACAACCGACGTGAGCCTTACGTAAGGCGTACCCCTCTCGGCATGAAGGGAGCTCTTTCCGCCGATACGGAGAGGATCGCGCACCTATTCACCGGTGTGCTGGAATCCCATGGATGGGAGCATTCGCTCATGAATTTATATGTAAAGGCATCCTTGTGCGAGGGGTATTACGAATGGAACCGGCTTGCCGAATGCCGTCAGCTGCTGGTGCAGATTCGAAATGCGCCCCCCGCCAAGGAAACCATGGGTTTGTTCGTGCCGCTTCACATAACTGATGCCAAGCTGTACGCTGCGGAAGGCAAGTTTCATCTGGCTCATTATGCTCTGGATGAAGCGTGGACCGCTGTCCTGGCCAGGAAAGCAAGCTCATGGCTTGCTCCGTTAAAGGCTATACGATGTTTACTCTATATCAGGGAGGGGCGTATAACCGAAGCTCGGAAGGAAGCTGCCGGCCTCCCCATTTCCGTCAAAGACAAACCAACCTACAGCCGGGAAATCGAATATCTGGCGTTCGTTCGCCTATTAGGCAAACAGGGCAAGGAAGCCGAGGCGCTTCACCTCCTGGAGCTATTGAAACCCCAGGCTGAGCGCGAACAGCAGCGATCCAGCATCATAGAAATCACAGGCCTGCAAGCGCTGCTGGAATATCAGCGTGGTCAGCGAAAGCAGTCGCTTCTTCTCCTTGGCGACGCTTTGCGTATAGGAGCACTGAACAGTTATGTCCGTTCCTTCCTGGACGAAGGAGAGGGGATGTACCAACTGCTGAGGCTGTATGCAAACCACCAAAGACAAGAAGTCGGCATAAAGCCGGAGCAGCATCAGCTGCTTGACTATGTATGCATCCTGTTGGAGCATTTTCCGGATTATCCCCAAGCAGACCTTTCATCCGCCAAGCTATCCCCGTCTGTTCTCCCGGAGCCGCTGAATCGGAACGAAATGAATCTCCTGCATCTGATCTGGCAAGGTGCCGCCAATAAACAGATGGCCACTGCACTTGGCCTGTCCGAAGGAACGGTCCGGGTATATTTATCCAGACTGTATGGCAAGCTCGGCGTGACTACCCGCACGCAGGCTCTGGTTAAAGCCCAGTCATTAAACCTGCTGGAGGATTGAACTTATAACCATACAAAAGAACCTCGGGATACGCATTCCCGAGGTTTTTTTACTCTATGGATTTCCTTATCTTATGGCTATCGTCTACGCATCATGAGCTGAAGGATCGTATCCATTTGAATCGGTTGACCTTCACGATCGCCACAAAACACTTCAGAATCTGATCGGACTTCAAGCAAATGAATATGGCGAGCGGTGATAAATGGAACACAAACGCGCATAATGCCGATGATGGTAGCACGATCAGCCACATAAAAATCAAATCATTGTAGAGCACAAAGCGGGTGTCTCCCCCGCTTCGCACAATGCCCGTCAATGCCGGCATTTGATAAGCCGTTCCGACGACGGTGATCGACAACACCGTCATGAAATGCAGCGCGAGTGTCTTCGCCTCATCGGAGATGGAGTAGAAGCCCAGCACGAAATCCTTAATCACAAACAGCACGGTGCCCGTCAGCAAGCCAAGAAGGATATACAGAATCTGCAGCGTTTTGGCATAGGATATGATTTTGTCCATCAAACCTTCTCCGATGGTCTTCCCAATCAGCACAGCCGTTGCGCTGGCCGAAGCGTATACGATGACTGTCACCATCTGGAAAATCGTTGTGGCAATGCTGTTGGCAGCGATCGCCGATTCTCCCATATGCCCCAGGATGGCGGTTTGTGCCGCCATGGCAAGCCCCCATATCGTGTTGGACATCAGAATCGGGGAGCCTACGCGAATGTACTGTTTGAAGAGTTCCATATCGAACTGCAGGAAATCCTGCATTTTTAACAAAATTTTACGGTCGAACCGCTTAATATAAACGATGACAATCACGCATTCAATGATTCTTGCCGTCAGAGTAGCGATAGCCGATCCGGCAACGCCCAGTTCAGGAAAACCCAAATACCCGTAGATGAGGATATAGTTCAGGCAGATGTTGATTATCAAGGTCGATAACGATACCACAAAGCCGATTTTTACCGTTTCCACGCTACGCAGTGAAGCCAGCAAGGAATTAGTGACGGCAAAGAAGATATAAGAAAAACAGATGATTCGTAAATAGTCCACGCCGGCGGCGATGACATTCTCTTCCTTCGTAAACAAAGACAATACCTCATGCGGGAAAAAGAACACGATTATCCATAACACAATACTGAGGAAGATCGCCATGCGCATGCCGATGCTTGCCGCTTTTTTGATGGAGCCTAAATCCTTCGCCCCCCAGAATCTGGATGACATGATGACCAATCCTTCGCATACGCCCAAAACCAGCATGTGCAGCAGGAATTGGATCTGGTTCGCGAGGGCAACGCCCGATAGCGCCGATTCACTGTATCCTCCCAGCATGACGTTGTCCGACAAATTCACGCCGACCGATATCAGGTTCTGCATCCCGATGACAAGCGTCAGCCAGAAAAAACTTTTGTAGAACCCTTTTTCGCGAACAAATAAACTCATGTCAGTTAACCCTTCTTTGTCTATAAGATGATGAATCTCTAATATATATATGAAATTACGCAAATGAACAGAACAAAATGAAGTGAAGGATCCTTTCATTAGAATCATAGATTCATAGAATCATAGAATCATAGAATCATAGAATCATAGAATCATAGAATCATAGAATCAAAAACATAATAACATTATAATGTTTTTACTAACATACCGTATATATGATGGCAGTGTAATCCAATCCCAATGATGCAGAGGAGAATGTGTATGACCGTGTGGAAATATCCGTTATCCTTTGCAGCCGATGAAGCGCCCCAAGCCGATGCATCTTCCACTCATTCGGCAGCCGGCGCTAGATCCGGCACCTCGGCTCCAGCACAAATCACGGAGAGTCCAATCGGTTCCCTGGCGATCGGGAAGCATAGGCTGATCAGCCGGAAGGAGATCGACCAGAACTGGGACGGCCTCGATCCGGATTATACACCGGAGAATGCGATCGCAGCCGTTAAAGCGCTGCTATCGGAGGAAGATTTCGAGGCGTTGTTCCCTTACCGGCTGGGTTCGGCGGAATGGTTTAAAGTCGCCAGTGGCAAAGAATACTACAAAGCCGATCAGACAGACTATTTCTCATACGATAATCTCATCAACGCGGTCGCGGAGGTCTCCAATCTCAAGATCAAGATCAGCACGCGGCAAGGAACTCCTTCCGCACAGGAGATTTACCGATTAGACAAGGACGCCCGCGTTGAAACACTCGTTGTGCGTTCAGCTGACTTCCATTCGGCTGAGAACCTTAACAAAACGATTGAAACCGTTATCATTGATGGCGGCACTTTCCTGAGGGAAGGGCTCAAGAAGGACCGTAAGCGCGAACTGGCAGCCTTCCTCGCCAATCTGTCCCACGAGACGGGCGGAGGCTGGGCTACCGCACCTGGAGGCCCGCTCCGTTGGGGTTTGTTCTGGAACGAGAACATCGCCGGCCGGACTGGCGTTAATAAAGACGCCTTCGTCGATCCTGCCAGCGCTGAGCTGTATCCCGGAACACCAGACTAACGCTATTATGGACGGGGACCGATCATGCTCAGCTGGAACTTTAACTACGGCCTGTTCAGTTCCATCATCTATGGAGACAAAAGCGTGCTGCTGGACCATCCGGAGATCGTTGCCACTGACGGTAAGATCGGCTACATGACCGCCATCCTGTTCTGGATGACGCCGCAAGACCCGAAGCCTTCCGCCCACGACGTCATAGTTGGCAGATGGAAACCTTCCCCGCTCGAGAAGTTCAGAGGGCTTGGCGATCCCGGCTTCGGTACGACCGTAATGGTCTTGAACGGCCTGGAAGCCAACCTCGGTGAAACCGAGGGCAGCCCGGTGCAGCGGCGCGCCGGCCATTACCGCGATATTACAAACCGTATGGGTGTTGATATTACGGGAGAGAAAGTAGATACGCTGGGAATGAGACCATTCTGATACGAAACCTTCCTACGGAGGTTGGAACAGGTATAATGGTATCCTCTAATCATCGCCCTCTGGCAAATGGATGTTTTCCTGCCTCCACTCTGCCACAGGGCGATGATTCATTCAACAGGCTTCAGACCAGCCGCTGAGCGATTGCAACGCGCTGAGCTTTCGGTAAACTCTTGAGCACCAAATCATAGGAATGATCAATCATATCGTGCAGGTCCGCTTCCGTTAAGGAACCATCCACGGCAACCGTATTCCAATGTTTCTTGTTGAGATGATATCCGGGCTGCACCGCGTCATGCTGCTGACGCAAATTCTCTGCGATCACCGGATCGCATTTCAGGGATATATGGCTGACCTTCTCTCCTGCCGTTGTGGTAATCAGGGCAAACATTTTGCCACCGACTTTCATGACGATTGGAAGCGGTCCGAACGGATAGTCTTCGGTTGCAGCTTTCTTGGAAAGACAGTAAGCAATGAGTGGGCTTCGCATCTGGAAATTCTCTCCTTCTTTCATCAGATCTATTTGATTATAGTAGATGATGTTTCCCTGTTCAATCTAGTTGCAGCAGTCTTATTTATCATCTTATTATTTTCGATAAAAAAAATTTTTCAAACACATAGCTTGGTTCAAGGCCAACGTGGAGGCTTGCTCTACTTTTTCGGCATATGCTGAACAAAAAAGAGAGAGGTGAGCCTCTTAACTATGAAATATAAAAGCAGTACCATCAAAAGCAAATGGAAGAAAACGAAATGGTTAAACGAAGATTCTTATTTCAGACAATACGTACCGCACACATTGCCGTTCAGCAAAAAAAACCTGAACGCTATGCTGGCGGACTACACCACGGTTTTCTTCAAACCTACGGATGGTTCAGGCGGTGTAAACATCATCCGAATCCGCAAAACGGACGGGGGCTACCAAAGCCAGCTGAATACCAAGAAAACGTCGTACTCCAGCTCATCTCAATTGTACCGTGATCTGAACCGCTTTGCCGGGAGCAGACCCTACCTGCTGCAAAAAGGAATTCGTTTGGCCAAAAGCAATGGCAAGCCATTCGATATCCGGGTGATGGTCCAGAAGACTAGGCAGGGAGCCTGGGTGAGCACCGCCTTATTCACCAAAGTCGGCAACCCTAACAAAGTCGCAACCAATTATAATCAAGGCGGCACCATTGGAACGTTCCGCAAAACGATGAGCGGCGCCAATTTCACCTCGGCCTACACCCAGCAGCTGGAGTCCGAGCTCAAGGGACTTGGCGTGGCTGTTGGCAAAAACTTTGACCGCCATTATCGCGGTTTCAAAGAACTGGGACTCGATGTAGCTGTGGATTCCAATGGCAGACCATGGATTCTCGAGGTGAACACCAGACCGCAAATTTATCCGCTCAAAACGTTAAAGGATCGGAGCCTGTACTATAAAGTTCTCTCTTACGGAAAGCATTATGGGCGTACGAAATAATAAGGATAAACCGTTCTCGCATAAACAAAACTGCCGGGCTTAGTGCCCGGCAGTTTTATTGAAAACTAATGATGTTCATATTCCTATTTGCAGTACATAGAAAAAGCGATGGTGTTATGACTTGCTAGCTACCACTTCAATCTCAACCAGTCCATCCTTAGGCAGACGGGCAACCTCCACGGCGCTCCGTGCCGGATACGGCTCTGAAAAGAAAGAAGCATATACCTCGTTGACGGCTTGGAAATCATTCATATCCTTTAAGAAGACCGTCGTCTTGACGATATTCTCCATACCAAAACCGGCAGCTTCCAGAATTGCCTTCACGTTAAGCAGCGAGCGATTCGCCTGCTCTTCTACCGTCGGGGCAAATTGCCCCGACGCATCCATACCAAGCTGACCGGAAGTAAACAGAAGATTTCCGTATTGCACCGCTTGGGAATAAGGGCCGATTGCTCCTGGAGCCTGCTGGGTTGCGATGGTTTTTCTCTCTTGTTGTGTCATGGTGTTCTCTCCTCTTTTGCGTATAAGATCACGCATTTATATTGATGATTTCTTGCCTTGATCAAGAAATATTCATCCTGCATTAATGGATAGATGCAGCTCCTGCATCATCCGCATGAGGCCTGTTCTGGCTGCCTTTATGCGGATTGTCGTACTCCTTCAGCATTTCCTTCTGCTGCTCGGGCGTGAGCTTCGCGATGCCGAACCCAGTAAAGCCCCAGATCGTTGCAAAAATAATCCCCGTCCAGCACAACACCGCCCAAGGCAAATAGGATAGTGTCGCTACGCCCAGCGTACCGGCCATATAGGCACCCGCTGCCGTCCATGGCAGAATCGGTTCGGTAATGGCGGCGGAATCCTCCACCGTCCGCCCCAAATTCTTCGGATGCAGACCGCGTCGGATGTAAGCCTCGCGGAGCATCTCGCCCGGCATCAGGATGGAGACCTGCCCGTTACTGGTTACCCCAATCATGGTCAGACCAGTTGCAATGGTGGCCAGGATCAATGATCCGGTGGAGCGCACATGCTTCAAGAGCTTGTCCACGATCAGCTCCAGCGATTTGGTCAGCGATATGGTGCCGGCAAATGTGATCGCGCTGAAACAGATAAGCAATGTCCCCATCATGGAACTCATCCCGCCCCGGTTAATGAGACGCGGAACATCCGCAATGACGGCACTGGGGTCAAAATTGCTGACATGAACCATCGCGATATCGAATCCGCTGACAACCGAAGTCACCACATCATGCAGCGTGAAGCCATGAAATATCATGCCGTTCACCATCGCCACAATCGACGACAGCAGCATGACGGGAATCGTAGGCTTCTTGGTGATCGAGCCGTACAGAACAATCAGCACAGGCAGGATCAGGAGCAGGTTCCAGTCGTATATCGTTGCCAAGGTGTTCATAATGTCGGTTACCTTCTCGGGAACTCCTATGCTGGACACATGCGTGTTCAGTCCTGTAACTACGTAGACGATCCCCGCCACGAGGAAGGACGGCAGCGTCGTGTACAGCAAATGGCCGATATGCTCATACAGGTTAACGCCGGTGGACAAGGCAGCGATGTTGGTTGTATCCGAAAGCGGAGAAAGCTTGTCCCCGAAGTAAGCCCCCGCTACAACCGCGCCGGCCACAGCCGCAAGATTGGCGTCCATTCCGGCACCAACCCCCATGAAGGCAACTCCGATCGTCCCTGCGGAACCCCAGGAAGTGCCCGTGCATACGGAGACCACGGCCGTAACGAGAAAAGCGGTGATCAACAAAAATTGCGGATCGATGATTTTCAGGCCGTAATAGATCATCATGGGGATGGTTCCGCCGACCATCCATGCACCGATCATAAATCCGACCACAATCAGGATTAAGATCGCCGGCATGGTTTTCGCAATTTTTTGCGAGATGGACTCCAGAATATCGTTGTAGCTGTAACCCAGCTTAATCGCGATCAGGCCTGCGACAATGGCGGATGCAATAATCAGCGGTTCGGGCGGCAGCTCAAATAATACGTAACCAAGGCACAGCAAAATCACCATCGTAAAAATAGGAAGCAGTGCCAGAAACATGGTCGGCTGCTTTATCATTCGTTCCTCTTTTGGTTTAGCCATCATGGATTCCCCCTGGATGTAAATAAGAAAACATATATCGACGTACCTTCTCAGAAGACAGACCTCATATAGCGGAAGTTTTCTTGTGAGATAAGGATGGTAAGCCTTTGAAGTTTATTCCTTCTGATCTCTTAAACTTTGGTTGTTAACGCTGTAGCGGATAAGCCGCGGCAAGCCGCTCGAGGCCTTCCTGCAATACAGGGCGCGGCGCAGCCACGTTGACCCGGATGAAGCCTTTACCGCCGGGTCCGAATGAGGAACCGAAGCTGACGCTGACGCGCGCTTTTTCCTGGATCCACTCTACCAGATCCTCTTCTTGGCGGCTCACGGCCGTACAGTCGATCCACAACAGATACGTCCCTTCAGGATCGATCACGGCCAGCTCCGGCATATGA
Source organism: Paenibacillus sp. p3-SID867 (assembly GCF_025142895.1). Taxonomy (NCBI): domain Bacteria; kingdom Bacillati; phylum Bacillota; class Bacilli; order Caryophanales; family Paenibacillaceae; genus Paenibacillus; species Paenibacillus sp. p3-SID867. The sequence continues at coordinate 367,115 of NZ_JAMBDM010000006.1, forward strand.
TCGGCTATAAAGGTTCTGGCATAAGCAATGTTGTCTTTGATATAAGCACGAAGTTCCGTTAACCATTCATCACATGATGTGTATGCAACTTCCAGCGCAGGCACGGAGAAGAATGTGGGATTATGAATTCCGGCCTGCTGCAGACCATGCTTAAACCTCCCCCGGAGCTCATCATTGGGAATGATGATGTTAGCGATTTCGAGACTTGCCAGGTTAAAGGTTTTGCCCGGTGATGTGCAGATAATGGAACGATTCGCAACCTCTTCGGACAGCTTGGCGATGACGGTGTGCTCGTGTCCCTCATGAATGAAATCAGCATGGATATCATCGGACACAATCAGTGCGTCATACCGGATGCAAAGCTCCGCCATGCGTTCAAGCTCATCCCTTGTCCATACCCGGCCAACCGGATTGTGCGGGGATATGAGCAGGATCATCTTGACCCCTTCCCGCATTTGCCGCTCCATATCCTCGAAATCGATCTCATACCGCCCGTCCGTAAGGATAAGCGGACTTTCAACCAATATCCGATCATTTAACGTAACCGCTTTCGCAACAGGCTGATAAACAGGCGTGTGGATAAGAACCTGATCTCCGATCTCCGTGAACTTCTGTATAATGACCGAAACGGCTTGAATAATGCGCGGACAAAATACGATCCAATCGGGCAGGGCCTTCCAGTCATAGGCTTTATCAAGCCAAGTGCGGACAGCTTCGAAGTAAGGCGGGAACGGATCGGTATATCCGTAAATGCCGTGACGCGCAGCCTCCGCGACCTTATCCACCACCATGGGCGGTGCTGGCAGGTCCATATCGGCCACGGAGAGAGAGATCATGTCGCCGCCCATGCTCTGCGCCATCCCGTCCCATTTCGCGCAGTTCGTGCCAAAGCGGCTGACAACCTTATCGAAATTAAATGTCATGATGTCACCTTCCATTTGTCTCAGGATGCAATGCGTTTATGATTAGGATGAGAGCCGCTTATTTCAGCTTCTGCAAATAGCGGTACACGGTAGGCTCCGATATGGATAAAGCCGCGGCAACCTTGGATACTCCGCCCTTCAGCAGAAATACGCCCTGCTCATTCAGTTCCTTCACAATTTCGATCTTCTCATTCGAAGATAAACGGTCCGCCGGAATGCTGATTTTGCCCAGGACGGTCTGGATAATATGCTGCAGCAAATCGTCCACGTTCCCCTGCAGGTATTCTGTGGACGGCTTCTCCTCCTTGGGTGCATCCAGGGCTGCCGGCGGCGTAAGCGATCCTCCCTGCAAAATGCTGTTGATCCAGTCGGCCGCAACCTCCATATGCGTAATGTCAATGTTCAAGCACATGAGACCGACCAGCTCGCCGCTCCTGTTCTTAATGAAATACGTAGACGATCGGAAAGTCTGCCCCCGCGCGCCGGAAGCTTTGTAGTTCGCGATGAACTGCTCTTCGCGGTAGGCCTCCGCTTTCAAAATCTTCAATACGAGGTCCGTGGAGGCATCGCCGATCCGACGTCCGCTAATATGACCGTTCTCAATAAAGATGATGGAGCGTTCCGGATCGCTGATATCGTGCACGACCACCTCGCATTGAGGTCCGATGATCGCCGCGATAAAAGAAGCAATCGGAAAATAGCTTTCAAGCAGCTGCTGGTTTTCATTCATGAAGAGCCTCTCCCTTCTCTGATACGCCATCATTTATTATGGATATCATCCATTAGATATAATAATTAATTATCATAATAATATTATATTATAATAATAAAACGTTTACAATGCTTTTGTCAAAAAAAGTCGAACGCTTCTCAAAACACTTTTCAATCGACCATTACTATAAGCCTTACAACAGGATGCGTGGTTAAATGCCATAAAAAAGGCTCTTCGCGGACGGTCCGGTATGACCGCTCGCAAGAGCCTTTTTGCAACCACATGAGAACGCGTAGTATCCACATCCCAGCTGCATGCATTTTCTAAGTCAGCTACCCCTTTTGTGACGACTTCCCCTAGAATTCCCTGCCAGCTTGCTGCTGCAGTTCCCGCCATACCTTCTTGTTGCTGTATTGTTTCTCCGTGCTGATATCCTGTCCAAACCACGCCGGCGGTACAAAGCCGTCTGCGGCTTCCATAGAAGGAAACTCTACCTCCAGCACCAGCAATTGAATCTGCGCATAATCGTCGATTTCGATGATCGTGTTCCCTAAGCGGGCGGTAACCCGTCTCTTGGTCAGCGGAATCGCGCCATGCGCCTTCACCACTTGGTCATAGAGTCCTTCGGAAATGGCGAACTCTACTTCCTCCCTGGCAATGCCCCACCCTTTTTTGAACGTATGGGTGAATTCAATCTGACCAGATGTCAGATCCGTTATTTTGCGGACACGAAGCTCCTGATCCCCATCCAGCGCCAAATACGTCTGCTCGATGAACTGCTCTTTCTCGACCACGATGCTTCCTTCCGAGATCAAGTCTTCCGGATAAGCCTCCAAAAGGTATTTTCGTTCGATTTCAATCGCCATAATTACATCCTCCAATCGATGATCCCCATCTGTGCCTGATCCCATTATAAGGATCGATCACGGCAGCGACAAACAAAAGCGATAGAAGGATGCGCGAGGGCACTCTTCTATCGCTTCGTTTTCATTGTTACTTTATTAATTTTCTGTATGCCTTAATCGTCTGCGTGTGCATTCCTTCATGATACAAGCTGAACACAAGAAATTCCCCCACGGTTTGGAACGTCAGGGGACCGATGGTCAGCGGATGAGCTGAAGCCTGGTCGAGGCGATTGGAGAAGGTTTCACGAATTCGGGTCGTTTGCTCCTGCAAAAGCTCTACCAGTTCGGAAATCGCAGGCGGCTTCGACGTCCAATCAGCCGGTTTGGTTCCGGTCGCAAACCACGCCTCGAATCCTTCCGGAATACGGGGCTGCTCGCCCGCAGTCGCAAAAGCGAACTGCTCATGAACGGTGTAGATATGTCCCAGGTTCCAGCGAATGCTGTTCGCAAATCCTTCCGGGATGATATCAGCCTCTTGCTCCGTTACATTTTCTACCGACTTTAAGGTCCCGCCTCTGGCAAAATCCAATTGGTTAAAAATCGCTTCATTCATATGATAATCCCCCTTCCAAATGGTTCGTAACTATCCTATCGTAATATTGAGCCTACCGCAAGGAGTCTAAGGCATTCGCACGGCCTTTAGTATTTGCGCACATACCACTTCATCGATTAGGCTATAAGATATAATTATCTTACATCTATATCATTCTATTGCGTTCGATTCATTTGAACCGATTCCGGAATCATGTTTATACTATAGGAAAATCAATACATAAAGGAGTGGATCAAGATGAACTACCGCCGTCTTGGCAACAGCGGACTGAAGGTTTCGCAGCTCGGTCTGGGCACGAACGCTTTTGGCAAAAGGGCTGATCAAGGGACATCCGCCCGCATCATTGACCATGCACTGGACCACGGCATCAATTTCATCGATACCGCTAATATTTATGCAGGCTCGGAATCCGAGCGCATCATCGGAGAGGCGCTCGCCGGCAAACGCCATAATGTCGTATTAGCCACGAAAGCCGGGCTCGTAAACGGCCAAGGGCCGAACGAACGCGGTTCTTCCCGCTATCATCTGCAGCAAGAACTGGAGGACAGCTTAAAGCGACTAAAAACCGATTATGTGGACCTGTATCAGATTCATACGTTTGATCCGAATACTCCCCTCGAGGAAACCTTACGCACGCTGGATGATATGGTATCGTCGGGCAAGGTCCGATATATCGGCGCTTCCAACTATGCCGCCTGGGAAATTATGAAGGCGCTCGGGATCAGTGAGCTTCGCGGATACGCCCGGTATGTATCCACCCAAACGAGTTATTCCCTTGCCGACCGTACGCCGGAACTGGAGCTTGTTCCCCTCTGCCTCGATCAGGGCGTTGGCATTATCCCGTATTTCCCGCTGGCCGGGGGCATTCTGACCGGTAAATACGGTCAAGGCGCCAGCACGCCTTCCGGCTCACGTGCGGAAACGGACCCGAACTTCAATCGCTTCCTGGAAGATCGCAATCTGAAGCTTGGGCAGCAGGTCAGCCAGTTGGCTGCAGAGCATGGTCATTCTCCAAGCGCCCTGTCCCTGGCCTGGCTGATGAATCGTCCTGCTGTCTCCACTGTCATTGTCGGAGCTACGAAAACCGAGCAGCTGGACGATAACCTGAAGAGCCTGGAGATTGAGATCGATGAGACACTAGGTTCCAGCCTGGATGAAATCAGCGACGACTTTGTTTATGCCAAGCCGTTCGCGACTTATCGACTGGGGTAAACAGCGTTATTACAAATCGAAGAGCTGCGCTAGGGACGATTGCCCTTTTGGCGCAGCTCTGTTTTTTCATCTAGATTTAGAAACTATATTTTAGACAGCACTGAAGATTAGATTACCCTTGAACTACTTCCCTATTTCAAAATCTCTTCAATACGAGTTTGAACATCTTCGCTGAGCTCAATGCCGGCTGCCTTCACGTTCTCGGTTACCTGCTCCGGACGACTTGCGCCGACAAGCGCACTGGCTACGTTCGGCTGGCGCAGAATCCAGGCAAGCGCCAGATTGCCCACCGACACTTCAAGCTCACCCGCAATTTTCTCCAGCTCGCGAACCTTCGCGATTTTCTCCTCGGTAATGCCTTTGCGCATCCACTCCAGCTTCGCGGCACGGCTGCCCTCTGGAATATCGGAAGCCGAAGTATACTTGCCTGTTAGCAAGCCTTGAGCCAATGGGGAGAATACGACCTGCCCAATGCCGGAACGCTCGCTGAGCGGAATGATTTCCTTTTCGATATAACGTTCAAACATATTGTAGATGGGTTGATTGACCACGATGCGGTCGAGCAGGTAACGATCCGCTACTGTCAATGCCTCCGCGATTTGCGATGCCTGCCACTCGCTGACGCCGACATAAAGCACCTTGCCCTGGCGAACAAGGTCGTCGATCGCGCGAAGCGTCTCGTCAAGCGGCGTTTCCGGGTCATGACGATGGCAGTAGAAAATATCCACGTAATCATGGTTAAGCCGCTTCAAGCTGGCATGTGCCTGTTCCATAATATGCTTGCGGGACAAGCCGCGATCGTTCGGGCCATCGCCCATGGGCCAAAATGCCTTGGTCGCCAGCACGTAAGACTCGCGCGGATACGCTTTCAGAGTTTCGCCAACCAACACTTCCGCTGCACCTTTTTCATATACATTCGCCGTATCAAAAAAGTTAATGCCCAGATCATAAGCCGTTTTAATTGCGTTTACCGCGTTCTCGCGTTCCACATAACCACCGTATGTAAGCCAGCTTCCCAAGCTGATCTCACTAACCTTGAGACCTGTGCGTCCTAATCTTCTGTATTTCATGGCAATTCCTCCTTCAATCGAATAACTTGGATGCTGCATTATCTATTCTAAAGTAGTTCCTATTCCCAGGGAAGAAGTGAAATGTTCTTCACTATATTATAGAGAGGATAGTTGATATACTGGAGTATAGTTAATAGAATACCGGAAGGAGCCTACCCATATGGGAAATAAATCGAGCAGTTACATACCGAAAACACCCGAACATATCGAATGTAATATTGAAAAAACACTGTTGGTCTTAGGCGGAAAATGGGCATTTCTCGTCATCCGCGAGCTCTTTGGCGGCACGAAGCGTTTTGGCGAGCTGCAGCGGAAAATCCCGAATGTCAGCCCGCGGGCGCTGACCACGACGCTCCGCCATCTGGAAGAACAGGGCGTTCTTGAACGCGAAGTATTCCCTACCGTTCCGGTTACGGTGGAATACACGCTGACGCCGAAAGGCATGGACCTGCATGTCATCTGCAAGGAAATGAAGCTGTGGGCGGCGCGGTGGACTTGACTTCAAGTTGACTTGATGTATCTTTGCAACCGTGCTTGGAACCAGCGTTCAGCACAAAAAAAGCAGAGACGGATTCCGTTTAACCGGAACCGCCGCTGCTTTTTTAAGCTTGCTATTTTTTTATTATAGATTACATTTAATCGTTATTGTTTTGATTGCCGCGGGATTCTCCGCCCTTGCGGCCGATTTCCTCATAGAATTCCTTATCATGGGACTCCGATGTGGCTTCTCCGCCTTTACGGCCGATTTCCTGATAAAACTCCTTGTCGTGATTCTTGGCCGTTGCTTCGCCGCCTTTGCGTCCCGCTTCTTCTCTGCTCATTTTGTTACCGTTGTTGTTAGCCATTGTTCATCACTCCTAAGTTGTTTTTTGTTGCTGCTATGTCATGTATTTAACCCATCCGTAAACAATTAAACATTACTTTTCAAATCCTTCATTCACCACATATGGACCTGTGCCAAGCGTAGAATGCTGGTGTTTTGCCGGAGGATTTAATACGGGTGCGTCACCGTAGGCTGTCGGATTAGCCACATATTCGAAATCGCCGGTACCGTCCGGCAGCGGTCCGTTCGCCCAGCGTCCCGCACTGCTCTCCTCGCCAACCGAGAAATTCATGAATTGGCGTGTAGCTTCTTCTACGCTGCGTTCGCGCGGGAACGAAGCAGGAGCAATCGGACCTTCAATGGCCTCGATCTCTTCAATCGCGGCCAGCCACTGGTTCTGGTGCATGATATCACGGGCTATCATGAAGGACAGCATGTCCCGGACGCCAGGATCCGTCGTCTGCTCATACAAGCGTACAACCTGAAGCAGACCTTGCGATTCGGCATTCAGATTCGCACGGAAGTCAGCCAGCAGATTCCCGCTCGCTATGATGTACTTGCTGTTCCATGGATATCCGTTGCTGTCCGTCGGGGTTGCTCCAAGTCCCGATACGATTGCATGCTGAGGATTCATGCCCCCGAGTGCGGCGGCAATCATCGGGTCCTTCGCCGCTTCATCGACTTGATCCGCAGGAGCGCCGTCAAGAAGCTGGGCTATCATCGTGCTCAACATCTCTACATGGCCAATCTCCTCGGTCCCGATATCCAGCAGCATATCCCGATACTTCCGGTCTGCCCGGCAGTTAAATCCTTGGAAGAGATACTGCATCATGACGGACATTTCACCATACTGGCCACCCAACACCTCTTGAAGCTTTCTCGCGTATACCGGATCCGGCTTCTCAGGTTTTGCCCGGAACTGAAGTTCTTTCATGTGAATAAACATCCATATCGTCCTCCCTCGTATGCGTGATGGTAAGTCCGATTATTTCTTACCCGGTCCGATCGAGATTAAACAGCGGTAACTCATGATGTTCCCAGCTTCTATGTACCGGTAAAATGATAAAAGCTGCGACCCGCGCGGCTGAATCATCAAACTATATTGCTATATCAATTGATCCGGACCCCTTCAAACCGGGTAGCGAATCCGCTGAGAATAGTACCGTTTTCTCCGGTTGCCCTTGCAAATACCTCCACTCGATCGCGCGCCATTAATTGTATGAGTCCGGCAGCATCAATTTTCCCTGTTCTCGGCTCAAAGTTTTCTTCCTCCGATATTCTCGGGACGCCGTTAACCCGAATCTCCAAATCCATTCGAACAGGCGTAAGCGTGATCGTTGTAAAAGAAACGCTGGCCAACAGGGAGTAGATACCTCTTTGCTTAGGAGTGAAGGTCGATGTTGATGAATTGTATTCATTCTTAAGATCCAATTCTTCAACTTGATATTGGACTTTGCTGAATACGCCGTCAGTGATTTCTTGGTCGATGCCAGAAACCGCTCTAAACGCGGATTTTCTTATTTTGCCGACACGCTTCTTCTTGGATGCGGTATGCTTACTGAGCGTTTTCTTGTAGACAAGCTTTCTGGACCCTGATCGTTTGAATGCCATTTCACTCTCCTCCTGTCGTTCTATCCATATTCTCTACGAAACTAGTTTCATAGTAGTATATCGATTCATAGATTTAGCAGAAACGGCATATGCCCAAACGACATAAAAAAGGCACGATCCAGTACTCCAACATGACAGAACCGACAGGGCGGCGGTTAGAGCCGTCGATTACTTACAAGCGGAGCTTCTCCTCCAGCAATTGTTTGTTATATAAAATGTCGGGATCATCCGGAGCGTACGATAAAGCCCTCTCATTATGTTCATAAGCCTGCTCCAGCTGCCCTAGTTTTCCGTAACAATACGTCAGCTGCAAATGGGGAAACCATGTCCAGGCCGCTTGATTAACGCCGTATAATCGATTGCCCGGCATCTCCAGCTTGAGCGCCAATTCGTACCAGTGAACCGCTTTTTCATAATCGTTGAGTTCTTGGAAATAGTACGCGATCCGGCATACATAGTCGGCCCGCGGAACGTCATAATTAAACGTCTTTAACAAGGATTGCAGTTCTTGTTCTTTTTGTCCCAGCTCGTGGTAACAATGCGCCATGCGATCACACGCATCCAGTTTTTCCTCAAAATAGCTGACCGGATCATGAATAATCGTTTCATATATTTCAATGGCCTTGTCATAATAGGCGCTCGCAGACAATTCCATTGCATAATGCAGCAGCTGGCGCTTGGAGAGGGTGCCTCCCTTCGCAAGATGGGCCTCATAAATACGCAAATTCCGCCCGGAATCCGTGTGTACGCGTCCATGACTAACGGCAATGTCGGATAACATGATATTTCCCTCAACCTCTAAATGCTCATGCACCGGATCACGCCATTGAAACTGCCTAGAACGCTTCACCAGCCGGTTTCTTTTAACAACTGCCGTGGGCTTCCCCAACGGATCGAAGGCAATGTAGTAATCCATGCATACGGAGTCCACCGCCGGGTCCAAATTTGGTTTGAGTGCCTTGAACCTTTCCAGATCGGCTGGCTGCAGCCAATCATCCGCATCCAGCCATAAGATATACTCCTTCTTCGCATGAGAGAACGAATAGTTCCTTGCAGCGGAAAAATCGTCGATCCAATCAAAATGAAAGATTCGAGCCTCATATTTGGCTGCAATTCCGAGCGTATGGTCCGTTGACCCCGTATCTACGATGACAATCTCGTCAACGACATCCTTAACGGAGTTTAAGCACCGATCCAACACTTGCTCCTCGTTCTTTACAATCAAGCACAAACTAATCGTTATCATGTCCAGCCCCCCATAAACTTGTCTCCCAGACATCATATGGAATGCCATCTCGAGAAGTTTGGACAATAAATCATAGACATAGCAAAAAAGACCGCGATTTAAGCGGTCTTGATCGATGGAGAACGGCCTGTATTATGTCTGTTGTGCGTACGCCTCGGCAGCCGCATGCAGATAATAAGCCAGCCCCGTCTGCTGCTCCTCCAGCATCCGGAGATGAAAGTCGTCACTCAGGAAAAACTTCGTTTGACCCGCAAAATCCGCAGCCGTAAAGGCGTGGCCCTGCTCATTCATAAACTGCAGATGATCGCGAATCGAATCTCTTACTCGCGCATCATCGTGCTTAATCCCCGTTATCAACGCGTTTGCCATACCTGCCATAAAGGCAGCCGCTTCCCTTGCCTGCTCGTTCATGCTTGGAACATCGACGGGTTCACCTTCGAGCAAATCCATATCATACTGCTCTTTCAGGTGTTCATTCTGCTCCGTTAAAGCTGCCTCCCATTCTTCTTCGCTCTCAAAACCTTTGAACAATTCCTGAGGCTCCATGCGCTTGCCCTCCTCTGTACTGGTTATGGATATTCTTAAGGTTTTCAGAATCGCATTCAATCGATCCGCGCGGTCCATCAGCAACTTCTCCTGTTGTAACAGCATCTGCCGCCGTTCAGGAGTTTCCTCCATCAGCACCTTGATTTGTTCCAGCGGAAAATCCATTTCCCTGTAAAACAGAATGTGCTGCAATCGCTCCAGCTCGGCAGCACCGTACAAGCGATAACCTGCTTCGCTGATCTCGGCCGGCTGAAGCAAACCGATTTTATGATAATGATGCAGCGCTTTGATGGTCACCCCGGACAGCTCCGAAACCTCTTTTACCGTGTATATCATAATGTTCTTCCTCCTTCGACTTCCAGTCTAAGGTCTCCCCTTGGAGGAGAGTCAAATTCGTTATTTATCTGAGGTTTATTGCCTCTTGAGAATCGCTTCTTACGGGAAAATATGATTTTTGTTCATTATTTTGCTAGAATGGTCAATTATGCAGTTAGTAAAACAGAAAGGATGTTATAGAAACTATGAAAAGGAAATGGCTAAAATACACCATGCTCTTAGTATCCGTTGGAATCTTGGGGATTATCTCGTACTATACCTACGCTATCATACAGTTCTCAAACCAAATTTCGACCGCATCGAATCCGGTGGAGCCAACGGAAACGTCAGGTTCCGCATCAGAGGAAATCATCGAAATACCGAAGTGGGAGGGTAAAGAACGCATTAATATTCTCTTAATTGGAGGCGACTCCCGTGGAGACGATGCCGGCAGATCCGACACCATGCTGGTGGCCTCCATCGATCCTGTCACGAAAAGAGCCCATTTGTTCTCGATTTTGCGAGACACCTATGTGAATATCCCCGGCCATGGCAAAGGACGACTGAATTCGGCATTTGCTTACGGCGGAATCGAGCTGACCAGACAAACCATCAGCGATCTGCTGGACCTGCCTATACATAAATACGTTTACACCGATTTTGTCGGATTCATAGCCCTAGTCGATGCCATTGGCGGAGTCGACATTGAGGTTGAGAAAGACATGTATTACACAAGCAAAGCGGACAAGCATATGTACGACATCGATTTAAAACAAGGCCTGCAGCATCTCGACGGCAAGATGGCGCTGCAGTACGTCCGATTCCGGCACGATGCGAAGTCCGATTTCGGCCGTACGGAACGACAACGGATTCTCATGACGGAAGTCGCCAAGAAGATGCAGACCACGGGCTCATTAATCAAGCTTCCCAGCATCCTGGATTCAATTGCGCCATACATCGAAACTGATCTAAGCCCTAAAGAAATGCTGAAGCTGATGGCTCTGGGTTTTGATGTGAATCTGGATAAAATCGACCAGCAGCAGCTCCCGCCATTCTCGCTGCTGACCAACGAGAAGGTCGGTCGGGCACAGGTGCTCGGCGTAGATAAAAACAAATTGCAGCAGTATGTGAAGCAGTTATTCGAAAATGACGCCGGAATAAAATAGCGATCATCGAAAGAGGGCATAGATAGCCCTCTTTTCTACGTTAAATCTCCTATATCGTTCGTGGACGCTCATGCAATAAATCCGATGGAGCGGTGCCCGTGACTCGTTTATAGATTCTATAGAAGTAGGAGAGGTCCTGATATCCGAGAAATACGGCAATCTCCTGTACCGTCAACTGCGATTCCGTTAACAAATACACTGCCCGTTTGATCCGCTGAGCGTGCACGTACTGGCTGATGGTCTGCCCTGTAACGCTTTTAAAAAGCACCGCTGCGTAATTGGGGGTTTTGCCGATGACATCGCCCAGCTCCTCTTTTGTTATTTTCTCACGGTAATGCCGCTCGATATAAGACTTCATCCGGTCCACGTGCAAGTGCTTCTCCGGCGTGGTGACGCCCTTGTCCAGCTCACGGCTGATATAAATCAACACTTCTGTCAATAATGCTTCGATCATCAAGACATAATAAGATGGGCGTTCCTGCCACTGCTGATGGATCACCTTCAACCGTTCGCGGATTAACTCATAAACACCCGGTTTAAACTTCAAGGCTTCTTTCCGATCCAGCACGGATAAGTCCGACGAGGCGCCTTCCGTCCATTGAACGACGATTTGCGTGTGCGTCACGGTAGGGATGCTTTTGCCATAATACGGAACGCCGGCTGGAATAAGCAGCAATTCCCCTTTCTCCATAATCTGCTTATCGCCATTCACCCAATATACGCATTTTCCATAGGTCACAAGGCTTAAGCGCCATGCTCTTTGCTCATGATCAGCTTCTTCATACCAATCGACACCGCTAATTTGCTCTACTTCTATCGGAGTGATCATAACTCACCTCAACTGCGATACTATAATCCATCCATTGTACTATAGTTCATATCATGATTCGACAAGACAGGCTACAATGTGATCATTAGGGAAGTTTGAATGAAGTCGAAATGCTGTATAAAAGCAGAAGAGAACAAATAAAAGGAGGAACAAACAGCCATGCTAAAAACTAAAATCATTTGCACGATGGGACCCGCGTGCGATTCCATTGAGCTGTTGAAGAACATGATTCAGGAGGGAATGACCGTTGCCCGCTTGAATATGGCACATGGTGAGCTGGAGGATCACGTCACCCGGATCCGGAATGTTCGCCGGGCCGCAGCTGAATTAAACACGTATGTCCCGATCATGATGGACATTAAAGGACCTGAAGTACGGATCGGCAAGCTGAAGGAGGCTTCCTGCCTTCTGAAACCAGGTGAGGAGCTGATCCTGACTACCGAAGAAATTCTTGGCGATGCCCAGCGCATCTCGGTCAATTATGCCGAGCTGAATCTAGTGGTTAAACCGGGAGACCGCATCCTGATCGATGACGGCCTCGTGGACCTGAACGTTCTCCGCGTCGACGGACCGGACATTCTTTGCAAAATTATCAGCGGCGGGGTACTTAAACCACGTAAAGGCGTCAACCTCCCTGGGATCAAAACGACGCTTCCCGGCGTCACCGAGCGTGACGTCATGCATATCGGCTTCGGCCTGGAGAACGACATTGAGATCATTGCCGCTTCTTTCGTGCGTCATGGCGACAACATCCGCGAAATCCGCAGCATCCTGAAAGAACGCGGCGCGGAGCATGTACAGATCATATCCAAGATCGAAAACGGAGAGGGCATGGAGAACCTCGACGACATCATTGAAGCATCCGACGGAATCATGGTTGCCCGCGGAGACCTTGGCGTCGAAGTGCCAATCGAAGAAGTGCCTATGATGCAAAAAGAAATGATCGATAAATGCAACCTGGCAGGCAAACCGGTTATCGTGGCAACGCACATGTTGGAGTCGATGCAGGTCAATCCCCGTCCAACCCGCTCCGAGGTGAGCGACGTGGCTAACGCGGTGATCCAGGGCGCTGACGTGGTCATGCTCTCGGGCGAATCTGCTGCCGGCAAATATCCGGTAGAATCCGTGCGCACGATGGCGGCAGTCGCCCGCCGCGCCGAGACGATGATTGATTATAAAGACCAATTCGCTTTCAAATCCAGACAGCAGGTAGCCGATATTACCGAGGTTATTAGCCAGGGAGCGGTTAGCTCCTCCCTCGTGCTGAATGCCAAAGCGATCATTACGGCAACGGAGAGCGGATTTACGGCGCGGATGATTTCGAAATACCGTCCGAAGGCACCGATTATCGCGGTCACGCAGCATGAAGAAGTGCTGGCCAAGATCTGCTTGCTCTCCGGTGTCATTCCGGTAAAAGGCGACAAAGTCACAACGACGGACGAAATGTTCGAATCCGCGACCCGTAATGCCATCAAGACAGGCTACATCGAAAAAGGCGATATTATCGTATTGTCTGCCGGCGTGCCGATCGGTCAATCCGGTAACACAAATCTGATTAAGATTCTGCAAGTGTAACTTGTAATTTCCCAAAAGACCTCCCGGTGATTTAATCGGCGCCAATCCATACCTCTGGGCATATAACTAACTTAGAGGAATAAGCTCGAAGAATAATCTGCGCTGCGTTAATGGATGAACCGAGCATGTTATCGGAGGTCTTGAAATGGTTGTACCGCATCATTCAATGGAGGGCCAGTGGCAGCAGCCTGTTGTCCCTCATTGTAAACAAACCCATAGCTATACAAGTCCGTACCAGATGCTCTTTCACTGGAGCCGCCTGGACTGGAACTTCCCGAACCCTGCGATGAAGCAGCGATTCGAGGAGCGCCAGGATTGGAAGCACTGCATGCCTGCAGGCGTCAAGGTAGACCGGCAGGGACGCTTCTATGTATCGGTTCCGCGCTGGGCTGAAGGGGTTCCCGCTACGCTGAATACCATTGCGATGGTGGACGGCAAGCCCATACTGGAGGCTTTTCCAAGCTGGGAGTGGAATACGCCGGGGGATGTTCGGGTGCTGCAATCCGTCCTTGGCTACGAGATTGATGAACATCATCGGATGTGGATTCTGGATCAAGGAAAAATCGCATACGATACCTCGCCCGTAGGCTCGCAAAAGCTGCTCATCTGGGATCTGAGCGCTAACCGCCTGCTCGACTCTATTATCATTCCGGACGATATTGCCCCGCCCCGAACATCGTTCCTGAACGACATCGTGGTGGATAACCGCAACGGTTATGCCTATATTACCGATTCGGGCTCCGGCTGGCCGGACCATCCGCTGTATGGCGGAATCATCGTCTACAATATGCGAACGAAGAAATTTCGGCGCGTCCTCGACAGTCATTACAGTACGCAGGACGTCCCCCGTTTCCGGTTTGAGATCGATACCGAGCCGGTATACCGCAACAAGCCGATTCGGATCGGCGCCGATGGCATAGCGCTGTCCGCGGATCGCGGAACTCTATTCTACTGCCAGGTAACGGGGCGCAATCTGTACGCTGTCGATACGCGGCTTCTGCGAAATTTCGATATTCCCGATTCGATCATCAGGGATTCCGTTCAGACCCTGGGCAGCAAAGGAACGACAACCGACGGCATGCATGCCGACAATCAAGGCCGTGTATTCTACACCATGCTCGAAGGCAAGGGAATCGGTTACTATTCACCGTACACACGCTCGTTCAACAAGCTGCTGTCCGACGACAGAATGCTGTGGGTAGACGGGGTAGCTTTTGATCAGCGCGGCTCGATCATCTTCAACAACAACCGCCTGCACCGCATGTTCGAGGAGCCGCAGAACATCGACTGGGACGATCCTTACAATCTGATCATATGGAGAGCCTACATCGGGCGGGACGTAAAGTCGTACTTATATGGTTGTTGAGGGTTGTGAAAAAAGGGTTAGGCAGATCGGGCACTCATGCCCTCTGCCTAACCCTTTTGTTATATAACAGCAGCAACTGGACCTCAATGACTGGCAGCCTCCCGCCTGAGATAATAATTCCTGTTCTTTCAGGCTATTCATGTTCTGACATCCTCCAATAAATTTCCCTGTTCCTACTCAAAAGCCCCGCGAATTCACCGTACCCTTCCCGAACCATCTCCCCCTCCGGCACAAAGCGCAGCGCCGCCGAGTTTATCTGGTAATGCAAGCCGCCAGGCGGAGGTCCGTCATGGTATAGGTGACCGAGGTAAGAGCCGGACAACCTGCCATAGAGCGCGGTGCGTACCTTGCCGTCGCGAAGATCTCCTTTTTTGCTGATATATCCCTCATGCAGAGGTTTTACAAAAGCCGGCAAGCCCGTGCGGGCATCATATTGGTCGGTTGAGTTGAATAAAGGGTCTCCGTTCACCACGTCCACGTAAATCCCCCGGCTTGTGTTATTCCAATACGGATTATCATAAGCAGGCTCATCCAAGCCCTCTTGCGTCACTGCATACTGGAGCGCGGTAAGACGCCTCCGCAGCTCTTCCTTGTCCTGTTTCCGATCCCAATGCCGCTTAAAAAAAGATGCTCTGCCGGAACCCTCATAATACCGGTTATAGTCATAACGGTGGGTATTATAGTAATTCTGGTGGACATCCTCCGCGGGATAAAAGGGACCCGCCGGCAGGATCGGAGTCACGATCTTCCCCTTGAACCGGCCGCTAAGCTGCAGGTTGCGCTTGGAGGCTTCCGCCTGCTCGCGCTGCGCCTCGTTATGCACGAAAATCGCTGACCGGTACGACGCCCCACGGTCCATGAACTGGCCTTCCGCATCCGTTGGATCAATCAGGCGCCAGTAGATGTCCAGGAGCCTTGTGTACGGGAATACATCCGGTTCAAACCGGATTTGCACAGCTTCGTAATGACCCGTCGTTTCCGTTCCTACTTCTTCGTAGGTTGGATCCTCCGTATGGCCACCCGTGTAACCCGAAACCAAGGAAAGGATACCGGGAAGCTCGTCAAACGGCTTAACCATGCACCAGAAACACCCGCCCGCAAACGTCGCCAATTGCGTCTTTCCACTTGCATGTCTCAAGGCTGTCCCCCCTTTCATTTTGTCTGTTTCATTATGATACTAGTGTAGTCTTAAGGACTTAATCGCAGCAAGTATCCTTACTCTTCACTAGTATTTTGTGCAATCGATCCGTTATTGAGGTCTCAAGTCAGGAATGTGAAAACAACCCACTTAGGCTACACAATCTTAGGAGTGGGTTACTTTCGTTGTTATAACATTCTATTTGTTCCCTCACAGATAGATTTCTCTATTCTTTTAAATTAAATTTATTCTTCAACCGCTTTATATGTCTCCCTCACAGACTTTCCCCAGCTACAGCTGGCACCCTGCTGCATCAAGAACGAGTAGCAATACGCTCCTCCGGATATCGTGGTACTTGTCAACGTAATCTCCTCAAGCTGTATCTCCTCCATCAGGACCAGCGGTGAACGGGACCATATCCTGCATTCCCCCGCCTTGTCGGCGCCAATCTTCACCTCGGTCAGTTCGCCTTCCTCCCAGCGCATGTCGACAACAAAGCCGCCGCGGGCTCGAAGCCCCTTCACCTCACCGCTGTTCCACTGCGGGGGCAGCGCGGGGAGCAGCCGTAACTCTCCCGTATGCGATTGCAGCAGCATTTCGGCGACACCCGCAATCCCGCCGAAATTACCGTCGATTTGAAAAGGCGGGTGGCAATCCAGCAGATTCGGATAAGTCGAGGAAGCCAGCAAATGCACCAGATGTTCGTGCGCTTCCGCGCCGCGCTGCAGCCTGGCGTAATAATTGATAATCCAGGCCCGGCTCCAGCCCGTGTGACCGCCGCCATGCGCAAGCCGCCGTTCCAAGGTCTTGTAAGCCGCATCGGCAAGCTCCTGGGACTTGTCAGGATCAATCTGCTCTCCCGGATACAGGGCGAACAGCTGCGAGATATGCCGGTGTCCGGGATCGGCCTCCTCGTAATCATCCAGCCATTCCATGATCCCTCCATGCCTTCCAATCCGCGGTGTCGGAATTTCTTGCAGTGCGGTTTGAAGCTCTTCAAGGAAGGCAGCTTCATCACCAACGAGATGGCCGGCCTCTAGACAGGCCCGGAACAAGGCCGTCGCAATCTGCGCATCCATGGCGGGTCCCATGCACAAGCTGCCGATGGCTCCGTTCGGAAGCACAAATCGGTTCTCCGGCGATACGGAAGGCCCGGTAATCCGTCTTCCTTCCTCATCCACGGTCATGTAATCCAGCAGGAATACCGCCGCTTCCTTCATGACCGGATACGCTCGCTCCCGCAGGAAATCCGTTTCCTCGCCAAACCGGTAATGCTCCCATAGATGCAGGCACAGCCACGCGGCTCCCATCGGCCATACGGTACAGGTCATCAATATTCCTTCAGGCCGGGTCTCTCCCCATAGATTTGTGTTATGATGCGCTGCGAAACCCCGGCAGCCATACATCTCGCGAGCCGTGTCCCGGCCATTCGGGAGCATGCGGTGAATCAGGTCAAACAGCGGCTCGTGGCACTCCGCCAGACCCAGCAGCTCTGCCGGCCAATAGTTCATCTGAATGTTCGCATTGATCGTATACTTCGATTCCCAGGGCGGGGTGAAGCTGTCATTCCATATACCCTGTAAATTTGCCGCGAGAGATCCGGGTCTTGAGCAGGAGATAAGCAAATAACGTCCATATTGGACATACAACGCGATCAATTCGAGATCGCTATTCTCTGCAGAGGCCCCCTCTGCCTTGACTCTTTCCTTCAGCAAATTTAACCGCTGATCGGTGGGCAGGAATGAGAAGTCATCCTCTACACAATCCGAAATTCCAACTGGATCTGAACCGGAGATACGGTCCGTACCATTCGGAATATCAACATCCTTTTCAATTAAGCCCGCCCGATTCCCCCTCTTCTTGCTGGAGCCAAGGGTCAGTGAGAACCGTTCAAACTTCTCCCGATATTCCTCCAGATGGCGGCTTTCCAGCTGTTCGAACGACATGCCTGCCGCACGATCCAGCTGTTCCAGACATACCTGGCCCGGCTGCTGACACCGAAAAGTAGTCTGGGCTGACAGCAGCAGCGTAACCGAATTCGCCCCTTCAACCGAGAGAAAATCACCGATAGTTCGGACACTTCCTCCCTCAGCGACAGCACGTAGTGCCGTGCAGAAGGAGATGCCGTCCGCACCGCATTCGCCCTTCATCAGCAAGGTACCGTGCCCTAACGACTCCGTTCCGCTGTCAAAAGGACGTCGCATCAGGTTTGACGCAAACGTCAGCACTCCCGGCCGATCGGCAGTTAGGCGAATCACCATAACGCCATCCGGCGCACTGACAAAATACTGCCTGCGATAGCCTATGCCGCCCGAAGAATAGGATACGGTCACCATGGACCGCTCCAAATCCAGCTCTCGCTCATAATGCTCCACCGCTTCCTCGGCATCCAGGAACTTGAGCAGCAGATCGCCCAGCGGCTGGTAGGGCTGCTCGTATTTCGGGGATGAAGTCATCGCCATCCGGGCCAGGTGCTCAGCCCCGGCCTGACGTCCATCCCGCAGCATCTGCCTGATTTCGCTCAAATATTCGGTAGCGTCAGGGTTGGCTCCCCTTCCCGGACCACCATACCAGAGGGAATCCTCGTTAAGCTGCACCCGCTCAAGCGAGGTCTTGCCAAAAACCATGCCGCCCAAGCGCCCATTCCCCAAGGGCAATGCTTCGTTCCACTCGGCCGCCGGGGAAGCGTACCATAACCGCATGCGCCGATTAGCAGATGTATCAGGCTGCCGCCATGCAGTTTCACCTACCGCTTCGATCTTGCCGTACTGCCTTGCACGATCAAGCTCCGTATGATGGCTCCGGCGAGAACGTTCCGTATTTCTTCCTGTTATCTCCCTCTCCACCTTCATAAACGTCTCCTTCTTCACGAAGAAGGGGATGATCAGCGTTTCCCCTGATAATCCCCTGTTCGCTCTATATAATTATGGCTGCTCTGGTATATCTATCGAACCACCGCCCACAGGCGTACGTGCCAAATTATCCACTGCTTGCTGCCCCAGGCGATCCTTCAACTGCTGGACGAATAAGCTCTGGAGCGCGACATGCCGGTCAGCGTATTCCCAATAGCCGTCCTCGCGCGGTCTTGAATCATAATCATTCGGAACGAGCGGTTTCACATTCAGACCGTCTTCGGTCGGGATATGGCCGATGACATAGTTCTGTGCCGTTGGGGGTTTCTGCGCAACCAGCCCGCCTTCGGTATTCCACATGACGTAATTCGCTCCCGCCCAGCCATGTCCGCTGCCCAGCCAGCCGCGGTCGCGGACGCTGATACGCGCACTAACATTGTCGTACAGGCCGCCAGTGGACCAGCGATGGTGCGGCTCGCTTGTATTGTATTCGCGAGTGGCCTTATT
The DNA here is from genome assembly GCF_025142895.1 of Paenibacillus sp. p3-SID867. NCBI lineage: Bacteria > Bacillati > Bacillota > Bacilli > Caryophanales > Paenibacillaceae > Paenibacillus > Paenibacillus sp. p3-SID867. The sequence goes on from NZ_JAMBDM010000006.1 coordinate 386,464, forward strand.
GTCGTACATGACATTCGGTCCTTGTACGCGGCTCTCAATAACATAAGCATGACGTGAAGTTTCAGCATAATTGCGCTGTACCAGATTTAGTTGCCCCTGGATGAAAAAGCTGTAACGACGACCGCCGGTAATCACGCTGACCATATCGTACATTTCGCTGTCCTGCACGGTGACCCACTTGGCCTGCCGTCCTACCTGCACCAAGGCGTAGGAGAAATGGTAGCCGTCCACCTCGCGCACCCAGGCATTCTTCACGCTATTCATCATAATGAATCGTTCCGCATGTGCCTCATCGGAATAATACGGGGTATCCAGAACATCGTTATCCATCTTGGTATCGGTCTTGCTCGGATCAAAATCGGATATGGCTCGCATGTTCTCAATCCCAACCTGTTCGATTCGAGACTCATCCGTCGCCTTGAACAGCTTGCCTCCGCCCCATTGACGTTCAATGGCATTCGCTAATGGAGCATCCACCGTAATCCGGTTGCCGTCAATGGCCGTAATGACGCGGTCAAAATCCAGATTGAACGGGGACCACTGCTGCGTTCCCCCGGTCCCTGGCCGCATGTAGATATGGTCCATGCCGATCTCATGAATCCAGCGGTCATTGCCGATTCTTCGTACAATGACAGAATCGCCCACCTGATAACCGGAGGCATTCTGCACATGGAATGATCGCGATCCTGCCGGAACGTACAGATCCTGGATGTCCGTCTCCGTCCCGTCAACAATCGCCGCACCATTCGTTCCGCCCACGACAATCAAATTTCTCGCCGTTGTTCCCGTGCCGCGGATGATGGTGCCGTCCTCGCTCTTGCCTTCACCCCGGAGCACGACCCCGCTGGCCTGAATGTTCAGGGAACCGCCGACCAAATATGTGCCCTTCTTCAGCAGCACCGCCCCCCGGAAACCATCCGCGTCACGCGGCATCCGGGACACCTCATCAATCGCTGCCTGCAGCATCGCCGTATCATCCCCGCCGGTCGGCTGTACGGCTATCCTCGCCTGAACGTCGGGCAGTTTCACACCACCACCCCTATAACCAACGTTTGAGAAATCGATGATCCGGTTCCCCTTATAATCGGGAACGTACACCATCCTTCCGTCTTTTCCGGTATAGGCGATTTGGCTCTGGCCATCAGGAATTCCCTTCTTGGGCATGACGGTATAAAACAAGCTATCGTAGTACGTTTCCCCGTCAGCGGCTTGGAAAGTCATCCGCACCTCGTACGTGCCCGGTACCTTCATCCCAACCGGAAGCGTTAACGATTGCGTTACCCCTGCCTGCAGCGCCTTCGTGCCCAGCGAGCCTCTGGATTGACCGTCCTTGAACCATCTGGCGGATACGGTTCCATCCAAATTCGGAGCGATCGTTACAACTGGCAGTTCCTTGCCCTCCCCCAAGATCGCCGCCTCGCCAATCTTTTGGACCAATGACGGATGCGTGAACGAACTGAATGCAATGTATTTCGCATCCTGGAATTCCTGGTCGTCCTTCACCACAATCCAGAAATCCGGCGTACGCATCGCTTGGCCGTTGATGCTGGTTTCCGCATACATCCGGGTGGCTCCTACCTTGACACCGGTTACCGTGCCTTCGGAAGTAACCGCCGCGCTGGTTCCCACTACATGATATTGAACCTGGCCTTGAGGCAGCGATATCCATTCCCCGTTCCCGCGTTTGCCGCGCGCCTCCACGGCAGATGTGCCTCCAATGTCCAAGGTCAGTTCCTCATTGTTGTTATAAGGGGTTCCATCCGGCTTCACGAAGGCCATCTCCGTTACATCGGACGGAGTCCCTTGATCTCCATCCTGCATATAAAGCTCCAACTCCTTAAGCTGAACATTGAGATTTCGGCTTAGCTGCAGCGATACCCGAATTTGGGAAGCGCTTACGGAATCAAAGGTGATCGATTCCTGACCGTCCGCTCGTATACCCCCGTTCTTCGTGTAGGCTCTGGTCCAGGACTCACCGTCGCGGGAGTAATCCACCTCGATACTTCCCAGATTATCTCCCCGGTTTAAATCCAGGACGACCTGGTTCAAGGACTGCTCGCTTCCCAGATCCACCTGTATGTATACACTCATGTCCTCACGGTCTGTGCTCGCCGGCTGCCAGTAGGTATCACGACTACCGTCAATGGCCTTCACAGCTTCACGCCCGCTGATCTCGGAACTAGCCGTCGCCTGCTTATTCAAAGCCAGGTTGACCCGCTCCATGGCATCCGGAACAGCCGTTTCCCCCTGTATTGGCGGATTGCCGAACGAAAACAGAAGAATACCCAGCAGCAGTATGAAACTTCCTCTTCTTGCCTGCCTGTTACGCTTGCGTACCTGTCTCATCAATCATCACCCATCCTTTGTCATATGTAGTGATTACGATCCACCCGCGATTACATGATTCCCTCCTTTCAAACACCTTTTGATGATGCTTCCATGATAAAACGGCGACTGCCCGCCAGACCATGCCGTAACTTGCGGAATGGCCGTGTTTTTTTATGGAGTAACACAACGTAAGAAAACACAACCCGGAGCGAACGGAGCCGTATGCTAAGGCTTCGCTGTATCCGTTACAATGAAACTGCAATGGATACGACATTCTTGCAGCGACAAGGAAGGTATTTCGTTTATGGATCATGAGTTATCCCGGCCTCCGTCAGCCCCCTTTCACGCACAGCTTCATTCGCCTGACGGGAATCTGCAGATCACACTGGAACAAGAACATAACGGCCCTCTCTTTTATACGGTTATGAACAAGCAATTCCGGGTTCTCGAGAAGTCACCGCTCGGACTGGTAACCGACAAATACAAATTTCAGCGAGGCATCATTCAAGGGGTTGAGCACAACACGATCACGGAGCATTACGAGCTTGTGACCGGCAAGCAAAAATCGCAGTCTTACGAAGCAAGCGAGATGTTGCTGCTGACTTCGGTGGAGAATCATCAGGTGAAGATTCGTTTCCGTGCTTTTCAAGACGGCGTTGCATACCGGTATGAGCTGCACGGAGAAGGAGATATTCGCATCGAGAACGAGCTCTCCGGATTCCATCTTCCGGAAGACCGGATGCTCAACGTTTGGGCGCAGCCGTTCATGCGGTGTTATGAACGAACCTATGACCATGCCATGCCGGGGCATCTTCGGGGAAGGCATTTCGGTTTCCCGCTGCTGGTCCAATCGGCAGAGGATCAATGGCTGCTGCTGACAGAAGCTGCCGTGGATGGCGGTTATGGCGCCAGTCATCTCGCAGCGGATGAGCAAGATGGCAGGAAGCTCCGCATCTCGTACGCCACGGATCAGGAAACGCCGATTGCTGCGCAGCTTCCACTCTCGACTCCCTGGCGTGTTATGATCATCGGATCGCTCGGGGAGCTGGTCTCGTCTTCGGTAACGACTCACCTATGCCCCCCGTCCGTGCTGCAAGATATCTCTTGGATCTCCCCGGGCCGAGCAGCCTGGTCCTGGTACGCGGAAGGCGATTCCTGCGGCGATATGAATATTCAACGACAGCATGTGGATTTTGCCGCCGAGATGGGATGGGAATACAGCGTCGTGGACGGCGGATGGGAAGGCAAGCTGGACGTGCCGCAGCTCATCGCTTACGCGAAACAGCGTGGCGTCGGCATCTGGCTGTGGACGCATTATAAAGGGCTGAATACGAAGGAGCTCCGTGAAGAGAAATTGCGCCTGTGGGCATCCTGGGGCGCCGTTGGCATCAAGGTCGATTTCTTCGACAGCGACAACCAGGAGACGCTCCAGGTCTATGATGCCATTGCCGAATCCGCTGGCAGGCATCGGCTGATGGTCAATTTCCATGGATCGACCAAACCAAGCGGTGAGCATCGGACTTGGCCTCACGTGATGACAAGAGAAGGCGTTTACGGTGCGGAATACTACCGGGCGCAGAGTGAAGGGCCTAACGCAGTTCATCTCTGTACGCTGCCGTTCACGAGGAATGTGATCGGCTCTATGGATTTTACGCCGGTCACGTTCAGCAGGCGGACCACGACGACCCAAGGGCAGCAGCTGGCCCTGGCCATCCTCTTCGAATCCGGCATCCAGCATTATGCGGATGCGATCTCGGTCTTCGCGGATCATCCCGGCAAACCGCTTTTGGCCAACGTTCCAACCGTCTGGGATGAGATTCGGCTGCTGGAAGGTTATCCGGGCCGGTTCGTTACGATGGCAAGACGCTCTGGCGAGGAATGGTTTGTCGCATCGATCTGCGCCGCGGGAGGTCGAGACGTCCAGATTCCGCTGGATTTCCTAGAAGATAACCAAGCGTACCAAGCCGTGATCTATCAGGAACAGGCGGAAGCGGACGAATATCGATATCGTTCCATTCTTCCTCCCATTGAGGTCCATACGGAAACGTGCTGCGCCAAGGATACCATCAAGATACGTCTCAAGGTGTACGGCGGCGTTTCCATCCATCTCACGCCGCAAGCGGAGAACAAGTAAAGCCAATCATTCTTGGAGAGGATAAGTCTCCGAAGGTTAACCTTTCACATGTCTACACAAATGTAAGGCCTGACCTCCAATCCGGAAGCAGGCCTTGCATTATGCCCGCGGCGGACGTGGCATGACCATGCGGATAGTGGTTCCCGTTCCCTCGCCTGCCGAGGTTACACGGAGTCCGTAGGTCTCGCCGAATACCAACTGAATCCGCCGATGCACATTCAGCAGGCCGATGCCTCCGGTACCACTGAGGTTCAGAGAGGATTCAGGCACATGATTCACGTGGTTGTACTCGTAGGACAGCCGAGCCGCAACCTCGCGCAGCTGTTCATCGGTCATGCCGATGCCGTTGTCCGTCACGCTGACCCAGAAAACATCATCGCTGCAACCGGCAGAGATGATGATGTGCTGCGAGGCTTCAATGCCGTCCGGAAAAGCATGCTGAAATGCATTTTCGATTAAAGGCTGGAGCGTCAACCGCACCATTTTGTACAGGAGCAGCTCATGAGGAACCTCGACCCTAAGATCAAACTCCAGATCGTGGCGGTGCTTCATGATGGTCATGTAGTTCAGCACATGATTCAGCTCATTCGCGACCGTAATCTCCTCCAGCGACGTCAGCAAAGAATATCGCATCATGAAGCCAAGGGATGACACCATCTCGGTGATTTCGGAGGAGCCTTCAACCTCGGCATAACACACGATGGTCTCCAGCGTGTTGTACATGAAATGCGGATTGATCTGCAGCTGAAGGGCCTGAAACTCGGCATTCTGCCTTTCAATAATCGTCTTCTGCTGCTGCAGCTCGGTCTCATATACCCGCTCGATCAATTCCGACAGCCGGGTCACCATCAGATTGTACCGCTGCATCATTTCCGTCAGCTCGTCCTGCCGTTTAGGAAGCTCCAGGGGAATCCATCGGCCCTGCTCCGTCTCCCTCATCCCGCGGATAATCGTCTGAATCGGCTGGGTAATGGATCGGGTGAAACGGTAAGCAAGCAGACAAGCAGCAACGAGACTGACCAAGCCGATCGTCCAGACCGTAGAGCGGATATTGGCAATCGGTTTGCGCCACTCCTCGAGCGGCATCGAAGCCACCAGACGCCATCCGGAATAGGGAGACATCCGCGTCATAAACACCCTCTGCTCTCCATCGGCCGTCGTATATTTGAAGGATTCCTCGTCTGCGCCCATAATGGCGGCAGTCAGCTTCGGGTCCTCGGCCGGAGACGAGGCGTTATGCACCAGTCCCTCAGGCTGGTAGACTACTTGGCCGCTGGCATCCGCGATATAGAAGTATCCGCGTTCGCCAAGATCAATTCCCTTCCAGAGGGAGGATAACTCCTGGGAACGCACTTCCATGGCGAGCACGCCTTTTTCCGCTGTGGAGGATAGACCCTTGATCAGTCTCGTCATGCGTACCACGCTGCCGCTGCGTCCTGGTATAATGCTCTCCGTATGAATCATGAGACCGCTTTCATCCTTCGTCGTATTGCGGAGATCCGTCAGCTGCTTCGCCTTCTCCTCTGCACTGAATACCGGGGCCGTAAAATCAGAGCCGAAGCTGTATGTGGCATTTCCGTTGTAAGACAGGAGATACATGGTCAGCAGCTCGGGCCCCCGATCCATGAGGGGACGGAATACCGTATCCTTGATCGTCGAGCTAATTTGATAGTACTCGTAATGGTCCGCCGGGTTAGGCAAATCCACGAATTTCTTCAATTCCCGGTTGGTCAATAAGGAGATCATCGTGCGGTCGTAGGATTTAATGTACAGATCGGTATGGTTCAAGGCATTCTGTACGATTTGCGACATATGCCGGTCCAGCTGGCGGTCCAGCTCGGCTGATGAGCGCGTGTAGGTAACGATGCCGATCAACAAGGTAGTCAGCACAATGATGGATACAAAGTACAGAAACAGCTTGCGGTACAGTTTATTTTTCATCCGTTAAAGCCCAGCATCGTCCGATATTCCGTCGGCGTATGTCCCGTTACCTTCTTGAACATTTTCGTAAAATGGGGATAATCCTCGTAACCGACATTAGCCGCCACGTCGATGATCCGCATATGAGGGAGGGCCAGCAGTTCCTTCGCCCGCTCCATTCGCCGGTGAATCCGGTACCTTACAAAGGTATCGCCCGTCATCTTCTTAAACATCGCGCTAAAATACGTCGGCGTATAACCAGCCATCTCCGCCACTTCCTCAAGGGTGATCTCCTCGGACAGATGCGTGTCGATATACGATTTCACTTCATCCAGCGGGTTCTTGAAATTCCCCCACCGCTGCGTTACCAGATCGGCGGTCATCTGCTTGACCCTCAGCTCGAACTCATTCAACAGCTGCTCCTGTACCGTGTGGTGACCGATGGGTTCAATTACCGAAACCTCCATGTACCCCTTCGAGACGAGACGTCGGAAAATCATGCCCACCGCATCATCCAGCAGCTGCTGAAGCTGTGGAACACTGAGTCCCGCCGCCTGCAGATGCGCCCTCCAATCGAGCAACAGCCGATCGAGCTGTTCAGTCTGCAGCATCCAGATCTCCTGCCCGATATTTTCAATCCAATCGACATAGGAAGCCAGCGATACAATACCTTTATTGCGGTGTTTGACAATCGCGTCAAACGTTTGGTGCAGCACTACGCCAGTGACCGGCTTTAGCAGATAATGCTTAACCCCGTAAGCCAGACATTGCTGCGCATATTGGAATTCGCCATAACCCGATATAACGATTATTTGAATGTGCCCGTACTGCTCATGAAGCTCCTGACACAGCTCCAACCCGCCCATACGTGGCATGCGGATATCGGTCAGCAGTACATCCGGCTCGAATTCCTTGATCAGAGAGAGCGCATGCTCACCATTCACGGCCGTGTCGATGGCATCAAACTGCAGACGGTAGGTCTCCGCCATCTTGACCAGCCCTCTTCGGATTACAGGTTCGTCGTCAGCAATAAGCAACCGCATATCATTTTAGCCTCCTGTATGTAGAAGAATAAGTATGAGGCAAACATCGAATGGAACAATAAGGTATCCGCGGCGGATACCTGTGATGGTAATACCGGCGGATACCTTGATTTTTCATCCTTCGCTCATTTTTGTTTAAACGCTTACATATTGGATTTATTGTACACGATTTAAGGGGCAAACAGGAGATGTCCTGCTTCCTATCTTGGATGTTATCTCGTACGGTCTACCACATTCTCTTTGTTCTTCCAGCGCTCCGTCGCTTCCTTGATGATCTCATCCCCGCCCTTGGCCCGGTATTCCTCCAGCACCTTCGGCCAATCGGAGATCGGCTGTTTGCCGTAAATCATCTTCACCATGCTGTCCAGGATGAATTTAGGTCCCGTATCACCGGTCGAAGCCAAATCCGGGAACTTGGAGAAGCTGTTCAGATTGGCCATGAACGTAATGCCGCCGCGGCCTTCATTGCTCAGCACATCGCTGAACGCCTTGATCACGTCCTGACCATCCTCGGTAAGGGCCGTCTGCTTCTTGTTGTAAGTCAGCTCATGAACGAACCACAGCTGGTTGGCCCGGAAACCCGCCTCATCGACCTCTTGTTTGGTCACAGGCCACTTATAGTTGACATTCCCGTTCTCCATCGTGTAATTCTCGCCCTCAATCCCGAAGGAGAAGAACATATCGGCTTCCTCCGTCAGCATCCAATCCAGGAATTTAATGATTTCGATGGCTTTCTCCTTACCAACCTTGTTATTGATATAATACGTGGTCGATACCGAGCTGTATAAGCCGAGCCCGCCCTTGCCGTCCGGTCCGGTCGGGGACGGGTAAATATCCACCTTCATCGAAGGATCCACTTCCTTCAGCTTGGTGCGGAACCCGATCAGTCCCTCGCCGTTGGACGCCCACATCCCGGATTTGCCGGCATTGATATTGCGTCCGTAATCCTCCTGGGAGAGCGAGGCGAAATCCTTCGGGATTAGGCCCTCATCGTACATCGTCTTATACGTCTGAAGTGCCTTGGTCATGTTCTCGACATCGAAGAACTTCGGTACGACCTCCCCATCTAGCTCCATGAACTGGAACGGCAGCACATCGTATGCCCCAAGGAAAGTATCCGCATATTTAAAGCCCTCACGGTACTGGTATGGGTGCTCTACACCCAGCTTCTTAAAGGCACGCAGCATATCCAGGTACTCTTCCACGGTTTTAGGCGCTTCCTTGATGCCGGCCTTCTCCATGAGATCCGTGCGAATGAATGTGGCACGGCGGGACGGATTTTCCAGCCAGGCCGGGATGCCGTAGATTTTGCCGTTATAGGATACTTCCTCCCACGCTGCCGGAGTGACCATTTTCATCAAGTTCGGAGCATGCTCCTTAAGGAGGTCATCCAGCGGCATGAACACCCCGGCTTCCACCGAGCCTGACATGGACCCTGTTGTTGGACCTCCCCGCATATTTCCCACAACGTCCGGGATTTCGTTGCCTGCAAACATCAGACTCATCTTCTGATCAAATTCCTTGTGGGACATCAAGCGGATATCGAGATCCGTGTTCGTCATCTCCTCCAGCTTCAGCACCCATTTGTCCTTATTGATATCGGGTGACGATTCGATGTAGGTGTTGCCGCCCGTGGAAAAAGAAATCGAGAAGGCCAGCTTGCTGGAGTCTGTGCCTTGCTTCGTTTCTTCCGGCTTGGGACTACTGACAGCTCCCTCTTCCGCTTTTCCCCCACACCCCGCGAGCAGTGACATCATCATGACGCTGATCAGTAAGACCGTCCAACTTTTTTTCATCAACCTCTCCCCTTTTTCACGAAAAAATAGACAAGTGGCTCATTCATGAGGTAAGCGCTTTCGTTTAATCCATTTCATCGTAGCTCATAACCCTCATATGCAGTATTGGCGTTCTTATTATGGGATTGTGTTCTTTTACGATCAAGATTTGATCGAACCGATGAGCATGCCCTTAATAAAATATTTCTGCAGGAACGGGTAGACCAGGATGATCGGCAGCGTAGCGATCACAATCGTGGCCATCTTGATGCCCTCCGGGGACATATTCGCCAGATTTTCAAACGTGGTGTCCATCTCTCCCATCTGATCGGTTATGACGATCTCTCTCAGACGAACCTGGAGCGGAAACAGCTGACGGCTATTGATATAGTATAGAGCCGACGAGTACGAATTCCAATGCGCAACGGCGTAAAACAACCCCATCGTCGCCATGACCGGCTTGGACAAAGGCAGCACGATGCTCGATATGATCCGCAGCTCCCCGCACCCGTCGATCCGGGCCGAATCAATAATTTCGTTCGGCAGATTCATGAAGAACGAGCGCATGATGAACAGGTTGTACGCGCTGATCGCGCCCGGAATGATCAGGGCCCATACCGTATCCAGCATGTTCAGCGATTTAATGAGCAGATAATTCGGAATCAGGGGCGCACTGAAAATAAAAGTAACCAGCACGAGCATAAGGATGACTTTTCGTCCCCGATATTCATTGCGTGACAGCGGATAGGCCAGCGAGGCCGTTGCGATCAGATTGATCCCGGTCCCTACGACAGTCACGAATACGCTGATCATAAAGGAGCGCCATACGGAAGTATCGTTCAAGACAATCGCGTAGTTGGAGAGCGTGAACTCAACCGGCCACAGGCCGACGTCTCCCCGCGAAATGGCCACATCGCTGCTGAGCGATTGCGCCGCAACGTGCAGGATTGGGAATATCATGGCAGCCGACACAACCGCCAGAAAGATATAGTTGAAAACTTCGAATACAGACTCGCCTTTTGATCGTTTTATCATGTTTTCGGTCACCTGCCTAGTATAAGGAATTTCCGGTCGTTTTACGGCTTATGGCGTTTCCGCCCACAATGAGCAGCAGCCCGATGAGAGATTTGAACAGCCCGATGGCCGTGGTATAGCTGTACTGCTGTCCGAGCAGACCGACGCGGTAGATATACGTATCCAGAATGTCGCCCTTATTCTCGTTCAAGGCATTCAGGAACACAAACACGCGCTCAAACCCGAAATCGAGGAAATTGCCGATGTTCAGCAGGAACAGAATCATAATCGTGGGGAGAATCGACGGAATCGTAATCGCCAAGGTCTGACGCCACCGGTTCGCACCGTCTACGCGTGCAGCTTCATACAGATCCGGGTTGATCCCGGCCAGCGCCGCCAAATAAATAATCGTTCCCCAGCCTGCTTCCTTCCAAATGCCGGATCCGATCAGAATGCTGCGAATATAGCTTTCCTCGCCAAGGAAGTAAATCGGTTCAAGTCCCACCCACATCAGAATCTGATTAATGATCCCCGTGGTCGGAGACAGAATGCCTACCGCAATCCCCCCGATAATGACCCAAGACAGAAAGTGGGGCATGTAAATGACCGTCTGCAGCACCCGTTTGTACAGGACAAGACGAATCTCGTTTAACAGCAAGGCCAGAAGGATCGGTACCGGAAACGCAAATACAATGCTGTACATCCCGATCAGCAGGGTGTTCCAGAAGATCCGCAGAAACTCCTCGTACTGAAACATTCGGTAGAACTGATCCAGCCCCACCCATGGGCTTTCCCATATGCCTTTGAATAAGTTGTACTCCTGAAATGCCATGGCGCTGCCGAATAAAGGGACATATTTAAATACCAAAAAATAGAGGATGCCCGGAATCGAGATGAGGTATATCGCCTTATACTTGCGAAAGCTGGATAACCATTCCCGGCTCCGCGCTGACGGTGTTAGCCGCGTGCTTGGGTTGATGTTCGTCATAAGGACCTCCCGTTGTAAGTTTTCCTTCGTATTCATCGTATAAGCGGAGGTCCATACCAACAATGGCGGCATTTGTTTGTCGATGTGTTTTTTTACGATTGTGTTAGGAGATCGCGGGTAGCGGGGCGGAAATAGAGAAAAAAGCCCTGCTGCTTAACATGGTCTATGTCTAAATCCACCATGTTAAGCAGTAGGGCTTGCAAGGGGTGTACTCGCAGCCGTACACGGGCATGGCCGCTGCACCGCGCATGCTTCCAATGATCGGGGCTTCCCCAACAATATGGATCGCGCCTATATATTTAAGTTTATAATTCCCCCCTAAATAGCGCATCATGAGATACAAGAACACGCTTCAGGTTCTTTTTATGTGATGCTCCGTATCGGATACGGATAACAACTACTTATCGTTCTCCACGATCTCCCGAATCGGAATCGCCATATTCCAGGTCTCCGTACAATCGTAAAACCCGCGGCTCCCGTCCGAAGTCGCGGCAAACATCCAGGCCGGACGACCGTCCTCCATGAGCAAAAACGGCCGTTCCAGGTTGCCCATCAACCGTTCCGTTCCATCGTCCCACCGTACTCTGCGAGAGTATACGGGTTCCCCTGGTTTGGTTGTCATCTTCCACTGTTCCCCGTTCGCCGACCAAGCATGGACTCCACTATAGCGCTCCCCACAGATGGAGCCGTCCATGTCCTTGGCCATCATCTCGTACCCGCGAGCCGTGCGCCAAACGAAGGGATCTTCAATATGAATGGCTGGATTGAACAGCGGTTCAGGCTGACGAACGTAAGGCCCGTAAACCGATTCCGAGCAGGCCAAGCCCAACTGCATGTTGCCATAGGAATGCCCTTCATAGGGACGAGATTTATAGATAAGCTTCACCGAACCGTCCTCATGAACACAGGGGGCCGGATTAGATACCAAGAAGCTGTCAAAATGATTCGGACGCGGCAGCAGAACCGGATGATCCCTTCGAGCCCACGGACCGGTTACGGAAGGGGCAGTCGCCACTCCGATCCGTTTGTTGGCCCTGGCAACTGCGGCCAGCGGATCATTCGGCAGCAGCGCCTCCTCTTCGTCAGGCAGCCGGAACGGGAACGTCGTGCCCATATAATAAAGCACGTACGTGCCGTCCACCTTCACGATATGCGGATTGTGCACGCTGCATCCGTCCCAATAGGCCGGCGATCTAGCCCCGAGCACCGTCTCCTCGTATACATACGGTCCGGCAGGATGGTCGGAGACCGCACGGACGATCTCCGAGGCCGCAAGCCAGCCGGGATGCATGGGCAAGGATTTCGGCCAGCGTGAAGCAAACATATGGTACCGTCCGTCCTCACCCTTGATGACGCTGCCGCACCATATCCAATAACCCGGCATTCGAAAGCCTCCTGCAACCGGTGCAGGATCAAATACGATGTTCATGAATCCTCACTCCTCTTCACGGGTAGTAGCGTAACCTTGCGCAAATTCATTAAGGAATCCGATACCAGCGATAGCCCCCGTACTTCAAGACGGTGTACGCCTGCCGAGAGAATGGTCAGTTGACCCATTTCAAATTCTCTCCAGCATCCGTCGCCACCCGTATCGCAAACGGTATAAGCGTGCTTCCGTTCATCCAGGGACAATTCAAACCGTCCACCGGCCTGATCGGCTCCTGCTGAATAAGTGACCATGACCCGGCAGAGAATCGGCGTCTCTTCCTCCGATCGAAACGTCCATTGAACAGCCGCAGAAGGAGTGGTCCAACTGGTCACGCCGTCATGACCACGTTTTCCATTATCGTATCGCAGGCCATCGCCCTCGATAACACCATCATAAGCCCAGAACGTATTCGCCATATGATTTATAAACCTAGGGGTCTGGTTGCTCTCCAGCTCCCCATTCAGCTTCAGCTCAAACACAGTCGCATAAGCGTCCTGAGATACCGAACGCACATCAATCTGCCAGTCCCACGGTCCAACCCGCCGGATCGGCAAGTTATCTTCCTTCGTCTTCGTTCCGATAGGTCTCGCATATTGAACTCCGCTAGCGAGACCGGGCAGTACCAGTAAACCATCCTGCGGCCATTCTCTCACCAGCAGGTACAAGAGATTCTCATCCGGCTTCCATGTGCAATAACCCCACTGCGGCGTACCGATCGGACTGCCGCTCGTGCCGTATATCGCTTCGCCGTTCCGCTCCAAAAAGCCGCCCACCGTCTCTAGCAGGCGTCTCGACGTACCGTCAATCGCTCCGCTTCCGAGCGGCCCGATATTCAGTACCAGATTGCCGTTCGCAGCTGCCACGCGGAGCAGCTGTTCGATCAGTTCATCCGGACTCTTCCAGTTGTCATCGTCATAACGGAACCCCCAGGAATCATTCAGCGTATGAATCGATTCCCAGTCCGACTGCACTGGATGGAACCGGAGCTGGTTATCATGCGGATTGCCGTAATCCGCAAACCGGTCATCCCGCAGCCGCTTGTTAATCAAGCAATCCGGCTGCAGCCGGCGTACCCGATCATGGAACCACACGGCATGTTCGTCGCTGATCTTATGACCGCAATCAAACCACATCAAACCAATCGGACCGTAATCGGTCAGCAGCTCCTCTACTTGAGGAAGCGCTTTCTCGTGAAGGTAACGCTCAAATCGTTCCCGCTTATCGTCATCGTCGATCCATTCCTCCAGCACATCCCACGCGCCGATATTCCCCGGATAATCCAGCGTGTTCCCCTGCGAATCGGGATGATGCCAATCCATGGCATGGGAGTAGTAGATTCCAAGGCGAATCCCCTCCGCTTCGCAGACCTCTGCCAGCTCCTTGAGCGGATCCCTTGGAAAATGAGCGTGGCGAGTAATCGAATACTCGCTGACCTTGGAATCGTACATCGCAAACCCATCATGATGCTTGGCCGTCACGATCATATATTTTGCCCCGGACCGCTTGGCCAGCGCTACCCATTCATGCGCATCAAAAGCCTCCGGGTTCATCCCGGCCGCTGCCTCCGCATACTCGGCCACCGGAATCTTCCCCCTGAGCTGGATATGCTCCGCATAATTCGCATCCACCTGTTGGCCGTTCCACTTCCCGCCCAGCATCGAATAAGGCCCCCAATGTACAAATAACCCAAAGCGAGCTTCCCGCCACCAGTCTATCCGACGGCTACGATCATGATCATTTACCAGCTTATTGCTTGCGAGAACATTGGACCTTTCCTGCATAAGTCCTGCCCCATCCATGTATTCGTCCCGCTTCATACACGCCCTCCTCGCTGGCCGGCCATCGGCCAGAACCGTCTAATAACCTCCATTATAGAAGTTATGCCATGACAGCCTCTTTGTTTTTTTGGGTTGGGGTTGTGTTTTGTTGAGGTGGGCGGGGCAACCTGGACCCATGAATATGATCCTATCTGGGTGCAAGAACAGTTGGAGAAGCCGCTGAAATAATGAACAGAAAAAAACCAAGCATTTAGGGGCAAACCCTGTGAATGCTTGGTTTTTATTATCATCCATTTATGTGCTTTTAGTCCAAGGACTCTACTATACCCACCAAATTACCTCATGGGAATTACCAACCGTAAAGGCCACGGTACTCCAACTGTTCCCATAAATCATTGTATCGTTGCTGAGCTGCATCAGATACTCCATGTCTGAACTGTTCAAATAATTTTACACATTGCAGTGTCGCGTTTTCATTGCGAATTTCAATAGCGGACGCAAGCCCATCCAAAGCAGATTTAGCTCCCTCATCATATCTTCCTTTTATAAAATAATAACGTGACAATTCAGCCTGAAATCGCACATATCGCTCTGCCCTTACTAAATAATTATATGTGCCGTTGTCCTTTTGATTTAATGACAAAATATGATCTTCAAACTTTAGTAGAACATGATCTATATTGAATTGAAAACGATTAGCAGCTTGAACAATCTTGGTTAACGCAGGCAGAATCTCATCTTCTTTCGTTTCAATAAATTCCACATATTCATCAATAATTTCAAAATCACCCATCATTACCTTATATAAATATGTATTCGCTATAGCCCACATTTTAAAATTATCCTTAATTGCAAGTGCTTCTTCCGAGACCTCTTTAACCCAGCTCAAGTCAGAATATAACGCCACATATCGTAATGCCTGCTCATAATCGCCACGCTCATCACAGACAGCTGAACACATCAAATATGAATAAATAATATATAGAAACAATGGCTTTTGGGGTTCTTTATCATGATGATAGCGAATGCCTTCATATTTAAAAGCATATTGAATTTTTGCCTTTCGCCCCATTTCTTTAGCCAACATTTCAACCTTACTCCAATGGCGCAGAGAGCAGAATACATTGGCCAAATCTTTTAGTGCATCAAGCTGATCCACTTCATCTAAACGTTCGACAAATTCCTCAAATTTGGTGGCTGCCCGAAGGTTTTTTTCCTGATCATGACCTAACGAGATTGTAAACAATCGGTAATGACATAGAGCTAACCGTTCAGAATGTTGATATTTCTCACATTCAGCTACTGATTCGTACATAATTGCGGCAGATGAATTTTTACCCTGATGAAACAAATCCTCTGCTGTGTCAAAAAGCATCGGCACATAAGCTAGGTTATCCGTCATAAATCGAACAACCTTCTGAATTAACTCCAGCTTATCCAGTTCGGCACAGCGGTACAAAAACGGCTTTAGTCTTCTCCAATTCAGCGGATAAGCAAAACATTCATCCGCATACAGCTCATAAAAGCTGCCTTCGGGAAGTCCCATCGCCGCTACCATTCGATCTAATTGCTGCATAGAAATAGGGCGTACACCCTTAATAATAGTGCTTAACGTCCCAGAGTTTATTTTTGATAGTTCCGAAAATTGATTTATAGTTAATCCCGTCTTTTTCAAGTGAAAATCCAATTCTGATCGTATCGTGGTTGTATGTATCAATTCAACAACCTCCAATAAGAATATCCGAGTTCGGAACATCTATAATTTAGTATGACTCTATAGTAATAGTATAAATGAGTCCAACACCTGTCAATTAATGCTTAAAGTTAGTATTGCACACATAACTCACTTTGCTAAAAGAATACCTTTTGCAATCACTCGCCATACTAGAATATATTTACAATTTCACACATGAAACTTTTAAGGACAATAATTAATAAATAATGGAACTTTTAGTGACTCCAATATTAACTACCTTTTGTCTACACTTCATATATAAGAGGAGTCGATACATATATGGATAAATCGGTTGCAGAGAGATTGGGAATTGCTATACGAGAAATAAGAAAAAACCAGAACTTAACTCAAGAGGAGCTTGCCGAAAAAATCGGGTCCTCGTTTAGCTATATAGGCAGGCTGGAAAGAGGAGAAGGCAATTTCACCGTACAAACCCTCGAGAAAATTACAATAGCGCTAAACATCGACTTCTTTGACTTTATGTCATTAAGTAAACAAGATAATGAGATCATACTTGAAATTAATTCGCTGCTATTGCAGCAGGATGAAGATAGCCAATTAAAAGGATTAAACATCCTTAAAGAGTTGTATCGGAAATAAAGAATGAACATTACTAAAGATACCTATCTTCCTATACGATTCTTTTGAGTCAACATTTCAATCCGATAACTAACTCCTGGTTATACAGGAGTTTTTTTATTTTATGGCTTTAGCCAAGTTGAGTGCGTGAAACGCGCGAAATCATGATCACCCGTCCAACGGGTGGTTTGCTCTTGGGTATAACTCCTTGTT